>NZ_JAKNBL010000012.1 GCF_022410535.1 Pelotomaculum terephthalicicum JT
CCCTTGTAAATGGATTTGTGTCCATGGTAGCACATTTCCATTTCTTCCAGCTGAGTGCTGTATTTGGTGGCCATTTTTGCTGCATTTTTAGTGGCCGTTTTTGCTGCATTTTATTATACCGCTAACATTAATACTCTACCTGCCAATATTCTTTTTAAAGTCTTGTTTTACAAAATAGAATACAGCATTTACTATTGACACTGCACCGGTAACGTAGTTATAACCGAATCAAGAACGAACAAAAACTTTCATATAGGATTTTACATGGCAATGGTAGGATTGCGCTCCGGCAACTTTTGACAAGCTTCATATTACTGTTTACTGTGCACGTTTATCACGACAGATTCGAGATTAGAGGTTTTCTTTCAAATGGGAAAAATAATATTAGTTCGTGAAGGAAGCTATGCGGAAACCTTTGACAGAAAGGTATGCAAGAAATCCATACTGACTCCTGAATTCTGGACTCACTATAGTTCAATCCCTCAATTGCCAAATTTTATCATTGCCTTGGATACGGGACTGGCTTTATAATGGCTTTATGGTAGGATGGTAGGTGGTTATGCTGGGTGCATTTCCAGACATGTTTTATACGGCACCGTCATTCAAGGCATTCCTACCGGAATGCCTTTTTTGATTGATTGCCCGGACGCCATATCTGCCACAAATCAAAATATCCTGGGAGGGATGGTAGGTAAAAAGCAAGCACGGTAAGCATGGCAGGTAAAATTATGATTTGTGGAGGTTTTTACGATGGAAAAGCAAACTATTAAAATAGGGGTCATCGGCGGGCCGTTTGACCGGTTTACCGCTGTGCTCGAGGAGTTCGAGCCGGGCCAGAAGGATTTTGTCATTCACCCGGAACAGTGCGGCTTCGCGTCGAGATCGGTATCCGAACCCACCGGGAGAGAGGTGGAAGTAACCCTGCCCGCCCGCCTGCACCCGACAGTGCTGGATATGAACAGGTTCAGCCCTGTCCGGCCGGGCGGCGGGGGAATGGGCATTGCTATCGGCATTTACCTGAAAGCCAAGGTGCGCTCGACCACAAACCCGGAAATCGTGGTGCGCGGGGAGCGGCCCCTGGTCGCCACTCATTTCGCCAAGGTAATCAAGGAAATCCTTGGCTACCGGGGCGGGTTTGAAATTGAGCTTTACGACCACAAGCGCCGCCACGTCGGGATGGGGTCGACCACCGGTTCGATGACCGCAGCCTGCATCGGCATGAACGAAGTCCTCGGCCGGCCCTTCACCAACAGGGAACTGCGCCGGATTGTCGGCTACAACGCCTGCGAGGAAAGCCCGCGCGGCAACGGCTGCCTGATCCGCGGGTTTGAAACCGGCATCGGGGCGATGGCCAGTGTCAACGGGGGCATAATAATGGCGACCGATAACTTGGAGATGATCTACCGGGCGGCCATGCCGGATACGAAAGTCGTCATCGTCATTCCCGACGTCCCCAGCCTGGAAGACGAGTTTACCGGCAAGGAAACGGCCGCCGAATCGGAAGTGGAAGTTCTCATGCGGCGGGGCAGGTACCTCGATTACCTGCAGAGCGGCGTCAAGGCGCAGATTATCCTGCTGGACATGATGCCGGCCATGGTGCAGGGCAACCTGAAGGGGATCGGCGACGCCCTGTTCGACATTTGCTTCCTCGGGTCCAAGCGCGCCGAGTGCGAGCAGCACGGCATCTCGGGTACGCAAATATACAACTATATCGCCAGTTTCCGGGAAGCGGGCGCCGAGTTGGCCGGCATGAGTTCGGTCGGGCCGACGGTATTCGCCTTAACCCAAAAACCGGAAGTGCCGGACAGACTGCTGGAATTTCTTGAGTCACGGGGCACGGCGAAGAGCCGGATCATGGTTACCGAGGTGGACAACACCGGCGCGCGGGTAACGGAAAACGGCGTGGAAAGGAATTATATCAATGAAAGCTGGTTGTCGGGTTAAAATTTGCGGCATAACCAATACCGAAGACGCTAATATGGCCGCCGGAGAAGGAGCGGACTATATCGGCGCGGTGATCGAAGTATCCTACTCGCCGCGCGCACAAACAGTGGAAAGCGCGGCGCCCATCTTCGCCACACCCCCTGTGCCGGCGGTGGCCCTGGTTCACCAGATGCGGCCGGACCGCCTGACGGAACTGGTGACGCGGCTGAAACCCTTTGCCGTCCAGTTCCTCAGCCAGGACGGGGCGGCCATGGCCGGGCAGCTCAAAAAAATCGCGCCCGGCATGGAAATCTGGCAATCACTGTTTCTGCCGGCGGCCGGAGACAGCGATTCAAAATTCGATCCGGAGGCCATGCTCCGGCAGGTTGAACAGTGCCGGGAGGCCGGCGTGGACGCGGTGGTTTTGGACACAGCAGCGGTAATCAACGGAGTGGTCAGGTTCGGCGGCACCGGCACAACCGGCCAATGGGACCAGGCCGCCCGGGTGGTGGCGGATTCCGCCCTGCCGGCCTTCCTGGCCGGCGGGATCAAGCCGGAAAACGTCAGGGAGGCGGTTGAGAGCGTCCGGCCTTTCGGCATCGACCTTTGTTCGGGCGTGGAGCTGCAAACCGGCAAAAAAAGTCTGGTCAAAATGCGCTCGTTAATGGAAGAAGTACAAAAGGCGGGGGGAATGGGCAAGTGTTGATGAAAGCCGCCGTCATGCACGGCAAGGGGGATATCAGGCTGGAATCCGTACCCGCTCCCGTCGCGGGAGAGGGAGAAATTATCGTCAAGGTCAGGGCCTCGGGCATCTGCGCCACCGACATCAAGATGCTTTTAGGCCAGGGAGCGCCGAAAGACCTGCCGGCGATACTGGGCCATGAGGTAAGCGGCATTATCGCCCAAACCGGGCCGGGCGTGCAAAACTACGCGGCCGGCGACCGGGTGGCCGTCTACCCCATCGCCGTCTGCGGCGAGTGCTTTTTCTGCAAGCGCGGCAGACACAACCTCTGCCTGCATGAATTCGGGCTGTCGCACGGCATTGACGGCGGCTTCGCCGAATACGTGCGCATCCCGAGGCAAATCATTAACGCCGGCGGCGTGGTAAAACTGCCGGACCACGTCCCTTTCGACAAAGCGGCTGTGGCCGAGCCGCTGTCCTGCTGCCTGGCAGCCGCCCGCGCCACCGGGACAAATGTCGGCGACAACGTGCTGGTGGTAGGCGCCGGTCCGATGGGCCTGATGCACCTGAAGACCGCGCTGTGGCACAAAGCCAGGGTGATGGTGGCCGATGTCCGCCCGGACAGGCTCGCGCTGGCTGAAAAAATGGGCGCCGCCGTGGGCCTGGACGCGAACAGCGCGGATGTGGGCGGCGCAGTGCGCCGCCTGACAGGGGGGCTCGGCGCGGACATCGTCATCGCCTCCCTCGGTGTGCCGGAAGTGATGGAGCGGTATTTCCCGGCCGTGCGCAACGGCGGCATATTCAATGTCTTCGGCGGCCCGCCGGCGGGACAGCCGGTGCCGGTGGACCTGCGCTGGCTTCATTATGCCGAGATTATGCTTACCGGAACCTTCGCTTCCACTCCGGCCGACTTCCAACTGGCGGTCTCCTTAATCAGCAGCGGCGAAATCGAAGTGGACGACCTTATTTCCCACCGCTACACGCTGGACGACATGCTGGACGCGGTGGAGCAGGCCCGCAGGCAGGAAATTATCAAGGGTGTTGTGTTAATACCGGAGGGGGACTAAATAATGGATGGTTTTTCAGTCAGACTGAACCGGATTTTGCGGCCTGACACCGGGCGGTCCCTGGTGGTGGCCATCGACCACGGCATGGCCCTGGGTCCGCTGACAGGGCTTAAAAATGTCAAAGAAACTGTATCCAGACTGGACGCCACCGGACTGGTGGACGCCTGGCTGGTGACAAAGGGAATCTACCGGCACGCTTTTGAGCCGGTAAACAAACCTGGCATCATTCTGCGGATCAGCGGCGGCGCCACCATTTCCGGCCCGGAGCTGACCCGGGAAGGACAGACCGCCACCCTGGAGGACGCATTGGCGGCCGGCGCCGACGCCATAGCCACCTCTGCGTTCATCGGCTCGCCCTATGAACATGAAACTCTCATCGGGCTTGCCCGGGCGGCCAGCGAGTGCCGCAAATGGAACATGCCGCTGCTGGGCGTGGTGGGGCTCGGGAAAATAAACGAGGAGCAGAAAAAAGACGCCCGCTTCATCGCCCTGGGCGCGCGCGCGGCCGCCGAGCACGGGGCGGACCTGGTCAAGACCTATTACACCGAGGAAGGCTTCGAGCAGGTAACGGCCGGCTGCCCGGTCCCGATCTTAATCGCCGGCGGGCCGAAATGCGAAACCGACCTGGACACCCTGAAAATGATCGCCGGTGCGCTCGACGGGGGCGCCAAAGGCATCGTCATGGGCCGCAACGTCTGGCAAAGCCCGCACCCGGAAGCGCTGCTGGCCGCCGTGCACGGACTGATTCACCGGGGCTTCAGCGTCCAGGAGGCCAACGACCTGCTGGAAGCCGGCGTCAACCGGCGGTAAACGGGAACGGAATACAACAGACACATACAACGCCCCGGCGTGGGAATAAAACTCCACCCGGGGTGAATTTGTGTTCGGTCAAACTCGCTCGCTCCATTCGCTCAAACAGTTCCCTCACTATTCCTCGGACTCTTTCGCTTTTTGAAATTAGCTCAAAATCGCCGCTTATGTATACCCAAAAGTCAAAGACGAATTCATTCTTAATTTGTTCTTTGTTGCTAATTGAGGCCAATCAATATATAATATTAAGAAACTAAGAAATTCGGAAAGGATGATTTTCAGAATGTCGGGCATGTATATGGATGAGACTAAAAGCAAAAAAGTAAGAAAGGTGCGCGTCTGGGGAAAAGGGCAGCTGACCATCCCGGCGGAAATAAGAAATGCCTTGGATATAGGTGAAAACACTTATTTAGAAATATTTCGCGCAGGAAACGCAATTATTGCCACACCGGAAAAAATCATGGTGAAAGAATTAGCTGACTCTGTAAAAAGAGAGATGAATAAGAACAATATTAATTTAGAAAGCCTGCTGGAAGAGTTAAGAGAAGGAAGCCACCAATATGAGAAATAAGGTTTTTATTGACAGCAGTGTGATTATTGCGGGTCTCGCTTCCAATAAAGGAGGAGCGCACGAAGTATTAGTGCTGGCAGAGTTAAAAGTGATAATACCATTTATATCCGAAGATGTAGTAACGGAGGTATTGCGAAACGTGCAAAAAAAATTACCGGGCGCTCTTGAACAATATTATTTGCTTTTTAAAACGCTGCCTTTTATTATCGTTGACTTCGATAACGATACCCTGGAATCAGCCCAAAAAATGATCAATGAAAAAGACGCGCCAATCCTTGCCGCTGCGATCTCAGCGAATGTGGATTGGCTGTTGAGTCTCGACAAACATTTTTTATGGAAAACATGGGCGGGGAAAGTTGACTTTCCAGTCTGCTCACCAGGTACTTTTTTAGAGGATTTGAGAAGTATGTTCGATTGATACCAGACTAGACAATTTATTAACCCTCGCTTGCTTTTCCGGCTTTAACCGTGTAAATGAGCACTTTTTCAACCATGCCGCGCACGCTGGTCTCGCCCAGGAGCGTTATTTCCCCGGGCAGTTCATCCTTGTTCTTCAGATATTTGAGCGTGCGGTCGCTAAGAATAATATTTGTTTTATACTCCTTGTTCATGCTCTCCAGACGCGAGGCCAGGTTCACTTCCCCGCCCATGATCGTGTAATCCATCCGCTCCGGACTGCCCACGTTGCCGACCACGACAGGTCCGGAATTGATGCCGACACCGATGTTGAACAAAGGCTCGCCCTGTTCCTCCCATTTTTTATTAAGCTCCTTCAGGCGCTCCAGCATTTCCAAGGAAGCCGCCAGCGCCCGGTCGGCGTGGTCCTCATAGTGAATCGGGGCGCCGAAAAAGGCCATAATCCCGTCACCCATGTACTTGTCCAAAGTGCCGCCGTGCTTGAAAATTATCGCGTTCATCTCGGTAAAGTATTCGTTCAGCCGCTGCACCACATATTCAGGCGTCTTGTCCTCGCTGAACGAGGTGAAACCACGCACATCCGAAAAGAATATCGTCAGCTCCACTCTCATACCCCCCAGGACGATGTCCTCCGGGTGCTGCAGCAAGTCCGACACCACGGCGGGAGGAACATAGCGGGCAAACAGCGCGCGCGTGCGCCGCCGGTCCAGTTCGGTGCGCACCAGGTTCTCGGCGGTCATGCCGGTGTATACCAGCATGCCCAGCCCCACCGGCGTCGCCAGGTTGACCCAGTAGCGCCCGCAGCACCAGCACAGGTACACGCCCAAACCGGCCGCCGTCATGATTGCCAGCAGGTAGAGCAGCCCTCTCAAGGGGCTTTTCGCCCTTGCCACACCGGCCACGGACAATGCGCCGACAAGCAATAACACTGCCAGGTTGACGGCCAGCGGCGCCCTCCTGTAGAACCCTTCAGAGTGATAGGTGGCCAGGGCGGAGGCATGCACCTCCACTCCCGGTGACGGCAGGGCGCCGCCCAGCACCATATTGCCGAGCGTGAAAGGGGTGGTGACATAGTCGTGTTCGGACGCCGAAGTGAAGCCGACAAACACGGACTTCCCCGCCAATTTGTCGCCGCTCACCCGGTCATTCAGGATGTCCGTGAAGCTGTATGTCTGAAAAGTCGAGGCCGGGCCCCAGAAATTAATTAAGGTCTGATATTTATCATCAATGGGAACGGCCAAATCACCCGCGTACAGGACCCCGTTCCCGGCAAGTTTCAGGCTGTTCGGATTAAGTCCCTTTTCCGTCAGCAATGTCGCCAGGCTAAGACAGGGAAACGGCCTGCCGAAAGTATTCGTATCCACAGTGGTGACGCGCCTGATCACACTGTCCAGGTCCTGCGGCACGTTGGCGAAACCGATGCCGGCGGTGGCGGAGGCCAGCTGTTTCACCGGGAAGCGCGGCACCTGGTACACTTCTCCCGCATTCTGTTCAAAAGAGAACATGTTGGCCATCACCACCCGGCCCTGCGCTTTCGCCGCAGCCGCGAGAGCGGCATTATCCTCGGGCGTGCCCGGCGTGTCGAAAACCACGTCGAAACAGACGACCTTCGCGTCTTTTAATTTCTCCAGCAAACGGGCGTACACCTGGCGCTGCCAGGGCAGCAGCCCGATTTCCCCGATGGAGCGGTCGTCAATGGCCACGACCACGATATCATCAGGCGCCGGCCGCGCGCCGCGCAGCTTGAACCAGCTGTCATAAATGCTTAGCTCAAGTCCTTCCCAGGCGCCGGCCAGGCTTGTCACCAGAACCAGCACGACAAGCACGATCGCCACGCTTTTTCCTTTCAGCTTTTCCACCCGGCCCCGCATCGCTTCGCCTTCCTTTAGCAAAAAATCTCAAAATTCGACATGAAAAATATACCTATATTATGCTATCACCGGAAAAGGACTTTGTCCACGTTAAAATTGCAGCATTCTTAATTATAAGCAGGCCCGGCGGGATTGTTCCCCGCCGGGCCTGGAGCTAAACCGTTTGAATCGCTTGGGTTGTGGCCATACCTTTTATAATAGACCACCCTTATTTATATTAAGGTCAGAAAGAGCCGCCAATAGTCCAGCCGGCGGTGCTGGGCTGCGACAGCCCGTCCGCTGTTCTCAGGTTGCCGCCGGCCTTGATATAAAATACATCCATCGGAGCCAGATTACCGCCTGCGTTGTCGATTACGGTAATAGTCAGTGTTCTTAAGTCATCCCAACTGCCGCTGTAATCCGTGCCGAACGACTTCCCTTGGAAGTCAATCAAGGCGTCAACGGTTGCTTTGCTGTCGACTAACGGTTGGTTGGTATCTACGTCAAAAAGAATGATAATTTTATCACCGTTGTCCAATACTCCCGAGCTACCCCCCCCCATTAACCGCGCTGGCGAAGACGATAGCCGGCGGCTCTGTATAGGTGCCGACAAAGGTGCCATCGATAATACCGCTGGCGGTGCTGGCCGGGGACAGGCCGTCCTCCGTCTTCAGTCCGCCGCTTTCTTTAATGGTAAGCGTATCGCCAACTGCCAAAGTGCCGTAAGCGGCGTCGCTGACAGTAAGCACCAGGGTTCTGGCGTCTGTCCACGTGCCGGCGTAGTCTGTGCCGAATACCCTCTGGCCAAAGTCGATCAGGGCATCTACCGCGGCCTTGCTATCTACCGGAGGACTGTTGGTATACACGTCGAAGTCTATGGTTACTGTGTCACCGCTGCCCAGACCCTCGTTGCACCCGCTGTCGGCGGCTGTGATGGAAATGATCGCCGGAGCCGAAGGCGTGTATTGTCCACTGGGAATAAGGTGCAGGTCGGCCGTCACATCCCCGGAGCTTGCGTCAATCAAGGCAGCGTTATCATATTCGGGCTCGGTTACGTCGTCGGAGACATAATAGCCGCATGGCAAGTAGCCTAGTTCGGGCGAGCTCAGCGAGCCCAATGAATAAAACAGCTCAAAACCGGCCTCTTTTGGCACTGCCAGGCTATAGCCCGCGCCGCTATTCCCGGCCGGGATGACTACATGAGCTTTATAATAAAAGCTCAATTCTTCCTGTGGCTTACAAGCGATAACGTAGAGCGGGATGTCTTCCTCCGCCGTCTCGGCGGGCAGCGACACGGTGCCGGTGATCGAAGCCGCAGGAATCAGGGTGAGGTTGATATCATCCCGGCCCTGGCTTCCCGGGCTAATCCAAGTGTAATTGTAATAATTTAACGTGGTGCCGTCTGCTGAATAATAACCGTACTGCATATAGCCCGGCACTGGATGAGTCAGGGAATAATTTACTAAATACTCCCCGCTTTGCGGAACAACAAGGCTGTAATTGACAGAATGTCCTCCGTTCGGGATGGTTACATAAGCCATGCCCGAATACATCGTTCCGCTGCTAACGGCGGTTACGCAAAGGCTGATATTCCCCGCCGCCGTCGCCCCGCCGGGCAGAGACACGGTGCCGCTGATGGCGCTTCCAATAAGAATGGTAAGGTCTTTATCCGCGACACTCCCTTCAGAGACGTCTATCAGCCCGACCTCTCCGTCCTCCATATAGTAGCCTTGCAGCACGCCATACGGCGCTATGCCACTCGCCGAGTACCGCAACCGGTAGCCGCTCTCCGCGGGGACAACCAGACTATATTCCGCGTAATTTTGTCCCTGCGGGATGATGATGTCCGTCCACCCGTTGGGGGGGTAACCGCCTGTGCCTTCTCCTAGCATGGCCTCGACCCTCACATCGAGGTTGGCTGACGCCTGTTGTCCTTCCGGCAGCCGCACTTTTCCGGAAATGGTGTATCCGGACAAAAGGGTGAGGTCGATGCCGTCCCGGTCTCCTCCACTGACATATATCCATTCAGCATTTTCGTAATACGGCGTGGTTATACTGTCGTAACCATAATAAGCGCGCTGGGCGTAGCTTGAACTGCTTGTTTGCTGATAGCTGACAAGGTACGGCCCTTCCGCTTGGCTCTCCGGGACGCTTAGAGCATATCCCGCTGAACTTGCCCCCGCCGGTATCGTGACAACGGGCGAGTTCCACCAGAAAGCGCAGGGGTCGGTCTGGGCAAAAACTTGCACCGCGATGCCGCCGGCCGGCGCCTCGTTATCACCGGGCAGCGAAACGGTGCCGCTGATCTCTTTTCCTCTAATCAGCGTCAGGTTGACGCCCGTCCGGTCCCCGGAGTTCACGTCGACCAAGCTGGAGAACTCGTAATAGGCCGTGGTCGCGCCGTTGGCGTAAAAACCCTGCTGTACGTAGCCCGATCCCGGCTGGACGGAATATTTCACCCGGTACCCGTAACCCGGCGCGCTGGCGGGAACATACAGGGCGTAGTCAGCGGGGTTGGACGAAGATGAAATCGTTAGATTCGTCCCCCATGAAGACTGCTTGCCCTCCTGAGTGGCGCTGACAGTGACTTGGATGTTCCCCGGCCCTCCCCCCGGCAAGGAAACCACGCCGCTGATGGCGTATCCCCGGAGCAGCGTCAGGTTGACGCCCGTCCGGCTGCCGCCGCTGACGCTGACCGGAGCGGCCTCGTCCAAATACGCCGTGGTGCCGCCGGTGGCATAATAGCCGACCTGCACGTAGCTGTTTTGCACATAGTATCTGACCCGGTAACTGTAACCCACATAGCTGTCCGGAACGGTCAATCTGTAATTGGCGGAACTCTGACCGCCGGGAATGGTCAACAAACACGTTAACGGGGTGGTGAGTCCGTCGGCTTCGGCGAGAACAGCAATGTTTATATCGCTCCCGGCCGTTCCCGAGGGCAGACTGACTGTCCCTGTGATGGTCCTGCTGCTCCCAGGGCTAGGAGACGGCGGAGGATTTGTTTCCGGCGCCGGTGTTGGTATATTCGGCGGCGGAGTAGGCGGTGGCGGAGTGTCCTCCGGGCCGGTCTGCTGCTCTACGGGAACGGGCGGGGTGATTGCGGGCGTGTTTTGCTCAATGGCGTTGACCCGTCCTTCCACCCAGTCTTGGACCGCCTGCCAGATTTGCTGCTGCTCGGGGGTCAGCGGGGCCGGCGGCGTGGGCGGCGCGCCCGGCGAGGTGATGGATGTGGCCTGGCCGACAGACACGGTAACGGGTTGCCCGCTGCCCGAAACGACTTGCACTTGCCCGTCGATAACGCTGGTGATGTTATAGCCGGGGCCCACTTCGTTCATCCAGAAGGTGCCCCGCACGGAAGCGACGCCCCAGGGCATGTCTACTTCCACTCTGACTTTTTCTTCGTAAGCGGACTGCCACCACTGAAGGTCCTGGCCTTCCGCTTCGGCCAGAAGGCCGGCGGGCAGGCCTGCCCCGGCGTAGGCCAGTTGGATGTTATTTTGGCTGCGGCCGGCTGTATTTGTATTGGTTTCGTTTTTATTAATATACATACCGGCCAGCGCGCCGAAAAGCCTGCCCTTGGCCAGGTCAAGCTTTAAATAATCTATTATGGTTCCGGGCGTGCCGTCTTTCAATATGGTGGTCCGGCCGCGCGCGTCCGTAATGGTCATCGTGGTATCGGCGTCAAGCCTCAAGCCTGACCCGTCGGAAAAGTTCAGTTCCGCCTGGCTGCCGGCGCCGGTTTTTATTATCGCGCCGGCCTGGACGGCTGTCACGGCGGTTATATCCACGGGGCTCCTGCCGGGTTCGGTGACGGTTACTTTGCCTTTTACGGGCGTGACGCTGCAGATCAGCGATACTTTGTTCCGCTCGGGATCTATGTTTAGGATCGTGGCCAGGCCTCTGGCCATCTGGGCGCGGGTGGCCGGGACTTCGGGGGCGAAGCTGTTTTTCCGGTCCACGGTGAACAGGCCGGCCTGCAATGCCACGGCTATCTGCTGTCTGGCCCAGTGCGCCGGCTGGACGTCTACGATGCTATCGGACAGCGTTATGTCGCCGGACACGGGCATGTTGGTCAGGCGCAAGAGCAGCGCGCAGGCTTCGGCCCGGCTGACGGGCTCTTCGGGCCTGAACGTCCCGTCGGGGTAACCTGTGAGGAGACCGGCCCGGCTGGCTCCTGCAATTACGGTGTAAGCCCAGTGCCAGGGGCTGACATCGCTGAATGTCTGGACGGCGGGGACTGCTTGTCCGTCTAATTTATCCGCCCTGGCCAGCATGGCGGCGGCTTCGGCCCTGGTCAGAGAGCCGCCGGGCTGAAAGCTGCCGTCGGGATAGCCGTGGATGAGATCAGTTTTCACCAGGTAGTTGACGAACGGGTAATAGAAATCGCTTTCGGGCAGGTCTGTAAACACCGGTCCGGCGGCAAACGCGCCGGGCGGAGCCAGCAGGCCGCACGCCGCAACGACTGCCAGCGCGACTGCGCAGACACTCGCTAACCTCAACACTTTATTGCGGAGCTTCATATCACGCCTCCCTAGTAAATGTTTTAAATTCTTTGCGGGTCAGGGCGACAGGCGCAACCCCCACGCCATTGCCGGCGGTTAAACCGGCCGTGAAGAGCTACCCCGGTCCTGCGGCTGCCTCCGGGCTGATTTCGCTGAAACCAGCGATATCGCCCAGTTTCAATAATATGGCTGTATAGCTTTATTTTTCTTATTCTACATTTCATCACAAATTTCGTCAAATAATATCTTTACCGCCCATATTGTATCAATCTCTTCAACGATTTCCTGCAGATACCTGTCAAACCGCTTGGGCCGGTCAGCTTCAAAAGCTAATTGAAGATTGCTCTGAATAATGGAGATTGAGACGTTCTTATGATCATGTCGCCTTCGCCAGGTAAATCTATCTTTAAAAAAATTTTTTTGCATCAACATTCATCGACACGTTTCCCGAAGGGAATATATGGCCAACCGTCAAATAGTATAAAAAAAAGCTGTATAAATCGGAGGCGGGATTATGTTAGAGAAAAAAAGCATCAAAGTGCTAATCGCGGATGACAACAGAGAATTCTGTGAGCTTTTAAGTAGTTTTATCGGGAAACAAGACGGTTTGGAGATTGCCGGCTTGGCGAACAACGGCCTGCAGGCAATAGAAATGATCCATAAGCACAGTCCGGACGTGGTAGTTCTCGATATCATCATGCCGCAGCTTGACGGTATCGGTGTTTTAGAGAGTTTAGCCGGCGCCGGCAACAAACCAAAAGTGATTATGCTGACTGCCTTTGGACAGGATAGTATTACCTGCCGCGCACTGGAACTTGGCGCCGATTATTTTATAATTAAGCCGTTCGATCTAAGCCTGCTGGTTGAACGCATACGTCAGCTTTCAAGTAAAGTCACCCTCTATCAATATGAACAGAAACCTAAAACAAGGGACTTGGGCACAAATATCACTAACATTATGCACGAAATGGGAATTCCCGCCCATGTGAAAGGATATCATTATTTAAGGGAAGCCATAATAATGGCTTATCATAATACCAGTCTGCTCGGCGCCCTGACAAAAGAGCTTTACCCGACGATAGCGGAGAAATTTAAATCAACTCCTTCCAAAGTTGAACGTGCCATTAGAACCTCGATACAATTGGCTTGTGACAGGGGAAATATTGAAATGATTCGTAAGACTTTCAGGTACACCATGAATATCGATCGCGGCAAACCAACTAACGGGCAATTTATTTCGGTTATAGCCGACAGATTAATAACGGAGGAAAAGGCTGCTAAAAATCATGCCCATGATCAGGCTTTGTCATCAACAATGCAGCTTCCGGCATCGGGATGATTTAGACATTCATGCCGTTGACGCAATCCGGCAATCCGGCGCTTTGACCGTGGCAGACCCCGGTCAAAGCGCCGGCTGCAGGATTCGGCGGCTGCTTGTTGTCAAACATTTTTTCTTATTTCAATGACTTAACCTTATCGATCAAATGAACAAGTGAAGCAATATATTTTAAGACATCAAGGTTGGTGTTGTAAATCATATTTTTAATCAACGGAGCAGTCAAAAGGGCAATAAGCCGGTCAAAGTTTTTATTTTGATACTGATTTAAGTATGCTCTTAAGGCTATGGAAATCCGGGTATTTTCTTTTAGCTGCTCAAGATAATCTTCGTAATTTATTCCCTCAATGATTGACTTTGCGGCGTAAACACCGCTGTAGATTGCCCCCAGCAGGGCAAAACCCAGTAACGGCTCTAAAAATCCTCCCGCGTTGCCGACAAAAAGGATGTTATCTACCCGGTGCGGGTAAACAAAACCGGAAGAGTGTTCCAGGTCCCACAGGCTGGCAATTTCATAGGTAAATTTTTCTGTTTGCCAAAATCTGCTCCAGTACTGTCCTATATTGGATCTATCCGCTCCTTGGACAACTAATACTAAGGAAGCGCTTTTCTGGTTAAAAGGGTTGAGGTAAGCATATCCTCTTTTAGCGTATTCCGTATTAAGCCACATCTTCATCGCGGTTGGCTCAAATGAGCCAAGTACAGTTGAACCCATCACCCAGGATTTAACAACATCCTGCCAGCAACCCAAGGTTTTTGTTATATCGCTGGTACCGCTGGCGATAATAACGTAATCATATTCACGGGCCAGCCTGGTGAAATCGGCCCGGCAATTATAATAGACAGGGGCTTTGATCAGTGAGAGAAGTTGATTTGCCGTACTATCCTGGTCTTGGCCCTGCTTTATAAGATAGCCGAGCTTTCCATAAACAGTACCGGAAGCTTTGGGAGTATTCATTATAATTTTTTTTAATGGGTTCAATGGTTCTAAACGGATATTAAGGTTTTTGCGCAAATCTTCAATTTGATCCTTGACGGGCCTGTTCATGACCTTCAGTACTGCGGCACAGTGTGTAACAAGTTCCCCGACTTGGTTCCGTTGTTCAAAAATATCCGGTATGACACCATGCCGTTCCAACTCGTGCGCGCAAGCTAATCCGGAAATCCCCGCACCGATAATACCGACTTTCATAGGCCACCTTATATTCCAAATAATCTTATTTTCTTCACTTGCCTTTTCATCTTTCCAAGGCATTCCTAACTGTTTTTTTTGATTATTATCCTTTTTTTGAACTTACCCAATAGGAGATTGTCCAGTACGTGCCTGCCCGTAAAAATATGCAACCCTTTGTTTGTGTATGAAAATAGAGTTAGCAAAATAATTTGATTTTATGCAAAAGTCTGTTCGATTTCTCCAGGTCGTTTGGGGAAGCTGCCGTTGGGAATCAACAATGTAAGGCGCCTGGTCAAGTGCGAATACGTTTACATCTCTTTCAGCAGCCTTGCTTCACGGACCAGTTTCACGCATTGGGCCCTGTTTTTCACTCCCAGCTTGCCGTAAATATTCCCTATCTTATACAATACCGGCTTATTTTAACAATTTTTAACGGACTTTGCCTGCTAAAAATCATGATAAAGCATAATAACCCGCAATTCTTATGTATCCGGGGATGCGGGTCGCGCTTTCTATGGCGGGAGATAAAAATTATTTTTTGCGGCAAGAGTAATATTACTTGCATTTGATATATGTATGCGATATATTGCATATAAGTAATTCATTAAGGAGAATAATACACATGCCGGTACCCCCAGATTTTTCCGCACCAATACGCATATCCGCGAAAGAAAGAGCATTATCGCAAATCCAAAGGTGGATCATTGAGGGCACCCTGCAGCCGGGCGAGAAATTAATCGATGCTGAACTGGCAGATTCTCTGGCTGTCAGCAGAACTCCAATAAGGGAGGCCTTACAGCTTTTAGAGGTGCAGGGGTTGGTTTCGATGCATCCCGGCAGAGAAACGCGAGTGACGGGCATCGAGAAAGAAGATATTTTAAAAATGTATCCTGTTCTTGCGTCGCTCCACGCGCTAGCGGCCGAATATACGGCGCAGCTTATTTTACCGGAACAGATCGAAATGCTGAAAGAACTGAATACGCAGTTTGGCAAAGCCATAGAAATTGGGCAGCCATTTCAGGCGATGGAAATTGATGAGCAGTTCCATAATCTTATTGTAGAGCTATCGGATAATCCTTACATTGCTTCATTCAGCGCATCGCTGCAGATTCATATAAGAAGGTTCAAGTACATCTTTTTAAATCAACCGCTAACCGCCACGCAAACCTCTGTGGCAGAGCATGCCTCCATAATACTGGCCTTCGAAAAGCGTGATAAAGAAACGGCTTCAGCTATGATGAAACAAAACTTGCTAAGGCCTATGCGTGAGTTGCATGCATTAATTTAGAGTGAATAAGCAGCTGCGACGTTTGAGGATTGATTTTTCAAGGTATTTCGTAATAAAAGGGGTGTTGCTCAAATGAACAGTGACAAAATTAAAAAGGGGTTCGATAAGACAGGTCAGCGGGCGTTATTGCACGCTATGGGAGTATCTAAAAGATCCTTCGACAGGCCTTTTATCGGCATTGCCAGCAGTTTTACGGACATGGTGCCTGGACATGTCGATATGCGTAACCTCGAGAGGTATATTGAAAAAGGTATTCACACCGGCGGCGGTTATGCATTCGTTTTTGGTGTTCCGGCAATATGCGACGGAATTACCATGGGCCATATTGGGATGCATTATTCGCTGCCTTCACGTGAGTTAATAGCCGATTCAATAGAGTCAGTGGCAGTGGCCCATGCTCTGGACGGGATTGTTTTATTGACAAACTGTGATAAAATCACGCCCGGCATGCTTATGGCTGCGGTGAGACTGGATATACCCGCTGTCATAGTTACCGCAGGTCCAATGCTGACGGGACGCTATAGGGGTGAATCACTGACTTTGGTAAAAAATGCTTTTGAAGCTGTAGGCTCTTACCGGGCGGGCAAGATAAACGACGATGAATTAGCTTGTTTTCAAATGGAAGCTTGCCCTGGCGCCGGCTCATGTCAGGGATTGTATACAGCAAATACAATGGCCTGTTTATGTGAAGCAATGGGGATGTCCTTACCCGGATGCGGAACATCCCTCGCGGTTTCAGCCAAGAAGAAACGGATTGCCTTTGAAAGCGGTGAAAAGATCGTTGATTTGGTGAAGAGAGGAATAACAGCAAGAAAAATATTAATCAAAAGTTCCCTGGAGAATGCCGTTTATCTGGACATGGCCATAGGCGGATCAACAAATACAGTGCTGCACTTGACTGCAATTGCTAACGAGGCGGGCATTGAACTGACCTATGATGACTTTATCAAGATCAATTCTAAGGCTCCTTATCTTTGCCCCCTTCAGCCCTCGGGTGACAGTACTATGGAGGACTTGGAATATGCCGGCGGGATACCGGCCGTGATGAACACTATCAAACCCCTGTTAAAAGACAATATTACCGTTTCAGGCAAAACTGTTTGGGAACTGGCCGATGAAGGTGCAGTCAGTAACCCGGAGGTAATCAGGCCATTGGAAGCTCCGCTCAGCCCCGCAGGCGGTATAGCCATTTTGTTTGGCAACATGGCTCCGGACGGAGCGGTGGTTAAAGCGTCAGCAATGAGCGAAAGCATGAGAAAATACCAAGGGAGAGCAAGAGTCTTTGATTCCGAAGAGGATGCAATGAAAGAAATATTGGATAATTGTATCAAACCCGGTGATTTTATTGTTATCAGGTATGAAGGGCCCAAAGGGGGGCCTGGTATGCGGGAAATGCTGGCTCCGACGTCAGCGCTGGTTGGCCTGGGTCTGCGTGACCAGGTAGCCCTGCTTACCGACGGAAGATTTTCCGGCGGTACTCGCGGTAACTGCATTGGTCACGTATCCCCGGAGGCATTTGCAGGTGGCCCGATAGCGCTGGTGCTGGAAGGCGATTTAATTGAATACGATCTGGATGCCGGATCTCTGAACTTGTTAGTTGAAGAGCAGGAACTGGATAGAAGGAAAAAGGTCTGGAAATGCCCGGGCGCAAAGGTTAAGACAGGATATCTGGCCAGATATATCAAAACGGTTTCTACAAGCAGAGAAGGAGCTGTATGCAAATAAAAAAAAGAACTGTCCGCGCCCCCAAATCGCGGCTGGTGGTGCCCCGGGTTGAAGCTCAGACCGCCGGGGCTTGATTTAACCTCGCAAAGCGGTTGACAGCTTAATAAAAGCCTCCAGGATTTCTAACGACGTGTCCACCACAGCTTCCGCGTTTTTTGAATTGCAGTCGACTGAAAGTGCATTAGCGGCTTCGTGGAATTTTTTATGCGGCTCTTCAATTGCTGAGTAAGCGGCAATATTTTGATATTGGCCGCGTTCTTCCTCGTACCATTTGCCGAAAGCGCATTCGCGGTGTGTTGCCAGTCTTATTCCTTTACCGGCGCTTTTTATTACCTTGCGCAAAAAGTTAGCGTGGTCAACCAGCCTGGCCGCCAGTACAGTTAATATATGTTCCTTTTCGGCAACACTTAAATATGGTTTTATTATTTTGCTCAATCGCTCAACATCTCGGCTTAAAACGTCGCCAAAATCCGTGACGGAAGCCAAATCTCCCGAGAGCCTGGCGAGGTCTTCAGTGGTCAAAGCCTGTTGCTGCGCCGCTTTTGCAATGTTGTCGATAGCATCGGCAGCTTCTTTAACTTGGTGTCTGTTTTCGCGCACAATATCGGTAACTTTTTGCGTATCATTCAAGTACCGATGGAAAACGTCTTTCACGTTCGTTACGGCGCTATTGGTATTCATGGCCCTGCCATTCATATCATCTGAAATGTTCTTGACTTCCTTAACTGCTTGCTTAGTTTGATCGGCCAGCTTCCGAACCTGCTCCGCCACGACAGAAAAGCCTCTGCCGTGTTCCCCCGCGCGCGCGGCTTCAATAGCGGCGTTTAAAGAGAGCAAATTTGTTTGATCGGCTATATCTGATACGTTTTGACTGATGTCGTCGATAGTTTTAATCTTTTCCAATAACTCTGTAGCGTTGCCAACCATGTTATTAAGCATTTCACCTGAACTTTTTGTCAGCGACGCTAATTCATTAATATTATTAAAACTTTCCAATTCTTTCGCATCAACCATCTGCATTACCGCGCTAATTTGCTGGGTGGAAGCCGATGTTTCCTCCGCCGTGGCCGACATTTCTTCGGCAGCGGCAGCCAGATCCGCCGATTTCTCCGAAATTTCCCGAACCTTAATTGATGTGCTGAAAGCCATCATCTCACTATGAGCCAGTGAAAAATCAAATAAGGCAGTTAAGAAATCCATTTCCGCTTGGCTGGCATTGGTCACGCCAGACATTTGCTTATTCTTGGAAAAAAAGAACATTAGATTAGTCAGCCCCTTTTCAAATCTTTTATTTTTTATTTAGAATATTTGATTTACTATTTCTAGCGAATCAATATAAAATCTGATGACCTCCGCTTCATCAAGACCTAGCTTAACACTTATTTCATGAAAGTTTTCCCAGTCACCCCTCTCATAAAACAACACCAGATTATAAACATCTTTAAATAAACTTTGCTCTCCCAATAAAGCCTTTTTAATCTCCATGGATATGGGCAGTCCGGTTAAAATGCCGGACAAGGGCTGGTCGAGAAAAGCGTCGATTAGGGAAAACATGCCCAACAGGAAAAGGTCGGAGCGACTATGGGACAAACCAACTTTCGGCGCAATCAGTTCACAAAATATAGCCCTGCAGATGGATGTGACGAAAAGCTCGTCCGGTTTATCTTCGCCTATTCCTTTCAGCGCCACCAGGGAGAGCCATTTGCTAATCTCTTTTTGCCCGAGCATAACCAGCGCCTGCTTAATGGAATTGATTTCCGACCGGAAGGAAAAGCTTGCGGAATTGATATACTTGAGCAGTTGATACGACAGGGAAACGTCCCTCTTAAAAAGGCTTTCAATTTGCTCAAAGTCGAACTCTTGCGAGTGGAGGTCCTGCAATAATTGAAGATAAATAAGCTTGTTGCCGGGGACATCCTTACCTGAAACTATGATGGGCTTGCTGAAGAAATATCCCTGAAAATAGGAATAGCCTATTTCCAGCGCCTGAGTGAATTCTTCCCTGGTCTCCACCTTCTCGGCCAGAAACTTTTTATTTTTCCCGAGCCGGTTAATAACAGCTTTTCTTTCTGCCGCGCCCGTTACCTTGAAGTCAACTTTAATGATATCCGCCAGTTCAATCAATGGGGCAAACTTTTGCTCGTAAACAAAATCGTCGAGGGCCAGCTGGTATCCCATTTTCTTTAATTTCTTGCAAACCTCGAGAACCTTTTCGTCAGGTTCGCTATCCTCCAGGATCTCTATCACGGCAAGTCCGGCGGGTAAAAGGGTTGCAACCTCATTTTCCAGTAAGTTTCCGGTAAAATTGATAAAGGCTTTTTTACCCCTTGTAAGCGTATCCAGGCCAATCAGCAAAAGGCTATTGGTGATAACCTCTGTTGTTGCCCGGCCGCCGTCCTCATTGGAATAACCGTTATATAACGCTGAGCGATATAATAATTCGTAGGCAAAGACCTCTTGATTTTGGTCGAAAATTGGCTGTCTAGCCACGTAATGACGCATCAACCCGCCTCCTTCCCTTTAATAGATTATAAAACCTGTTTGGTGACTCTTGCTATTCTCCGCAGAACCAAATTATTTCAGCAAAAAAAGACAGCTTATTATCTGCTGGAGATAAAAAGCTGTCTAGCAATGCCTAATATTTCTAATTATTTACTGGATTACCTAATAATTTATGCATTTTAATTGCTGCCGCTAAAGCCAGCTTTGTTTCAAATTGGTCAATAGATGCTCCCAAAATTTTTTCAATGCGCTGTTTTCTAAAGACTAAAGTTTTATGGTGCAGAAAAATTTTTTGGGCTGCTTCCTTCAAGCTGCTGCTTTGCAAAATTATATCAAGGGTAAGTAAAAGGCTGGCTCCTTTTTCACGATCGTACTTTATGAGCGGGCCGATCATTTTTTGGACATACTCTGCGGCATGCTCTTTTTTATCATAGGCTGCCAGAAGTTGATAGAGTCCGATATCCCGGTAATAATAAATTCCTCCGCCTTTTTCTCCCTGACATTTGGCCGAAATGATTGCGCTCCGCGCTTCCTGATAACCTTTTTTTAAGCTGTCAGGTCCCCTGTGCATGTCGCTCACGCCCATTGTTACTATGAGATCAGAGGTATAGAGGCTTACTTTTTCCCTGATTTGCGCGGCAGTCCGCATATCCGCGTCCGATATGTCAAGTGCACAACCGGCTTGCACCAAAACTCCTATGGCATCCCGAATATCCCACACAACGTATTCCCGGCTTTTGCTCAAAAGATTGTTTATATATCTTTTTTTCTGCTGGAGGTCAAGATGATTAATTTTATCTTTTTCAAAGAGTTCTTTATCCCCAAGATCAATCAAGCAGCAAAAAAAAGGAACCGTTAGATCTATTCCCCATTTTTTGGCAGTTGCCACAGCATCTTTATTATTTATAGAGATATTACCATTGATGAGATCATTAAAAAAATCGCTTTTGCGCTGCAAATCATAAGCCATCTGCAGCATTCTTTCAGCTTTGCGCCGTTTGGAGATGTCCCGCGCCACGCTTACGATTCCTGCCATCTTACCGTCATCATCGCGCAGCACGCTTACGGAAACCTCTATCCACAAGACCCGACCGTCTTTTTTAAAATGCTCCAATTCAAAAATATGTCCCTGGCCGACTGCCTCCTCATCGGCTGAAAACTGCCTTAACTTCACACATAATGCCCGAAAGGAAGCGAATGACAGAACTTCTTCTATGGTACGACCGATAATCTCTTCCTGGGTACAATCCAGAAGCCGGTCAACCGACGGGCTAACGTAGGTAAATCGCCCCGCCAGGTCTATGACCCAAATGACATCCAACACGTTTTCCGCCAGCAGGCGATACCGGGTTTCACTTTCTTTCAGTTCCGCCGTAGCCTTCGCCAGTTTCTTTGTCATGGAATTGAATGCGGCGGAAAAATCCCCCATAAAGTCGACCCGCTGGGTAAAATCTCCGCCGGCAATCATCTGGGTCTGCCACGTTAAATGCCGCAGATTTGCTTGAAAAGTTCGCAGCCCGCCGGAAAGAAACCCCTTCACTCGCATACTTTGAGATAGATCTCCGCTGGCCAGGGCTGAAATAAAACCTCTAATAGCCGCGAGCTTCTCATGTAAATCGACAAACTCCGGGTGCGACTGTAAAGCAGCCGGCAATGTATTAGCCGACACCTTATTTGATATCACATCTTCCAATGTTCGTACAGCAAGGTCAAGGAGCGCTTCCTGCCGGTCACCTTGCATAGCCATAACGGTTCCCTCCAAACTAGACTATAACCTCGGCGGTAAACCGGCAGGTACGGTCACCAGTGCACCAACAGTCTACCTCCTTCACGCGAAATTGCCGGCCGGTGAAGAAAGACTCCATCAGGGCCGCTATGAATCCCTCGTCGTACTTACAGATCTCTTGATCAGATTCCGGCAGCCCGGAGCAGTCAAGATCCTCGTCGATGGTCAAAACGAACGACCCTTGCTCAATATCAGCCTTTTCCACCCGGAGAATGCCGAGCCGCAACTCTCTTAGTGACTCCTGCAGCTTACGGATAAATTCATGGAAGTCGTTTATTTTGCCGATCATATTCTTAAAGAACTCACGGCCAGCCAATCTGCCGGACTCGTAAAAAATTTCGTCAGCCTTTTCCGCACCGAACTTTGCCTCAATTACGTCACGAAAAGTATATTGCATGAGCCGGTACAACTCGATCCGAGTTATTGGTCCGAGGTTTGGCCGTCCAACAGCGATGTCCCCAAGCAAATCCCATGAAAAAGGATATTTTCTGTTCTCCATAGTCCATCCCTCCTCCACTTTTTCATATATTTCTACACAACGAACACGAATCCTGTTAGAGCAGACCGTGAAGCGACTGATTTCACGAACTATGAGTATCGTTCACATATGCACGGATATAAGATTTTTTGCCAGGCCGGTCAGCAGGTAGCAGTGTAGCAGCATAAAAAGGATTTTGATGTTGTCTGTCTAATTATTTTCGTAAGATTACTTATATGGAAGGACTGAAATAATGACAACAGCAGTCGGCAGAAATGATCTTTGTCCTTGTATGAGTGGCAAAAAATATAAACATTGCTGTTCTTCCAGGGAAAATATGATTAAAGAAATAGGACTGCCGGTATTTTCAGAAGATTATGTTTTACAAATGCTACTTCAAGATTCAGATAAATTCATAAATTTTTATAAAAATGAAAGACATAAAATTAGCACTAAAATAAATTGGGCTTTTGACGAAAGGTTAAATTCCCGAATGAAGTCTATTGGTTTAGAAAATCCAGACACCAAAGAAATCGAGTATGTTGTTATAATAAAACAGGTTCCCATACAGTTTGCTCATGCTTTTGACACCGCGCATGAATTGCAGCATTTAATCTTAAATCAAGAAGGCTTTCCAAGTCTTTCTTATATAAATAATACTAATAATACCAACATTAATTGGATTAGCGGCATGAAGGATTTAGCTTGCCGCATTTCCAATTCCATAACTGATCCGCTGGTTAATGCCAGACTAGTTAAGTATGATTTTGATTTATGGGATAATTATGACAGGGTTGCAAAGGCTCAAATGCCTTACCTGCAATCCATAAAAAACATTTTTCCAAATGAACCTTCGCAGATGGAAGGAAGGGCGTTTATCGCGTCCGCATTCATTCAAGCTGTTTTGGATTGGGAAGCGGCATGTCGTATATCTCCGAACGCAAATAATAATTACATAAAAAACCTTCGCTCCATGTTTCCTGTGACAACCAAAGAGACAGAGGACATATTAGCGCTAATTAAAACTCACGGTTACGCCTCTCCTGATCAAGCCAGTATCATTTTCTACAATATAATTCAGAAATTTGGACTCGGACGTTTGTTTAGACTCTCCAATTTAAATATATAATAAAAATAAACAAAGTTATTGTGATAATCGGCCGCTGGAAATACAGTGGTCGTAACTGTTTATGAGGACATCGACATAATAAGGCAAATTATTTAATATGCTTGCCATGGAGGGGCTAATGGCAGGCAGCTGAGCCTTTTTGGGCTTTCAGCTGCTTTCTTTTGTACGGAGGTTACTCCATAGGGTATAACTCGGCGTATTGATCAGGATCGAATTCGCGGTCATATTCAATGTCGCCGAAGATGTCCGGGAAATTCTGCTTCATGTATAATAACATGGGTATCATGAGTTGCTTTAGAGCGGCAGGCGTTATCGGTAAAGTGGTGGTTTCCAGTAATTCGTGCCACTGCGCCAGTGTATAGCGGTAAACAATTCTGGTTTTTGTAGCCCCTTGGGTGATTTCAGTAGGAAACCGGAAAGGTTTTTCTGCGTCGAATACCCGTTGAGTTGATACCGTTAGGGGTACGTCAATATCCTTTCCGAAAACCGCAATGGCGATAATTTCCGTCTCAATGACAGCGCTGGCTGCTTCTGATTGTTGCTCATCTTGGGGAGGTATTTGGACCAGCAATAAAGGAGTATTCATTTGCTCACCTCGTATAACACATTAAAATAGATAACTTCTGTTATTATTATTCCCTTATAGCTAAGCAACTGTTTTAATGTCATGCTTAAAGGCCATTATTTGCCTCATGCTGTTGATGAAATAACATTTTTATTATATATTGGATAAACTTTTTTCACAAATCAATTTCTTGCTATTGTTGTGTTTTGGGTTCATAAAGTTTTAAATAGCTCTAAGTATTAGTTCACTTTTTCTGTATCCTGCACGTATAAAACCTGGTTTGCAGCTCCTCAAAAGAGAATCTTCGCTTTAAGAGGATAGACGCTATAACCATCAAAGCCAATATGCCAACAGCCAGCATAAATTCAAGGGATCTGACACATAAGGCCTTGTCCCCCAGGTTTGTAAAAACAAGAACCCCTGGAATAATGCCAATCATTGTGGAGAGTATGTAGTCGATATATTTAATCCTGGTCAGTCCTGCTCCATAGCTTATTACATTAAAGGGTATTATGGGAATAAGCCTCATCATTAAGACCAGTAGAAAACCGCCCTTTTCCATTCCATCCTCAAATTTTTGCATTTTCCCTTTAACAAGCTTTTCAACAAAATCTCTTCCCAGCAACCTGGAGATATAGAAGGCAACTGTTGCGCCAATCATAGCACCGATTATTGTATACAAGGTTCCGAAGTACATTCCGAAGGCCATTCCCCCTGCAACCGCAATAACTGAACCCGCCGGGATCACTGAAAACATTGTCATATAAACAATAGGTCCAAAAACGCCGTAAGAAGCTATATAGTCCCGTAATCCCTCTGCTGTTGGGTTTTCAAACATTCCTGATTTTTGGGATAAGTAAAAAATTGTAGCAAGAATCAGGATAACAGCTGTTGTGATCATATTCTTTTTGCTTAACCATTGCATTTAAAACCCCTCCATCAAATGATCACAGCTTTATAGAGCTGCCCCTGAATTCCTAAAGCAGCTATCCGGAAACAAAGAATGCTCAACACATGGTATTTAACCAGTAAAGAGCGTTCCTTTAGTTTTAGTCAACTAGATAAAATTTAATTTTAATTTATCCCTTCAAGTTTAAGAAATATTAATTTTATTATATATTTTTAAAAATATATAAAGCAATTGCTTATTGTTTATATAAAAAATAGTCATATAAACAGCTGCGCAAATAAAATACTTTTATGAACAAATGGGACATGGTAATTTAATACTTTAGCCCCAAGTTTTAAAGGCTTTTTTTTCTAAACAAAATACTCCGCCTTTGCATCCGGGAAAAATTCACCAACCATATCCTCAAAATAAGCTTTAACCTCCGCAAAGAGTTCCTTTGGGTAGACATATTTACCGTACCCGAACTGCCCAAATTTAAAGGTCCTGTCCTCTTCTTCCAGGTCCAGCCGCGTGTTCGGGAAAACCTCCAGGATGGTGCTCTTGGCCCTTTTGGTAAAGCGGTGGGTAATAAACTCAAAGGTAAGGCCGGTAACTTTACCATCAAGCTCCGCAGCGGCTGTCTTGAACAACTCCCGGTAGCTCTCCCGCCACCCTTCCGAGACAATAATGGGCGCCACCAAAAACCCCAGCGGGTAGCCGGCCGACGCCACTCTTTTGGCCGCCGCCAGCCTTTCTTCCAGCGGCGGGGTGGCGTGCTCGAACTGCCTGATGATCTCCCCGGTATTGATGCTGAAGCGAAAACGGGTATGCCCATGATGGGGCGCTTCCAGCAGCGTGTCAACATCGGTGAATTTGGTGACGAAGCGGAAGCGGCCGCGCCCCTGTTCCCCGAAGAACTCAATAGCCTTTCTTAAAATGCCGGTGTAAGGCTCCGTGGGAATCGGGTCGGACGTGGCGGCCCCCTCAAAGACAGTGACCGCCGGCTTTCTTTTTTCCAGGTAATCTTTGGCGGCGCTCAAGATTTCCTCAGTGTTGACATAGATACGGATGTAAGGCTTTCTGCCCAGGTTGGTGAGCAGGTAGCAGTATTCACACTTGCCGGGGCAGGAAGTGGCCAGGGGCAGTTGAAAGTGGGCCGACGGCCTGCAGGTTTCAAAGCGCATCGTCCGGCGCACTCCCACCACCAGGGTGCGTTTGCCCTCAAAATAGCCTTCGCCCGGGGTTTTGCCCGGAATCGAGGTGACCCTGTTATGAGATGACGTGAAGCCGGTTTCAACACCCCGGTCCTTGAAATAAGCCAGCAGCTTATCCCCCAAAGGGTACCGCAGGGAATCCGGTTCAAATATTACCCTTTGGGGAATAAATACCATTCTTAATCACCAGCTTCTTAAAATAGTATAATTATAAAGCAAGTTCAGTATTACGCGAGCTCTACCCGGAGGGCGATTTTGACTGGTAATCATCTGTCCCGGACTTAGAAAAAAATTATTTGATTCAAAGTTATTATTCCAATAAAATAGAAACTAAAACAATCTAAATACCAATGATATTATCCGCGTTGAGGGGGCATCAGAAATTGGCACAAGATAATACATTAAGAAAATACTCGTTAATCACCGTAATGCTGGCTTCATTCATGACTCCCTTCATGGGCAGCGCGGTCAATTTGGCCATACCGGCGATCGGGGAACAATTCAACAGCAGCACTTTCATGCTGAGCTGGGTGGTAAGCGGCTACCTCCTCTCTTCAGCGGCGCTGCTTCTGCCATTCGGCAGGCTGGCGGACATTCTCGGCAGGAAAAAGATTTTTGTGTGGGGTATTTTTGTTTTCACTCTGTCTTCATTGTTATGCAACCTGGCCTGGTCCATCCAGGCGCTGGTTTTCTTCAGGCTGCTGCAGGGAGCCGGCGGCGCCGCGCTCTTCAGTACGGGCATGGCCATATTAACCTCGGTTTTCCCGCCCCAGGAGAGAGGCAAGGTGCTGGGCATCAACGCCGCCACAGTTTATACCGGCCTTTCCCTGGGGCCGGTGCTGGGCGGCGCGATGAACCAGCACTTCGGCTGGCAGTCCATATTCTATCTCAACGTGCTGATTGGCTTGCCGGTCATGCTGCTGGCGGTTTGGAAAATAAAGGCGGAGTGGGCGGACGCCCGGAGCGAGCGGTTTGATTGGAACGGCGCCGCGCTCTACAGCGTTGGTTTGGGGTCTTTAATGTACGGCTTCTCAGCCATGGCCACCTATGCCCCGGCCAAAGCGCTCGCCGCTGCCGGCCTGATTTTGCTGGTCCTGTTCGTCAGGCGCCAGGCCAAGGTGCAACAGCCCATGTTGAATATCAAGCTGCTCAGTGGAAACACCGCGTTCGCCTATTCCAACCTGGCGGCTTTCATCAACTACAGCGCGACTTTCGCGGTCGGCTTCCTGCTCTCCCTGTACCTTCAGGTGGTTTTGGGCTATAACTCCCAGACAGCGGGCCTGATCCTGCTGTCGCAGCCGGTGCTCATGGCGCTGCTGTCTCCTTTCGCGGGAATTCTTTCCGACCGCGTGGAGCCGAGGATAGTCGCTTCCTGGGGAATGGGCCTGACTACAATCGGACTGGCCTTATTTTATTTCATCGGCAAAGACACGCCCACATGGTTTATCGTGGCCAATCTCGCCCTGCTGGGTATCGGCTTCGCGCTGTTTTCCTCCCCCAACAACAACGCTATTATGGGATCGGTGGAAAAGCAGTTCTACGGCATAGCTTCATCAACCCTGGGAACCATGCGGCTCACCGGACAGGCCGCCAGCATGGCGCTGGCCACGCTAATCATAGACTTGCACATCGGCAGCGCCCAGCTGAATGCCGCAGACCCCGGCCTGCTCATTAAAAGTTTCAAAATATCTTTCATTATATTTGCCGTTGCCTGTTTAGGGGGAATATTCGCCTCCCTGGCCAGGGGCGACATGAGGGGAGCTTCAATCCCCGATGAGCGATAAGTCAGCATCTGCCCGGCCGTCAGCGCGTTTTACGAGTTGATTGAATAGGTGGGCTGCTCTGGCCACGGGAACGGCGGCGGAAGCTTTTCCCGGAACTCAGGGTGATATGCTTAGTTCAATGCAGGAGATCCCCGTCTGAGGATTTGTTGCCTTGTCTTGCAAGAGCCTCCCGGTCCGGTGCCAGAGGGGGCTGCTCCATCCATTCATTTTTAATCATTATACTTTACTGAGAATTTAATTTTCCTCATCAAGCAGCTTTACTTTTCTACTGGGGAACAATGATGAACTATGCTGACGAATTCCTTGACTTTCCGGGAATCAAGCCACCCTTCCCGGGTAACCCCGCTGTGCACATCAACGGCATATGGCTGTACCGTCCGGACGGCTTCCACCACATTGCCGGAGTTTAACCCGCCGGCCAGGATTAGCGGCCGGGGCCATATGTCGTTCTTCAACCGCCTGGCTGCCTGAAAGTCAATAGTCAGGCCTGTGGAGCCTACTTTGCCCTTGCTGAAGCTGTCCAGCAATATGCAGTCCGCCCCGGCGGCAAGGTACTCGCTGCCGCATTGAGTCAGATTATCTCCCTCGATCGCGCCGGCCCCCTGCACGTGCAGCGTTTTGATAATTTCTACAGGTATTTTTGTCTTGAGGAGCGCCACATCTTCGGGCTTGTTGAATCCGTGCAGCTGAACGGCGTCCGGGCGGCAATGCTCCACCAGGCGGCAAATTCCGTCTGTATTTTCTGCGGTGATGATCAACACCGAGCGGATGGAAGGCGGTACCAGGGCAATAAACCGGCCGGCCTGTTCCCGGCTCAGGTTGCACGCGAGAGGCTGCCAGACCTCGGTGATAAAGCCGATTGCGTCCACTCCCGCCTTTGCCAGCAGTTCTATGTCCGACTCTTTCCTGCTGCCGCAAATCATTGTTTTGGTCATATTACTCCACCCCGCACCGGACGAAATCAGCCACAGTCCGGGCAGGGTCCCCGGACAGCAGGAACGCCGTGCCCACAAGCACCGCGTCGGCGCCTGCGGCAATGGAGCGCCGGACATCCGCCGCATCCCGGTGGGCGCTTTCACTAACAATCAGCGCATCACCCACCACCTGGCGGTAGCGGAAGAGCACGTCTTGTCCGAGCCGCAATTTATCGTCCCCTATTTCCAGCTCATCTATGTTTTTATTGTTGAATCCGACCAGCCGGGGCAGCGGCTCCAAGCCCCTCACCAGCGGCAGGTCCTCTATCCCCCTGGTTTCCACAAGGGCCGACATGCCTTGCCGGCGGACATATTTCAGCAGTTCAGGCAGTCTGCCGCCCGCCATGTGAGCAATCAGCAGCAAAGTTACCCTGCCGGGACAAGCAGGGTCCACTGCGGAAACCAGCGAGCGATAGAAGTCCACCCTTGCCTGGTCCGTAATGAAGTCCTTGATCAGCAGGGGCAGCGGCGTGGAGCGTAAAACGGCCGGAATATCTTTTTCGGGCTGCCCTCCAAAATGTACAGGCTCAGTCACCAGAGAAATGCCCGCGGCGCCGCCTTTTTCGTAGCACCTGGCGAGCAGTGCGGCGTCCCGGTCGTCCTGCCCGAGCTGCGCCGCCAGCTTGGGAATTACCCGCTTTATTTCAGCAATGACCGGAACGTCGCCCCGTTGGCGGGCAGCGATAATAGATTCCGTCAGATTCAATGCAGCGCGCCCCCGATTTCCTGCGTTTTGCTTCTAATCTCATGCAACTTGGCCAAAGCCAGACCCGAGTCCAACGTCTCCCTGGCCAGCGCCAAACCTTCCGTCAAGTTTGCCGCTTGATCAGCCACCACAAAAGTGGCGGCCGTGTTTAGGAGAAGCATATCCCGCCGCGGCCCTGTTTCCTTTCCCTCAAAAATATCCATGATTATTTTCGCGTTGTCGTCAGGACCGCCCCCGGACAGCTCATCAATGCCACAGCGTTTCATGCCGAAATCCTCAGGCACGATAACAAAATAGTCGATCTTGCCGTCCTTAATCTCCGCCACTTTGGTTTCCCCCATCAGCGAGATCTCATCCAGTCCGTCCATCCCGTGCACAACCATGGCATGGGTCAAGCCGACTTCCCGGACCACTTCGGCCACCTGTTCCACCAGATGAAGCTGATATACGCCGAGCACATGCCTTTTTGCGCCAGCGGGGTTGATCACCGGCCCGATAATCGTGAAAAATATCGTTTTGATGCCAAGGTCGTTTTCCGGTCCGAAAACTTTCATCATCACCGGGTGATAAAGCGGCGCGTACAAGAAGGAAAAGCCGATTTCCTCAATGAGTTTTTCCGCATGCAGCGGCTCAAGGTCCACCGGTATGCCCAGCGCCTCCAGCACATCGGCGCTGCCCGAAGAATGTGAAATGGAACGGGAGCCGTGCTTGGCGATTTTCACTCCGGCGGCGGCGGAAATTATCGCGTTGGCGGTGCTGATATTAAAGGTAGTCAGGCCGCCGCCGGTCCCGCAGGTATCGGTCAAATCACCGTTCACCCGCGGGTTTATGGTCACGCAGGCCCGGCGCATGGCCTTGGCAATTCCCGCTATCTCCGCCGTGGTCGGACCCTTCATCAACAGCGCCATTAAAAATCCCGCTATCTGCGTGGGTGAAAATTCATCTTCTTTTATACCGAAAATCACCTTATCTATTTCTTCCTGATTCAGCTCCTGTGTTTTAATCAGCTTCTGCAAAATGCCTTTCATTATTTTGCTCCTCTCTTTCATATCAGTCTCTGGATTAAATCAATTATTTCCGGCTCAAGACAACAGTTTTTTGCCGGTTGATTGATTCGGTGACGGTTATGGGAAGATGTTGCAGGAAGATTATAAGAGGAGGTGCGGGTTAAGCCATTTTGGCATAAATAAAACCAGCGCCTAGTCTGAGCGCTGGTTAGTGATTGATCTAACAGCCTCAACTCAGCTCTGTCTGCTCTCGTCTCTTCTTTATTAACTCGTCTCGTCACCTGTAAACTTAATTTTAATATAACACCGCGTTTTATAACTGTCAATAAAGTTTGCGACAATACCCCGTCACATCTTTATATCGATATCTTTCCTTTTATGCGATAGCTGGTTACAATAATAGTAATTGTTTTCTTGGGACAGGGGGTTATTCATTTGCATGAATTGATCGCTAACATACCGCTTTTTTCCGGCTTGGACAGGATCAACCTGGCCAAAATAATCCCCGAAATGGAGAAGACCTCATTTGCCGCCGGACAGATCATATTTAACCAAGGTGACCCGGGAGACTCCCTGTTTATCATAGTTGACGGATTCGTTAATATTTTTTGCACCGACAATGAAGGTAAAGCACAAGAGCTTGCCTGCCTGGGCACAGGGGAGTGCTTCGGAGAAATTTCCCTATTGACCGGCCAGCCCCGGACAGCCAGCGTTAAGGCCGCGACAGGCTTAACTGTATACGTGTTGTCTCAAACGGGCCTTTATAGCTTAATGAAAAAACATCATTCTCTTTCAATTTATTTCAATGAAGTATTAGCCGCGCGGCTCTTAGCCACCAACGCCGGACTAAGCGGTGAAAAGAGGGAAGAAAATGCAAGGGACACCCTAATAAACGGGCGTTATCTCACGGAAAATATCACGTACAGGCGTCGGCAACCAACCAGTCGCTTCAATAATACAAGGATATCAATTGCCCTTGCGGGAGCGGCATTATGTATTATTTCCACCTTCTTTTTCTTGTCAAATGGCCTGAGCAAACCTCACATAATATTTATTGAGCTGCTGCTGGCGGCGACTTTCTGCTGGGGGTTGAATATCTTTTCATTTCATGTTGTATCTCTCTCCCTGCCTGTGCTGGCGGTCCTCTTAGGCGTCACCGCCACGGAAACGGCTTTTTCCGGTTTCTCCAACTCCTCATGGTATCTCCTGCTGGGCGTGTTTGCCATATCGGCGTCCATATCAAAAACAGGCTTATTGTTCAGGCTGGCGCTGTTATTACTGAGGAAATTTCCTCCCAACTACTTCGGGCAAACGCTGGCCTTCGCTCTGACCGGCCTGATCTTGACACCGGTTATCCCTTCAAATAATTGCCGGGCCGCGCTGGCCAGCCCGCTTGCCCGCAGCTTAAGCCAAGCCTTGAATCTAAAAAACTACAGCCCCGGCTCAGCGGGCATGGCCATGTCCTGCTTATTGGGTTTTGGTCAAATGTCTTTTTTGTTTCTCAACGGCTCGTCATCCAATCTCCTTGTATTAGGGCTGCTGCCGGCGGAGGTAAGTTCAAAAATAACATGGGGATATTGGTTGAAAGCGGCGTTGCCAATGGGCGCACTTTTCTTTTTTTTATCTTACCTGTTGATTATCCTTCTTTACCGGCCCCAAGAAAAACTGCGACTCAACCCGGCCGTTATCGAGGCGCAGATTAAGATTCTCGGGCAGATCACCATGCAAGAAAAAATATCGTTAATGACTGTTATAATTACGATCCTCGCTTTCCTGACCCAGCCCTGGCACCACATCAACACCGCCTGGATCGCCATGCTTGGCTTTTTGATTCTGAGCGGGTGCGCGATACTGGATGAAAAAAGTGTGCGCTCAGATATCGACTGGAGTTATCTGATCGCATTCGGCTCTTTAACCGGACTGGGGAGCATCATGTCCTCTATTGGCTTAACTGCCGTTATTGCAAATAGCGTGGCGCCTTATTTGCATTTCACAGGGAATAAGGTGCTAATATTATTATCCATTATTCTTGTCTTCTACCTGATTCGTTTCGCCCTGCCCGCCGCGCCCGCCCAAATAATCACCATGATTATGTTTATGCCGCTGGCTTCCGTGACCGGAATTAATCCATTCATTATCGGCTTGATCGTGATTCTGTGCAGCAACCCCTGGTTTCTTCCCCATCAAAGCACTGTTTACCAAAATGTTATTAATGGAACCGAGGGAAAGTCGTTTCGCCATGAACAGGTCCTGAAACTTGCCCTCGCGCATTTCGTGATCACTCTGGTTGTAATTATTACCCAGATTCCATATTGGCGGGGCATCGGCTTGCTCCGTTAAAACTCGTTAATCAACTAATAATTTCCGCCACAATACGATTCCGCCCCTTTAACTTTGCTTCATAAAGAGCGCTGTCCGCCCGCGCCAGCAACTCCTTCAAAAAATCCTCCCGTATATTTATCGACTCTGCATTTACGACACTAATCAGGCCAATACTGAGGGTAACCGTCAAATCCCCGATCATGGTCTTGACAATTTGGTTCTCCACCATCGACTTGATTCTATTGGCCAAAACAACCGCGCCTTCATTGTCCACCTGGGGTATGTAAATGATGAATTCATCACCCCCGAACCTGGCCATTATATCCGACTTGCGCAGAGCCTTCTTGATGATTTCCACAACATCCCGCAGCACATCGTCTCCGGTTAGATGTCCGTGAGTGTCGTTAAGAAGCTTAAACCTGTCCAAATCCATCAGCATCAGTGAAAACGGAATATTGTAGCGGTGCGCGGCAACAATTTCATATTCCAGTTGATTTAGGATGTACCGTTTGTTATAACAACCGGTCAACGCATCCGTAATAGCCATCTGCTCAAGCTTCTTGTTCGCTTCGTAAAGCTCTGTCTGAAACCGCAGCAACTCATCGTTCTGCCGTTCAAGAGTCGCGTTTTTTTCGTTGATTTTTTCAATCAGCTTGCGCAATTCCGTTACGTTGTTAAAAGTAATGCTCCGGCCCAACAAATTTTTTTTGTGGTCCACCACCGGTGCAATATGCATAGTGATATGGCGCGGTTGTTCCCGGCGGATAACTATTTCCGTCTTTAGTTTTTTCAATCTCTTTTGGTTATAATCTTCCAGGAACAATCCGGCCGGCTCAGTTTCTGAATGTGGATAGAACTTCTTAATATCAAAAACTTGGCCGGGCTGGAGGCTGAGCAGTTTGCCCGCACTCTTGTTAATATCGAGAACTACTTCATTTTGGTCAATGATCACCATGCCTGTGGCCATGCTGTCAATTACTTCACGCCGGGCAATATTTACAATTCTGAACAAGTCATACTTCTGTATGGCTACCACAAAACATATGGTTAAAATAACGATGCCGGAGGAAGTCAGCCCCGGCACGATAACAGACTTAGGCAGAACAAAAGTGTTTAACAACACATCAGCGATTGACAGCGCGAGAAAAAATACAACTCCCCAGATACAAAGGCTCAGCTGCTTTTTCTTGTTTTTTTCAGAGACAGTGGCCAGCTCGTTTACCATTAGGGCACCGCCCACGATAAAGTAAATTATTATAAAAAATACAAACAGCCAAAAAAATGGCCCGTAAGTGCGCGTCACCCAGCCGTCAGCGGATGGCCGGGCGAACAAGTAATGCCACGGGTTGGTTATAACAAGCAGCGAGCACAGGACGGCGGGCGCGGCCCACAGGCACAGGTACAGTTTCCTCGCGTTGCTGATCTTCCCGGTTAAAACAAGAGAAAACACATGCCACCCGTAGCCGAGAAAGCAGAGACTGACAAAAGCCGCGCTGAGAAATATCCATTGCAGCTGCTGGTCAGGGATAACATTAATAAGGAAATTGCAGAACGGCCACATGCCCAGAAAATAATGAAAAGCCAGGTAAACCTTATAGAGAATTGTTATGTCATTCGCTACAAGAACATACATAAAAAGCACAAACAAGATAATAAAAAGATAAAAGTCCACCACGCGCGCTCAACTCCTAGAAAAACCAGAGAAATCCATTATTTCATGGAATTTCGCCGAAAAGAACATAATTCCTGCAAAGGAGCTGAATATATCATGATAAGCGCGAAACGAAGCCGCCTCCAAGAAGCAGCTTCGTTTCTCAGATGTATTTCCATGCCCTCCGGAATAGATGTTATACCTTGAATCTGCCCACAATGGCATCCAAGGCGCCGGACAATTCAGACAGGGATGCGGCGGAAGCCGAGACTTCTTCCATAGACGCCGTTTGCTCCTCTGTTGAAGCCGCCACATTCTCCACACCCGCCGACATCTCCTCAGTGGCAGCCGCCACGCCTTGAATCTCCGTCGTCAAACTCTGTACGGCGCTGATAATTTTATTAAAACCTTCTCCTACTTCTTGAATGACCAGGGTGCCGGCTTCAACATCCCTGCCGCCCTCAGCCATGCATTCCACCGCCCTTTTTGATTCAACCTGGATGGCGTTTACCAAGCTGCTTATCTCCTTGGTGGCGTTAGCGGATTCCTCAGCCAGCTTTCTTACTTCCTCAGCCACAACAGCAAATCCCAGCCCCTGTTCGCCCGCCCGGGCCGCCTCAATGGCGGCGTTCAGCGCCAGCAGGTTGGTTTGATCGGCTATGCTGGTAATTAGTCCGACAATTTGGTTAATCTCCTGAGATTTTTTACTCAGTGCAACAATGGTGTCGGAAACCTGTTCAGCCGATCCGGCGATACTGCGCATTTGCTCTGTTAACTTGGCTATTCCCCGCTCACCTGCGCCGGCATGCCTGGCGGCAGTTTCGGAAGCCTGCGCCACACTCTGCGCGTTTGACGAAACCTGTTCCACCGTGGCGGCGATCTGCCCCATCGTGGAGGCGGTTTCACTGGCGCCGGCCGCGGTTTGCTGGGCACTTGCAGTTAACTGCTGAGACGCCCCGGCCACTTGCATTGAGGCTCTTTTCACTTCCAGCATAATCGCCCTCAGGTTAGACAGAAACCGATTAACCGCTTTAGCCAAGTCACCCGTCTCATCCTTGCTGTCCACCTGAATCTCCTGGGTTAAATCGCCGCCCTTTTCCGCCAGCGTGTTTAACTCATTTTTTAGAACGCGGATGGGCCTGACAATCTGACTGGCCAGGAAAACCGCAAACGCTCCCGCGATAATCATAACAATCAAGGTCAGGCCAATGGAAATGGCGGCAAGGGATTTAAGAGTGGCCGAAATTTCCGCCACAGGACTCGTCAGCACGAGAGACCATTTCGTGCCGGCAACCGGCGCATACGCTATGAACTTAGACACACCTTCAAAGTCGCAGCGGGTAACACCACTTTCCCCTTTAGTCATTTTTTGCGCGGCCGCCGTCAAATTAGGATCGAGACCGCTGTCCTGCAAAAGATTCAGCTTCATTACCAAATTTTGATCAGAATGGGCGATGCACAACCCATCCCCCCGGACCATATAGGCATAGCCTGTTTTGCCGACCTTGATCGTCGATATTTCGCGAACAATCTCGTCCATCGGCAACGTGCCCAAAATAAGTCCGGCCACTTGATTATCCCTTTTGACCGGGGCCGCCACGACAAAGACCAGGTTGCCGGAAACCTTGGAAATGAGCGGGTCTGAAACAACGGCCTGCCCGGTGCTCATTGCCTGCTTAAAGTAATCCCTGTCACCGACACTGCCTGCCCCGCCCTCCGTCGAATAATAATCGCCTTTGCCGTCGGCGACAACAAAGGATTCGTAGTTGTCGAAGCGTTTCAGCTCATCATTAAGATAAGAAAGGATCGCGTCACGGTTCCCCGCGGCGACAACCGGTGAACTGGCCAGAGTGCTAACCTCGGACTTATGTCCGTCCAGCCACAGGCTGACCTCTGTGCCGCAGGCTTTTGACAGGGAAGCCAAGTCCAGTTCAAAGTTAGCGATTAAGACCTGCCGCGCCTTTATATAGCTAAGACAAGACAAAGACCCCAGGGCTACCGCCAATACGACGATAATAGTCGCCATAAACTTAAACCTAATACTACTCACCATTTCCATTTTTAACCCTCCTTCTTTATATAAAAAAACACCCCCATCATCCCTGACTAATATAAATCCAATCATCAAACAGAGATATAGGAGTATTCCTGATTTTATTCTTCATATTCTCTTATTTTTATTTACCTATTTATACTTTTCGAGAAAATTTTCCCAATTGCTTCAAATAGATGTCAGACCTTCACGGATAGCATATTTTATGAGTCCCGCCATGCTTTGTATATCCAGCTTGTTCATAATATTCCGGCGGTGAGTTTCAACCGTCTTTCCGCTCACATGGAGCGCGGCAGCTATCTGAACTGTATTTTTACCTTCGGCCAAAAGCTGGAGCACTTCACGCTCTCTGGCTGTTAAGACGGAAAAAACCGAGGTATCTTTTTCGTGCAGGCTTTGTATGCATTCTGTAACGACCACACCTGCCACACTCGGGCTCAAGTAATATTTATCCGTGAGTATTACCTTGACGGCACCAACCAGTTCCTCAAAGGCACAATCTTTGAGCAGGTATCCTGACGCGCCGGCGTTCAACATCTCCATTACAAATCTCTTATCCGAATACATTGACAGGGCGACCACTTTAATACTCGGGCTTTCGTCCTTAATTTTACGGGTAGCTTCGATACCGTTTAATTCAGGCATGACAACATCAATTATGACAACATCGGGCGATAATTCCCGCGCCAACCGTACTGCCGTACGACCGTCCGCGGCTTCCGCGATCACTTCCACGCCGGGTGTTTTCTCAAACAAGGAGCGGAGCCCGTCGCGCATGATCTTGTGGTCGTCTACCAGAATTAATCTTATACTCAAATATACCCCCTCAATAAATCCTCAATATTGATAAAAAACTCCTCTATCCCGATCACAATAAACCTAATAATTATTCGGGGAAATAGGAGTTTTCCTGATTTTATTCCTCATATTATCTTATTTTTTTCTTTTTATCGATTTATTTTTATTGCTTAAATGAATGTCAAACCTTCACGAATGGCATATTTTATGAGCCCCGCCATGCTTTGTATGTCCAGCTTGCTCATAATATTCCGGCGGTGTGCATCAACCGTCTTTTCGCTCACGTGGAGCGTCGCGGCTATTCGCGTGGTATTTCCGCCTTCGGCCAGAAGCTGCAGCACTTCACGCTCTCTGGCCGTTAAGACGGAAAAAACCGAGATATTTTTTTCGTGCGGGCTTTGTACGTAATCTGCCATAACCACACCTGCTATATTGGAGCTTAAGTAATACTTATCGGAGATTATTGTGTTGACGGCACAAGCCAGTTCCTCAAAGGCGCAATCTTTAAGCAGGTATCCCGACGCGCCGGCGTTTAACATTTCCGCGACAAATCGCTTGTCCGAATGCATTGACAGGGCAACCACTTTTGTATCCGGGCTTTCTTCCCTGATCTTGCGGGTGGCTTCGATGCCGTTTAAGTCAGGCATGGCAACATCCATTATAACAACATCGGGTGACAGTTCCCTTACCAGCTGCACCGCCGTACGGCCTTCCGCGGCTTCCGCGATTACTTCCATGCCGGGCGTATTTTCAAGCAAGCAGCGGAGGCCGTCACGCATGATCTTATGGTCGTCAACAATGATTAATTTAATACTCAAATAGATCCCCCCGAAACCTACCGGCGCCTGAGAGGCGCTTCCAGGGTGACAATGGTTCCCACGCCCGGTCTTGACTTTATTTCCATATTCCCGCCCGTGTGCTTTAAACGCTCACGCACGCTAAAAAGTCCAAACCCACCCGCCTTGCTGATATCGAAGCCTTTTTTAGCAATGTCAAAGCCCGATCCGTCATCTTCAATGCCAATTCTTAAGTTCCGGCCCTGTTTCTGGATAGATACCAGCGCCTTCTGCGCTTTGGCGTGCTTAACAATATTCATGAGGATCTCTCTTACCGCCGTAAAAAGAATAATCCGTATTTCATCCTCCAGTGGCTTTAACTGCCCGTCATCTTTTAAGCAAAACCTGATGCCGCGCTTTTCTATGATCTGTTCACCCAGCCATTCAACCGCCGCTTCGAATCCTAGTTCATAGAGAATGGGCGGGCTGATCTCAAATGTCAATGAACGTGTGTATTGAATCGTTTTTTCAACAAGATCCTTAATTTCGTCCACATTTTTTCTAAGCGTGTCGGACGACAATGATTCCCGCAGCGCTCCCAATTCCATCCTGGCGACTGCAAGAGACTGCCCGATATGGTCGTGAATCTCCGATGCGATACGCCGCCGCTCCCGCTCCTCGGCTAACGACAATTTTGCCGCGAGTGATCTAAGCTTAATTTCATAGGCTTTTACTTTCATCTCAGCTATCTTGCGCCCGGTGATATCATGTTTTTCAAAAACCGCCCCGGCAAACCGGCCGTGCTCATCAAGCAATATATTGCCGGTGCTCTCAATCCAAAGGTAGTGTCCGCCGGCGTGCCTGTAGCGCACTTCCAATTTAACCCGGGATTTGTTCTTAGCAAAAGCATCGAGCATCTTTACCGTTCTTTTCAAGTCGCTCTTATGTACGAAAGCTAATAATGACTTGCCGATCATATCCTCAGGCTCGTATCCTAAAAAACTTCTATGGGACGGGCTGACATAACAGTAAATAAACCTGGCGTCAGTCTGAGCAATCATATCCATCATGTTATCGGTTATCCGGCGCAAATTAGCCTCGCTTACCCTCAGCGCGTCCTCCATCCTTTTGCGCTCGGCTTCCTCCGCCTGCCCGCCCTGCTTTTCCTTTTCCATGCGTTCCGGGCAAAAATGCGATATTTCTTCAATAAAGAGCAATTTCCTTGTCCAACCTTCTTCCCTTATCTATAATATCTTTCCGCCTTATTATGAGATTTCTTTAAATTCCCGGCAATCCCTGCAATATTTTCTTGTCCCGCCCCAAAAATATTAATTCATAACAACACTATCGATTTAGGATAATAAACTTAGAACTCGACATTTTATCACTTGTCGATTATTATATAATAACGAAAAATGATTTCTATAATTTCCAGGAGTAACTATATGAAAATCACCGTAATCGGATTAGGGAAAGTGGGCATGGAAATCACCCGGCGACTCTGTGAAGAGGGACATGACATCCTGGTCATTGACAAGGATGAATCAAAATTGTCCAAGATTTACGAAAACAATTTGGACGTCATCGCGATGAAAGGAAATGGCTCCAGCGCCCGGATCCTGAAGTCTCCGGAGGTGGCGGGAAGCGATCTGCTGGTGGCGGTGACCAACAGCGACGAAATTAACATGATCGCCTGTATGATGGCGAAAAAAATGGACATACCAAGGACAGTCGCCCGGATTAGGGACCCGGACCACGCCCGCGACCTGATCGTCTCCAAAGAGGACATGGGCCTTGACCTGGTGGTTAACCCGGAATACGCCGCGGCCATGGAAATCAGCCGGCTCCTGACAGTGGCCCTGCCGGTTCACACCGAACTTTTTGGCGACGGCAAGATCCTGATGGCAGACATCACCATGGACGAAAACATGACGGCCTTTATAGGCAAGAAATTAAAAGATGTGGAACTGCCGAGGGCTTGCCTGATCGTGGCCATTTCACGCCGCGGAGAAATGGTCATACCCGGCGGAAAAGATATCATCATGCCCGGCGACACTATTTACCTGCTCGGTCACTCCGACAGCGTAAACAAGTTTTGCCTGAAGATTAAAAAGAAAAAGCAGAAAATGCAGGATGTGATCATTCTGGGAGGCGGCAGGATCTCCTACTACCTGGCGGAAAAACTCAATTCCCAAGGCATCCGGGTGAAGATTATTGAGCAAAACCTGGAACGCTGCCGGGATTTGGCTGAGAGCCTGCCGGAAACGCTCGTCCTGCAGGGCGACGGTTCGGACATCGACACCCTCAAACGTGAAGGGATCAAGGAGACTGACGGCTTCGTGGCGGTAACCGGCATTGATGAGGAAAATCTCCTGCTCGCCTTACTGGCTAAACAAATAGGCGCCAAAAGAGTGGTGGCCAAGGTCAGCCGGCCCAGCTATACCACGCTGGTGGAAAGGCTGGGGGTGGATGCCGCCATCAGCCCGCGCTTGAACATGGTCAGCGAGATCCTGCGCTTCATCCGGGGCGGCCGTCTCCTCTCCCTGTTCCTTCTCCTGAACGGTCAAGCCGAAGTTTTCGAATTGATCGTCCAGCCCGGCACCAAAATCGCCGGCAAGGCCTTGAAAAATTCGGGAATGCCCAAGGGAGTCATCATCGGGGCTATCGTGCGCGGTGAAGAGGCCATCATTCCCGAAGGCAACGACGTGATCATGGAAAACGACCGCCTGGTGGTATTCGCTCTCGGGCATATCATGCACAATATAGAATCCTTATTCAATTTGGGAGGATCCCCGCTTGAACAGAAACCTTATTATTAGAACCCTGGGATTGGTGCTGATATGTGAAGCGGGAGCCATGCTTCCTTCCTTCTTCCTTGCCCTGTATTACAGGGAGCCTGACCTGCTTCCTTTTCTTTACAGCATTCTTTTACTGGCGGCGCCGGGCTTTTTGCTCGCGCTGGTCCGCGTCAAGAACAAGGATGTCGGCTACCGCGAGGGATTTGCCATCGCCACCATGACCTGGCTGGTCACCGCCGCCTGCGGCAGTATTCCCTTTCTCCTGTCCGGCAGTCTGACTACCTTTTGCGACGCTTTTTTTGAATCCATGTCCGGCTTTACCACCACCGGCGCCTCGGTTATACCCGACGTGGAAATTCTGCCGCACGGCATCCTGTTCTGGCGCAGCTTCACCCATTTCCTGGGCGGCATGGGCACTATCGTGCTTATCCTGGCGCTCATCCCGTCCTTAAAGGTGGCCGCGACGCAGCTCTACAAGGCCGAGGTGCCCGGCCCCACCAAGAGCAAGGTGTTGCCCCGTATCCTTCAGACCACCAGACAACTCTGGAAAGTCTACATGTTGCTCACAGCAGCGGAGGTAATCCTTCTCCTCCTGGCCGGGATGCCGCTGTTCGAATCTTTCATCCACACCTTCGGCTCTGTGGGCACAGGCGGCTTTTCCTGCAAAAACGCCAGCATAGGCGCTTATAACAGTTTGGCAATAGAATGTATAGTAATGTTTTTTATGATTATTTGCGGCATGAACTTCGCCCTGCATATCGGCATAATGCGCGGCAATTTCAAAGCTTACCTTAATGACCCTGAGACCAGGCTCTACCTGGGCATCATTGCCATCAGCGTCTCGCTCATCGCTCTAAACCAGGTTTATGCTCTGAATAACACGGTGGAAGAAGCGATTCGCTCATCTTTCTTCACTGTTTCCTCCATCATTACCACCACCGGCTATGCCACGGCGGATTTCGATCGCTGGCCGGAATTCAGTAAAATCATCCTGTTGCTGCTGATGTTCGTCGGCGGCTGCGCCGGCTCCACCGCCGGGGCCATAAAAAACGTGCGTTTTCTTATACTTTTCAAAAGCGCCGCCCGGCAGATCCTGAAATTCCTGCACCCTCATGCCGTCGTTCCGGTCCGTCTGGGGCGGGAAGTGGTTCCCGACGAAGTCGTCGAGAACGTGCAGACCTTCTTCTTCCTTTACATGCTCATTTTCGGCGCGTCCACCTTATATATCTCCTCGCTAGGTCTCGATCTGGTCAGCGCCGCGTCCTCCGTCGCGGCCACTCTGGGCAATATCGGACCTGGTCTGGCGCTGGTGGGTCCCATGACCAACTTTGCATCCCTGCCGGATTCCGGCAAGCTATTGCTGTCATTCTGCATGTTGATCGGCCGGCTGGAGATCTACACCGTCCTGGTCGTTTTCAGCGCCCGGTTTTGGCGGTAGCGTTACATGGTCTACATGGTATAGTACAGTATTTCGTTCATTTTGGCAGTTCTAAAATTTTCTTCTACAGCTATGATTAAGATATGATTAAAAATTGAAAATATAAAATAAAGAAGCTATACTGTAAAAAACGAGGTGGTTTTTTATGAATTTAATAAGAGAGTCAGACCTTCCCGGCATCGGCCGAAAGTTCCAGATCAATACCATAAGCGGAGATAAGCTTGTAATCGTAGTGCATGATGACGGCAGGCGCGAGATGCACCATTTTGATGACGACGACCCTGATGACAGCATATCCATGGTCATGCTTAACGATGCCGAGGCACGTTGTGTCGGAGGTATTCTCGGCGGAATGTCTTATATGCCGAAGGCATTGGAATCGGTTGACATGGCTTTTGATGAAATGGTTATTGAATGGTACAAGCTTGAACCGGGAATAAAATCGATTGGCTTGACAATCGGCGATTTGGGAATTCGCAAAAGGACGGGCGCCTCAATCATTGCCATTGTGAATCGGGACCATAGTAAAATAATTAATCCGGGTCCCGAACAAACAATTAAGGAAGGGGCAACCATCGTAATCCTTGGGGAGAGAGAGAAAGTAAAAGCCTGTAAACGTTTGCTCCAGCTTGGGAGCATATAACGGATGGAGCAACACATTCTCTTTGAAGTCGGGCTTGCCCTGAGCATTATTGCAGCGGTCGGCTTATTGTCCTCCCACTTGCGGTTTTCAATTGTTCCTTTCTTAATAATTGCTGGAATGCTTGTAGGTCCTCATGCTCCGCATATAGGTGTTCTTGATTTTCGTTTTATAGAAAGTGCCTCGTTAATTGATTTCATGGGACGCTTGGGTATTCTCTTTCTGCTGTTTTACCTCGGGCTGGAGTTCTCCGTCGGCCGTTTAATGAAGGCCGGGCGTTCAATTATCATGGGCGGGACCATTTACATGGCCATCAATCTAACTCTGGGATTGCTTTTCCCCTATTTGCTGGGGTGGCCTTTGCGGGAAATCATGGTGGCGGCAGGAATTACTACAATTTCATCCAGTGCTATTGTTGCCAAGATGATCGTTGACTTAAAACGGTCGGTTAGGTCGGAAACCGAGATGATTCTTGGACTGATGATGTTTCAGGATGTCTTTGTGGCTGTCTATCTTTCAGTTGTATCGGGACTTGTGTTAAGCGGTACGGCTTCTCCCTTAATTGTCTTGCAGTCAGCCGGCCTGGCGCTTGGTTTTATGCTTGTTTTTCTCTTCCTGGGGCGCAAGCTTCTCTCACAGCTGAACAGGATGCTGAATATTCCCTCTGATGAAGTATTTTTACTTGTATTGTTCGCCATAATTACTCTGGTAGCCGGATTCTCGGAAACCATCCATGTCGCGGAAGCGATCGGTGCTTTGTTAGTCGGTCTGGTGCTGGCAGAGACTGAACATTTAGAACGGATTGAACACATTCTTGTACCTTTCAGAGACTTGTTTGGAGCATTATTTTTCTTCAGTTTCGGCCTGAGTATAGATCCCCTTTCTATCAGTGGAGCAGTATGGCCCGCCCTTGCGGCGGTGGGGATAACATTAATCGGCAACTTTGTGTCCGGGATGCTCGCAGGCCGCATGGCCGGGTATTCGCACCGGGCTTCTACTTATGTCGGATTGACCATAACACCTCGCGGCGAGTTCTCCATTGTTTTAGCCAAATTAGCGTTGGCCGGGGGATTATTGCCCATTCTTCAGCCTTTCGCAGCCCTTTATGTGCTTGTCTTAGCGATTTTAGGCCCGCTGCTTACCAAGGAATCCAAGTGGATTTACATCAAACTGAGCCGTATATTCGGGTGGCCGGAACTAAAAGAAAAGCGAAAGCAAAAAGTTTTAAAACAAGCCTGATCTTTAAACCATCATCTTTACCGGTAAAATATCGGGAGGTTATTCGGGAACCAGAAACAGGCAGCGACGCGGGGATGTACAAGCACTTAGCATCCGCAAGCGTATGTCTTTTTCTTAACGGCAATATCAAATAACACTTTGACAAGATAGAAAAACAGCAACACGTTCAGTAGGGAGGCAATTATAAGAACAGGATTAAAAGATACGAAATTTATCCCTTTGCTCGTCTCAAAAAGAACCAGATGCGTATTGATGTAAACAGTGGAGCTGAATCCGGCGGACAACAGCAGCAGCCTTTTATCCTTGAGGTAAATAAAAGCTAAAATTGACAGGGCGACAGCGGGAAACAAGTATCTTTCATGCATCCTGGTGGAAAACACGAACACACCCGCGATAAGGAGAAGCGCCGCCGCAAAAGCAAACGCCCTGCTGTTTCCTTTAATATAAATGAACCATGAAAAAGCCGTAATGATGACAATAAAAATCATCCCCCAGTTATGATAGCTTAACAGAAACATGGTTGTCGCGTCTTTTGCATAGTTTTTCCCAATCAAACTGAAGAAGTTGAACGCGTTAACGGAGGCATAGGGATACTCTCCCATAGTGTTTGAGAAGAGCTTGAAAATCCACAGCGCGTCTTTGGACAAGGCAAACGGCAGGATAATCATTGCAGCAGTACCCAAGGCGAAAGCTGCCGCCGTCAGGAAGCTTTTAAAGCTTTTTCCCCTGACCAGTTCAAAGAAAAGCACGGGCAGAAAAATAATTCCCTGCGGCTTCATCAACACGGCGGCCGTGAATAAGGCGGAAGCAAGGCCGATCTTTTTTTCCGACAGCATATACAAAGAAGATACGACAATAAAGGTGAAGAATGAATCCACCTGTCCCCAAAAGGTAGAATTGATCATAACAGCCGGGTTGAAAGCATAAAAGGCGGATAACAGGATGCTGATTTCCCGGGACAGATATTTGCCGGCCAGCCTGTATATAAGATATGCCGTGGCGATATCAGCCACTATTGACGGCAGCCTTAACAATAATGTATAGTACGGACTCATTGCCTGGACTCCGGCAGCCTTGCCGGCTAAAAACAAAATATACATGTACAAGGGCGGGTAGTCGCTCGACCGGGAGCTTGCATAAACTTGAAAAAGATTATGCGCCGCGGCGGTGGCCCAGTTTTTGAAAAGACTCATGTCAAAAGGATGCCCGTCTGTCAATGTGGCGGCGGAAATTCGCAAAAGCAGCCCCGCGCCGAGCATGGTGAATATTAATATTCTCTCATGGCCGGGGCGGATTTTCACCTTTTTGCGTACGAGAAAATAATATGCCGCGACGAAAACAGCCAAAAATACTGCTGCATATGCGATTAGTTGAGGAGAATACTTGATCCCCGCGCCGGTAATCCCTCCCCGCATCCGTCCATTGGGAGGCGCCGTACGCTGGGTTGAGTCAATATTCGGCTGCCCTTCAGGCAATTGATTGGCCATCCCGGGCGGCCGGTTTCTTTCCCCCGGGAGGGCGTTGCCGGTTTCGGCGCCGCTTCTTTCCCCCGGGAGAAAATTACGGGTTTCCATTCCGCTTTGGCGTGAGGCGGCGTTACCGCTGTAGCTTCTTAACGAATAAAAGCATAATAATCCTGATGATATAAGTATTAACAGCAAGCTTATTTTCAATATATGCTTCTTCAAAAACATCATTTGGCTGCTCAGGATACTTCACCCCTGGTTTTTTGGCTCTCCGCGAATACCCAGAGCCGGTTTCCCATAAAGTTCACAATGACGCCGGCAGCTGTGGCCGTTAACTTGCAGAGCCAAAGGTTGAGATGGTTTACATCGTGCAATACGGCTAACAGGCTGGACGACACCAGCAAGGAAATCCCGTTCACAACGATAAAACTCGCGGCTTCCTGGAGGTTGGCTTTTCTCGCCACCCGGAACGTCCACTTTCGATTGAGAAGGTAACTATTCACGACACCAGCCGAATAGGAAAGCACCTGGGCGAGCAAATACGGCACCCCGCAGAGATTCAAAAGGAAAAAGGCGGCAAAGTCCACCGCCGTATTGGCCACCCCGACGGTACAAAAGCGCAGAAACTGAATAGTCCTGTATTTATCAGAAAGCACTGTAAATCACCTCAATTTCATGCTCTGCATCTTCAACCTCCCGCTTGTTCCGGAGAATATACAGCGGCCGGTTTCTCGTCTCGTCGTAAATCCTGCCGACATACTCTCCGAGGATCCCCAAAACGATCAATATCACGCCGTCCGTCAGCAACAGGCAGGCGATAAGGGACGACCATCCGGCAGCCGCCCCGGTGTTGAATAATCCTTGAGCCAAAGAGACAACCAGGTAGATAAAACTGGCGAACGAAATCATGAAACCGAGATATGCGGCCAGCTTCAACGGTTTGTGGGAGAAAGACGCAATCCCGTCCATCGAAAAGCGCAGCATTTTCTTCAGCGGGTATTTCGTTTCCCCCGCAAACCGTTCTTCCCGGACATACTCAACGGCTGTTGAACGGAAGCCTACCCAACTGACCAGGCCGCGGACGAAGCGGTTTTTCTCCCGGACGCCGCGCATGGCGTCGCACACTTTCCGGTCGATCAGGCGGAAGTCGCCGGTATCCAGCGGAATATTTACTTCCGTCAGCGCGCGCAGAGTGCGATAGAACAAAGCGGCGGTCCATTTTTTGAACAGCGTCTCCCCTTTCCGTTTAGAACGCTGCGCATAGACGACTTCATAGCCCTCTTTCCACTTATCGATCATGAGCGGGATCAGCTCGGGCGGATCCTGCAAATCGGCGTCGATAATCACCACGGCATCCCCGCGGGCATAATCCATGCCCGCGGTAATAGCTATCTGATGGCCGAAATTACGCGAGAAATCAAGCAGCCGCACACATTTGTCCGACCCGGCAAAGCTCTCGATCAGTTCCGCCGTCCGGTCCCGGCTTCCATCGTTGACAAACAGCAATTCATACGGTTCACCGGTGGCTTCCATCACCCGCGTCAGCCGGCGATAGGTTTCCTCAACAACAGCCTCTTCGTTATAGACCGGAATGATAATGGTATATCGAACGTTTCTTTTCATCACATCTCATCCTTTAGATATTGATTTCGTATAGTGTCTCACTGTTCCCCATGCCCATGGGACGGCCGCCTTGCGGGCTATCTTGGGCGGAGTTCGATTGCCATTCTTCTTTAGGAACCTCCGTGCCGTTGGCGCGGATCCAATCCATCACTTCGCTGCCGCCGCCTCTGCCGCCTGAGCCGGATGAAGGGATCAGGAAAAATTTCACCTTTTTATCCGCCACCATTTGTGCCAGCTTCTCGGCTGTGAGAATGGGGTCCGAACCGCTGAACCCGCCCATGGCGACAACAGCTTGGCCGGTCTCGATAATATAAGATTCAGCCGTGGATGCCTCAGGAGTCATAAAGAGGTAGGCTTCCCCCGTATTGTTCCTGGTGACATACTCAAGCAGCTTGGTATTGATACTGCTTGAGTTCATGCCGCCGCCCATGCCCTGCCTTTGGCCGAAACCCTGCCGGCTTGGTCCGGCCTGCGGCAGCATGCTGTTGTCTCCATAAAGAAGCGGAGTGGCCGACCAGTATAACGGCGCCGCCAGCAACACCAGCATCCCTGCTATCGCGGCAATCGACACCAGCTTTTCTTTCTTGGCGGCCAGCAGCAATAACAGCGCCAGCCCGGTTCCCGCGACTCCCATGCCGATTAACCAGCCCGCGCCGATTTGCTCTTGGTAGGGCTGCAGGATATATAGCTCAAAAGCCGTGGTAGCCAGCAACCCTGCCGGCAGCAGCCACCTTTTCCAGCCTTCTTTATTGCGGTACTGGTTCCATAGCTCTGCCCAGCCTGTTCCCGCCAGCGCCGCGACCGGCGGGGCGAGCATAATCAGGTAATATTGATGGAAGAAGCCCGCTACGCTGAAAAACACCATTGTCGGAAGCAGCCAGGCCAGCCAGAACAAGGCTTCCTTCTGTTTGGCAGTCAGCTTTCTCAGGCGCGTGCCGGCCAGCAGTCCCACGCAGGCGAACGCTACAAAGGGCAGCAGCCAACTGGCTTGCCCGGACAGTTCGGATTGGAGCAAACGCAGCGGCCCGGCCCGGCCGGTTCCGAACATACCGCCTCCGCCTCCGCCACCCTGCCCTGGCGGTCCACCCCCGCCTGGTGCCGGGCTTAGTCCTTCATTAACCCCAGGGTAGCCCCCCGGGCTATTGTTTCCGTCAGGCTGCATCTGCTGCTGGTCGGGCATGTTGCTGCCAGCCTGCTGTACTTGCTGCCCGCCGGGCATATTGTCGCCATCCTGCCGCGTTTGCTGCCGGTCCGGCGTTACGTCCTCTTCCTGCCTTGTCTGCCGCTGGTCCGGCGGCGCGCCGCCGGATCCCATGCCTCCCCTGCCCATTCCCTTCAAGCGGGCTATCCCGTTATAGCCGAAGGCAAGCTCCAATACAGAGTTTGTTTGGCTGCCGCCGATGTACGGCCGGTTTTTCTCTGGGATCATATCAACAACCACCGCATAGGACAGGGTTACCACAGACATGACAACCGTCGCCGCCGCAAGCACAGCCAGTTTCTTTTTCCACCCGGTTTTGAAAGCCAGCAGGTAAAACACGTAAAAAGCCGGAACAACCATGTAAGCTTGCAGCATTTTCATATTGAAGCCCACGCCGATCATGGCGAAAGCGCCCAAGAGCCAAGCCAACTTTTGATTGTTGACCGCCCGGAACAACATCCAAGTGGCCAGAAGGAGGGTAAATACCAACAAGCTGTCAATATTATTTGTTCGACTCACCGCGACGGCAATCGGAGTACACGCCATTACCAGACTGGCCAGCCGGGCAGCCGTTTTGCCGTACGTCGGCTTGACCAGAATATACATCAGCAATACGGAACCAACGCCGGCCAAAGCCTGCGGAAGAATCACGCTCCATCCGTGCACCCCGAAAATATAGGCGAACAACGTCTGAACCCAAAACGTGACCGGCGGTTTATCCACCGTGACGTAACCGCCCGGATCAAGAGAAGCGTAGAAAAAATTGTGCCAGCTCTGCAGCATGCTGGTTACCGCCGCAGTATAATAAGCGTTGGCGTACTGCTCATTCCAGATTTTATAAATATTCAAGAAAGCGGCCAGTAAAGCAATGCCGATCAGGATAAAATCCAAACGTTGAAGTTTCCCCGGTTTTATTTTGATCTCCCCCTCTTGCGAGCAACCCCGCATGATGTCCCGGCTTTTTACATTACAATAATACCCCTTTTCCCTGAATTATCCCTTAACGGCAACTGAACATTGATTGAGTACCGGCTGAATATACCCTGAATAGGGAGGGGGTCAGGCTACTAACTTATTAACTTATTGACGAATTCGTCAATAAGTTAATAAGTTAGTAGCCTGACCCCCTCTACTCTCTACTGTCGGCAACTCAATTCTAAATACGGCGCCAGAAGCGGAATTTTCGGCAGAGATCATTCCGTTGTGCTTTTCAATCACATTTTTGCTGATAGCCAATCCGAGCCCGTAATTTCCTTTTTTACCCTTATAAAACCTCTCAAATATATATGGAAGTTCATTCTCTTCAAAACCGGAACCGTCATCAGAAATTTTAATTTCTACTCTGTTATTTTCAATAATATTTAACAAGATCTCAATAGTACTATTTGCATATCGTATGCAGTTACTGATTATATTTGTAATCGCACGAGAAATCTTTTCTTCATCCGCATAAATTTCAATATTTTTATCGAGTTCATTTGAAGTAATTTTTTTGTTGCTATTAACGGCAATTCCACTCATACGATCAATACAAGTATCAATTAATTTATTAAAATTCAAATTGTCAAAGTGATAATTTTCCTCTATTGCATCAAGGCGTGATAAATATAGCAGATCTTCCACCAGATTGGTCATACGCCTGGTTTCACCGATTATTATATCGGCAGCGGCATCACTATCAACAACGTCATATTTGATGCCTTCGGCGTAACTCTGAATAGACATAAGCGGTGTTCTGAATTCATGGGATACATTTTGCAGAAAAGTTTTCTGTGCTTGATCATAAGTTTCAAGCTTTTCAGTCATAATATTAATATTATTGACAAAATCGTGCAATTCATCATCTGCCTGCAAATAGATTTTAGCGCCGAAATTCCTTTCCGCTATAGCTCTGATATGTTGATTGAGAGAAATAAAAACGGCAGATATTTTTTTTGACATCTGAGAAGAAAAGAGCGAAATAATCAAAGCCGAGAAAATCAGGATAACAAGCAGGATAATATTTATTCCCTTTTGCAACTGATTAACCTCTTGAAGACTGGAGTATATGATAATCCACCCTAATCCGAAAGAGTTCTTTTGAGATACCGGCTTGATAATTGCTATATATTCAGCACCGGATAAATGAAAGTTCAAGTATGATTCATCGTTAAAACTTTTTAACTTCATCTGGTCATTTATCTGGCTCAAGAGTTCAGCAGGAGGCTTGAAGGATTCTTCCGGGAAAGGTGTTATTCTATTTTTATCTTTATCCAGTAAAATATAATCCGCATTCAAGACAGACAGAGGCTCTCTTAATGAACGGTCCAACATAAAATAAAATCTGACAAGGTCATTATTGGGCGCATCAGGAAAAGGAGGCGGCGGATTAGGCTCTCTCTCAGGGCCCGGAAGTCCCGGAAAAAAGTCCGGTCCTTGCAGCAACGCAGTATCTTCAGTATGTGAGGCGATTCTATCCAACTGGCCAATAATCTCTTTTTCGATGTACTTTCGGACAGCAATATTAAATATTATTGTTGTCAGGGTGATCAGCATGATGATTAAAACAAGGTTAAATTTAATAAGTCGCCATTTAATGGTGTTCCTCTTCATTTACCCTCTACCGATTGGCTTATCCTGTATTTTAAAACCAAATCCCCACACTGTATCAATTTTTAGAATCGAACCAGCGTTAGAAAGCTTTTTTCGGATTCTTTTGATCATATCATCTGTCGCACGGGTCTCCACCACGTTTTCAAATCCCCACACTTTGTCAAGAAGTTCATTGCGGCTAACAGCTCTGTTTCTATTGATAGACAGATAATAGAGCAATGATAATTCCATTCCTGTAAGTCCGATGTTTTTATTATTAATCTCAGCCGTTTTGGTATCAGGATTTATTGAAATATCTAAAATCTTAACAATGTGATTACTTCCTACGTTGCTTTTATCAAATTCAATTCTCCGAAAAACACTTTTTACTCTGGCAATAAGTTCCATAGGACTAAGCGGTTTTGTAAGATAATCATCGCTTCCCAGGGTAAGCCCGGCTACCTTGTCGGATTCGGTATCTTTGGCAGACACAATAATAATCGGCACATTACTTTTTTGGCGGATTAGTGAACAAACAGTATATCCATCCATCTCAGGCATCATGATGTCTATTATGAGCATATCTGCCGGTCTGAAACTAAAAGCCTCAAGAATGGCGCGTCCATTATAGAAAGCTTCAACATCATACCCTTCTTTAATAAGAAATGATTTTATTATATTACAAATATTGATCTCATCATCTGCAACATATATTAATTTTTTATTCATAAATATCACTCACCCTAAATTATTTTACCATTTTATAAATGTAATTTCGCTGAAAAAACTTATTGCTTTAATTTTGCCACAGTTTGGCGGATATTTTTGCATTAAATATATATATAATGATAGGTTGGAAATTAAACGACGTAATTTGGCATATAAAGTTACAATCTTATTTTCTTGCCACAAGTTTGCCACATTACAGATATGTTGAGAAAAGCAACACCTGCCGATAATTATAATAGACGATAGCAGTATGCAAATTGAAAACTCGTCAAACCAATTTAATTATTATATTTATTCGCAAGTTTGCGAATCATCATTATATATATATTACTTTATTAAACCTAATAAATTAACTTGACAAGGAGGGTAGCGGAAATTTATAAACCATAATTTTAAGGAGGTAAAGGTAAATGAATGCAATTCAAAGTGTCAGCGCCGCTAATTTTATGATGAACACGAAAGGCATTAATAACAAGAATGGACAAGACCCTTTTTTAACCGATGCGGCTAGTGTTTTAGGGCTTTCATACGACGAACTCTTGTCAGAATTGGAATCGGGTAAGGACTTAGACACCATCGTTACAGACCAAGGTTTGAGCGTGGATGAATTTCGTGAAAAGATGGATGAGCTGAACCCCAATAAAGGTCAAGCTGACAGTACTCGAGATGCGGCTCCGCCACCGCCGCCCGGCAAAGGAACCGATCAATTTTTGACTGACGCGGCAAGCGTTTTAAACCTCTCATCCGAGGAGCTAACAGACCTGCTGGAATCAGGCAAGGACTTACAAACAATAATTGAGGAACAAGGTTTGACCATGGAAGATTTTCAAAAACAGATGTACGAACTTTTCAACAGCCATCAAGCCGCTAACGTCGATCAGGTTGGCAACATAGTTAATGAAACAGTCTAATTAAAACTAAACAAGAAAACACCACGCTGGAAGGCAAGCGGGGGCGGTTCTTGCCGCCGCCATGAACAGGCAGAAACAAGAGCTGTCCCCCCATTGCCTCTTCGCCCCTTGAGAACCGTTTTTATTTCTGAACCAGCTCCTCCCGAACCGTCCCATTTGCCTCATTTGCCTGGGCGGGAAGCCGGATATGAAATATGCACCCTTCTCCCTCTTGGCTTTCAACGTTAATTGTTCCTCCGTGAGCATTAACAATGGACTTGGTAATTGCCAGGCCTAAACCGGCGCCGCCATATTTGCGCGTCCGGGAGGAATCGCTGCGGTAAAAACGATCAAACACGTGCGGGAGATGGTCTGCACTGATCCCCGGCCCGTTGTCTTGAAAGGATAACTGCACTCCATTGTTCTTTCCGCATAATGAAATGCGGATATGGCCTTTTTCGGGGTCCGTGTGCTGCACCGCGTTATGAAACAGATTCAAAACAACCTGCTTCATTTTGTCCATGTCAAATTTGCATTTCATGTTCGGCTCGACCGACAAGTCAAGCTTCCTGCCGTCGGCCAGGATGCGCAGCTGCGGCTCCATCTCCTGGATAACATTATCCAAAAAGCCTTCCTTTAGCTCAATGCGCGGTTCGCGGTCAAGCTTACTCAGGAGAAGCAAATCATGCACCAATTTTGTGAGGCGGCCCGATTCGCTATGCATGCTTTTTAATGATTTATGCAGCTGCTCAGGCTGATTGGCCGCGCCGCGGAGCAATACCTCCAGAAACCCGTGAATAGATGTTAACGGCGTGCGCAGTTCGTGAGAGGCGTCCGCTATAAAGCGGCGCATCTGTTCTTTAGTTTCTCTTTCCGCTTCAAAAGACGCTTCCAGCCGCTCCAACATGCCGTTAAAGGATTCCGCCAAACGATCAATTTCCACCTGTCCCTGCCGGGTTGGAAAACGCCTGTCTAAATTCCCGGCGTCAATTTGTTCCGCGGTATCCACCATGTTGAATAAAGGGACCAATGTTTTTTTAATTATCGGTAAAAAGCCGAGCAGCCCAAACAGCATGGCGGCAAGGGAGAGGAGCAAGAAAGTGAAGAGCTGGCGCACAAGCAACTCCTTGAGCGGGTTGGTCAAAGTACTTGCCTGAATGACGCCAAGCACCTGCCCGCGCTCAAAAACCGGCTGAAGCACCACTAATTGTTCCGCTCCCCCGGCATCATTAATTACCCTGTAGTTCGTAACCGGTTTTTTCTTCAACGCGTCCATATACTCCTGGGATGCCAATTTGGGCGGACTCGCGCCGTCAGGCCCGCTGAACAACACGGAATAGTTGCCCTGCGGATCAACAAAGGCTACATTTGCGTCAGGAATAAAAAAACGCGGCGGGCGCGCAGCACCATACTCCTCGCTCATGCTGAAATGCTGCCAGGCTTCAGGGGCGAGCGCCATTAGCTGGCTCTGCATCTGGCTCTGCATGATGGAGGCCTTATTTCGGTAAATAACTTCCCGCATAAAAACATATTGAAACAGGCCTATAAGCATAAGCAAAACCGCGAGGATCAGCAAAGAACGGGACAACAATTGGACCCGGAGCGAGTTGGGAGCGAAAAAGGCTTTGAGCTGCGTCCTTATCTTACGGTTCATGGCAGATCAACACGGTAGCCTGAACCGCGCAAGGTTCGTATTAACTGATGGTCTTTGTCGTTTAATTTGTCCCGCAAAGAACGGATATACACCTCGACAATATTTTCCTCGCCGCCAAAATCATAGCCCCATACTTTTTCTAAAATCATCGTTTTGCTTATAACCAACCCATGATTAAGAACCAAAAATTTAAGAAGCTTATACTCGGTGGGAGACAATTCCATAACCCTGTCTTCGAGCCTGATCTCTTTGCGGCGGTCATCGATATGAAACGGCCCGATCACTACTTCCCCGAATAAATTTGGAAATTGATTACGGATTCTGGCATAAATCCTGGCAAGCAGTTCCTCAAAGCTAAACGGCTTGATCATGTAGTCATCGGCTCCAAGCGTCAGACCCTTCACCCGGTCATCCACTTCATCCTTGGCCGTCAGCATGATCACAGCCACATTCTCCGTTTTTTTCAGCATCCGGCATACTTCGAAGCCGTCCATTCCAGGCATCATGACATCAAGAATAACAACGTGCGGCTGGAATTGCTTCATCATGGTAATGGCTGTCATCCCATCCTGGACGGTTTGCACCTCGAACCCCTCGTTTTGCAGGCCGAGTTCCAAGAATTGCAGGATATTCGGCTCATCGTCCACTACTAATATCTTAATTCCTTTTAATTGTTGCATCGCCTATCACCACCTTCACATCCGGGACACTCCACCGGGGACATTCCATCCGGGACATTCCATCGGGGACATTCCTCCGATAGGAGGTGTGTCCCCATTCCTTTGTCACTATATTCATATTATCCGGGTTATAACTGAAACCATACTGAAGAAAAACTGAAAACTTGTTGAATATCTGCAGTATAAAGCTTGCTCATCAAAACTTGTGCAAAAAAGGCTCAAGGGTTATCGCCCCGATAGCCCTTGATTTATTTGAAAGCTCTATTGCCGGAGCTTGTCAGTTTCTCTCGGCACCTTAATAATCTGTCCTATATTTAATATACTATTTACTTTCATTTTATTAAACCGGGCCAGTTCAGAGGCGTAACTTTCCGAACCATAATAATAAGTTGCGATTGTTTCAAAACAATCACCTTTCTGGATTTCATAATAAATAATTTCATCAGCAGGCGGAGTTTGACCTGCCGGTTGTTGATCTACTGATTGTTGATCTATTGATTGTTGATCTATTGATTGTTGTTCTACCGATTGTTGTTCTATCGGTTCGCCGACTTGTTCCTTGAATGAAACATACTCCTCACCCTCATTATTTTGCACATTTTGCGTTGGCGGTACGGACATCTCAAGTTTGTAGATCCTAACACCCATTACGAATATCAATAAAACCGTGATCATCAAACCCAGCATTAAATGCTTCTTTTTTATGAAACTAGTATCCTTTGAATAAATTATCTCTATATCCTTAATGCTTTTACCTATGATTTCACTATCGTCGATTCTTTTCAAGCTACGTTTCCCCCTTGCATCTTCCATCAAACAGCCTTAGCCAATTCTTCAATTTTTCCGGAAGTGACAGCCAGTTCCTGCATGGCGGCGGACATTTCCTCATCTGTTCTCACAATCAATTAGTGCCCAGTCCCTTCACAACCTCGTGATCAAGGATTCTTTTTCGCTCTTTCCAGTCCGGCATATGCACCGTCAAGAATTCATAGAAAGCTTGATCATGCTTGGGATAAAGAAAGTGGGCCAGTTCATGCAAAACGACATAATCAACACAGGGCGGCGGGGCCTTGTATAAATAATAATTCAGATTGATTTTGCCGTACCTTCTGGAGCAGCTGCCCCAAATAGTCTTCATTCTTCTGACCGAAAGTGCAGGCTTGTTAACACCATGTTTGGCGACAATGGGATAAAACCTGTCAATAACCGCTAAAAAATAAGTTTTGCTCTGTTTTCGCCACCAGCGCCCGAATTGATTTTGCAAAGCTTGCTTGTCCCCGGCTGCGGGGGAAAGAATATAAACATAATCTTCCTTTTGTTCAATTTTGTAGCTATTCGCTTCATTGACCATGATTCTGACTTGCCTGCCCAAAACGCGGGTGGTTGCTCCGCTGCGTATTTCTGTTTCAATATCATCTGCTTCAGTGTCTCTGAAATAATTCAATGACTTTTCAATCCACGCCGTTTTGCTTCTGAGAAAATCATTGATATACTTATCCGGTACTCCATGTGGCGCCGACAGCTTCACAACACCATTCGGAAACACTTTCAGCCGGATTCTTTTTACGCTTTTGCGCTCAACAATTACCTCAATATCGCCCCATGGTTTAGTCAAGGATAATTTCTTGGAAGTCATAATCTAATACCTTCTCACCGCCGTTGTCATAAGTCCTTCCAGGATAAGATCAATCTTCTCGACAGGCAGTTCGATCCCGTGTTCTTCGAGAAAATCCCAGATTAGATCATCAAGCGCCTGCGTCATATCTTTCTGCACCGCTACGTTAAAGCGCCAGTCAACCTTGGCCCGGTTGGCTATCGACTTTTTCACCTCAACAGCCAGGCGCCCCATCGCTTCATCTGTTTCCGGCGAAACATCCTTTATCGCCGCGGCGATGATATTTTGAATCGAGCCGTAAAAAGCTTTCGCGTCACTGTCATTGTCTATGCAGGCCGGATAGTGGTGGCTGGTATAACCTCTTCTGAAATCATCCGCGATTTTCTCCATTTTACAGAGATAAGAATGATCATTTCGCGACGCCCGGTATTCTTCCAGGGTTTCTTTGAGCTGCTCGGAAAACTTCTTGTGCAGCAGCGGGTCGTCATAACGGCAGGTCTCCAGCTCTCTGTCCATGCGCGTGCGAATGGCGTCACCTTTGGCGGCCTTGCTGTCCAGTTTTTCAAGCTGCTCCTTCATCCCCTCGGAATCATGAATGGAAACAGGCTCAACAATAATTTGACCTGGCTCCGCCAGCACAAAGTTGTTCAGCAGGCTGCGGATGCCGTCTTCATACCTGCTGAAATCCACTTTTTCGTTGTAGCGGAGCAAAATTGCCCCGCGCAGCTTTTGAAAATGAAGCAAATCCCGCTTATATTTTTGCATCCGGCCGCAGCCAACCGCGTCATACAAAGCATAGCTGCCCGTGGCCAGGTCCAGTAAGCGGGAAAATAATGAAAGCCGCTCGTAAAAAAGCTTTCTGAGATCGCCATCCGCCAATGCGCTTTGCCAGCCCTCGGAACGGTTCCGGTCAAAGTCCTGCTCATCAAAGATAGCCCACAATTCCCGATGGGCGTTTTCCAGTTTGACCTTCTGATCACCGGCCCCTAAAATAGCATTTTCTATATCGGCCTGCTCGTATCCATCCATGCCCGATTTTTCGTCTGAATACATATCCATGGCGGTATTCAGCCTGCCGAAAATACCCCAGTAATCCACGATGAGTCCGAAATCTTTGCCTGGACACACGCGGTTGACCCGGGCAATGGCCTGCAGCAGCGAATGCTCCCGCATGGGTTTGTCCACGTAAAGCACGGCGGCCACCGGCGCGTCAAAGCCGGTCAGGAGCATGTCTTTAACGATCAGCATATCCACCTCTTCGGCACTGATGAAGCTGCTTTTGGCCCAGTCCGCATATTCCTCGTGGTTGTTGCCGAAGAGCGGCTCCACCTCTTCTTTGAAAAAGTCTTTTATTTTCTTTCTGCTTTCGCCGGTCAGCTCCTCACCCTCACTTATATTTTCGGGCGATATCACCACCGCTGTTTTCACCCCGCCAAGCTTCCTGATAGAGTAATGCAGGTCAATGGCGGCCGGACGGGACGAAGCCGCGACCATGGCCTTCAATCTCTTCGGCTTGGCGTAGCTGATGAAGTGCTCGTGAATATCAAAGGCCACCATGTCGATCCGCTGCCTGGTCTGCGCCAGGGGCAAAAAGCGGCTCCACCTGCGCTTCATATCTTCCTGCCGCTCCCGGCTCAGCGGCGCGATGATGTATTTGAGATAATCGTCTATCCTTGCGCCGGACACGTCCTGGGGAATAATCCTGCCCTCGTAGACCAGGGGAACGATGACGCCGTCTTCCACCGCCCGGTCAATCGGGTAACTGTCGATAAGCGGCCCGAATTTTTTATAGGTGTTGAATTTGTCTTTCTTAAGCAGCGGCGTGCCGGTAAATCCCAGCTTGATCGCGTTGGGCAGCACGTCAATCATCATGTTGTGCAGCTGGCCGTACTGGCTGCGGTGGCTCTCGTCAACCAACAGGAATATATTGTCGTCTTTAATTTTAATTCTCCTTTTGGCCGCAGTGTCAAATTTATGCACCAGGGTGGTAATGATCGTCACACCCCTGTCATTCAGCAGGTCGATCAAGCCTTTGCCTGTTTTCGCCCGGACCGGGTTAAGCTGGGTTTTGGCAAAATTATCTCTAAGCTGCTTGTCCAGATTGATCCGGTCATTAACCAGCACAAAACGGGGGTTTATTATCTCCGGGTCGGACAGGATTTTTTTAACCAGCATCACCATGGTCAAAGACTTGCCGCTGCCCTGCGTATGCCAGATCACCCCGTTTCTGATATTCCTGCCGTCTTCACCTTTGATTCGCTTCATAGCCGCGAGAATGCCGAAAAACTGCTGGTAGCGGGCTATTTTCTTCACATTTTGGTCGTACAGGGTAAAATAGCGAATCAATTCCAGCAGCCTCTCCCGGGAGAGCAGGGAAACTATGGCTCTGTCCTGTTCGTTAACCAGTCCGTCGGGGCTGACATTCCGGCATTTTTCCTGCTGCCACTGGTAGTCTCTCTCCCGCCAGACGCTAAAATACTCGGCAGGCGTGCCGCAGGTGCCGTATTTGACAATATTGGGGTGCATGGCCATGACGATTTGAGAGAATTTGAACAAATGGGGAATGTAGCCGGGCTGCCAGTTGCGCACGTTTTGCGCGACGCCCCGCTCCACGTCCACACCGGATTTCTTGCACTCGATCACCACCAGGGGAATGCCGTTGACGAGCAGCACGATATCAGGCCGCGCATATTTGCCGTCCGGCCGTTCCACCGAAAATTCGTCGGTCACCTGCCAGATATTGTTTTCCGGCTGCTCCCAGTCGATAAACTTCAAGTCAAAGGACTGGCGGCCGCCGTCGAACAACTCCTCCTCATAGCTGTTGCCGGAGACAAGCAGGTCGTAGATCGTCTTGCTCGCGGACATCAGGCCGGCAACAAGCGGCGCGTCGATATCCCTGATTGCTTTGCCGAGCGACCGGCCGGAAAAAGGCGTCCGTTTGCCCCGGTACACAAAAGACTGCCGGTGCAGAAACTCGCGCAAAACATCGGGGAACAGCACGTTGGAAAGACGCCCCCGCAAGATTTCCGCCTGGGAACGCGGTATGTACTGATAGCCTAATCTTTCTAAAATTTTTATCGCCCGGTTCTGACTCTCCGGGCGTTCATCGAATATGGTATGGTCGGGCATTAAGAAGAAACCTCCTGCGTATTGACTCTGATAATACCTGTCAGCAATAACTGCATTAAAGTTTTTTTCTGCTTTTTCAATTCCTCCAACTGCTTTTCGTGCAGGTCAATTTCCTGGTCTGCAGTGGATAGGACTTCGGCAATGGCGGTTTGTTCCGGGAGTGGCGGGAGTAGAAAAGATATCTTTTTAATGCTGTTTTTATTAATACCATACACAGAAGTACCATTGGCTAACACTGTAAATTGTTTTTTTACGTCAAAAGTACTAAAGCAATATCGTTTAAAATCATCAGCGATCGATTCACTTACTGGACGGGCAATTATTGTGTGCAGCCCCGCTATGAACGGAATGTTATTTTTCTTTTTCACTACAATATATTTACCCATTCCTTCATAATCCTCAGATGTGTCCACAAACACAATATCTCCATTATTTAATAGGCAATCGGTATTTAAGTCACTAATCGCAGTTAATAACTTGGGGAGTTGGGAATACTCTTCTTCGACATTAATATAATTCTTGGTTGATTTATGAATATCACCATAATGCAAATAGCAAATACCTTTATCTGTTTGCAATTCATTTCTTGAAAAAGAAAGCCCGCCTTCAAATCTAAATAAATCCCCCAGCCGTACCTCTTTCCATTCGTCAGTGAAACCTGGAAGGCGCTTTTTACCTGACAGCAGGTTTTGCATCAGCCATTTTTTCTGCCGTTTTTTTTCTCCGATAAGCTTTTCTTTTAATTCAATGGCTTTGTCCCACGTTGAGAGGATTTTTACTATTCTTTGTTGCTCTTCAATATTTGACGGTATACAGACAGAGGTTTTATTAAAGTCATCCCGCCCGAGTGTCCTGTTTCTCCCCGCTCCGCCCGGCGAGGCCAATTCAAGAAGGCGCCTGCCAAACGGCGTCAAAAAAACATACCATAAATAATTTAAATCCGCATTTCCTTTCGACCGCCACATCGGGAACCGGTGCGAGGCAATCATTCCTTCTTCCCGGAGGGTTGTGATTGCGACAGCCTGCTCCCACGCAAAAACAATATTAATAATCAAGCAGTTCGCCTCAACCCAAAAAACGGACTTGTTCCCCAGGTCGCTTCCTTTAACCGGCTCTTTATAAAAAAGCCCCTTACCGTGAGAACGGATGCCTATTTCCCGGTATTCACGATCAGGAATGACTTCCACCGGTCTTCCGATTTTACTGAGCAAATTACCTAATTCAACAACTTTCCAGTCGCCCGGGTAGCTTTTGTAAGGTCCTTTGGCTACAGAGTATTCACTTTCTTTCTGCATTATTGTCTCCTATGATCGAAGCCCGCGGGATGTCTTAAAAACGATGCCCGCGTCGATATTCACTTAAACAATAATGCCCTTTAACCCGGCTGTCAAGGACTCTGTGGCAAATGAATCTTACATATTAGACGCTTTCACCTGGAGCGGGCAGGTCTTCGGGCATGGTGCGTTAATATCCTCAAAGGTTTTATCGCTATATTTTTGTATCTTACTCATAATCCCAACTCCTTCAGACACTTGGCCATCCGCGCCTCGACTTCGGCAAGCTCTTTCTGAATGCCGGCTATATTGTTTTTCACCTCTTCAATATCCACCAACGCTTCCTCTTCAAAGGTATCGACATAGCGCGGGATATTCAGGTTGTATTCGTTGGCCCTGATTTCGTCAACGCCGGCCAAGCGGGCAAATTTTTTCATATCCACCCTGTTTTTGTAGGCGTTTACAATATCCTCAATATGTTTTGTTTCGAGTTTGTTCTGGTTCTTGTCCTTTCTGTAGCGGAGTTTTCCGTTTTCATCCTTGCCGGAGGCGTCAATAAAAAGCACGTCGTCACGATTGCGGTTTTTCTTGAAAACCAAAATACAGGCCGGAATGCTTGTCCCGTAGAACAAATTCGCAGGCAGGCCGATGACCGCGTCCAGCAGGTTCCTTTCGATCACAGCCTGCCTGATCCTGCCCTCCGACGCGCCCCTGAACAAAACACCGTGCGGAGCGACGGCGGCAATCCTGCCGCCGCTCTTGAGGCTGGCGATCATATGCAGCAAAAACGCCCAGTCGCCCTTGCTGGCGGGAGGCACCCCCCAGTCAAAGCGGTGGTACCGGTCAAGCGAGGCTTCCATTTTGAACTCTTTGCCTCTGCCGGTCACCTCGCCGCCGGTGTTAAAACCAGCCGCCCATTTATCCTGGGAAAAGGGCATGTTGGCCACGATGACGTCGAACTGCATGAGATTGCCTTCCGGGTCCAGGTGCAGGGGGTTGGCCAGGGTATCGCCCCAGAGGATCCTGGCGTCCAGGATCTGATGGAGAAACATGTTCATTTTGGCCATCGACCAGGAGGAACCGTTCATTTCCTGCCCGTATAACGAAAGGCTTTTGATTAAGCCGTTTTCCTTTTCCTTGGCTGTTTTTCCGGTTTTTATGAGCAGGGAACCGGAACCGCAGGTGGGGTCGTAGATGGTGTCGCTTATTTTGGGGTCGACGATGCGCGCCATCAGCTCCGACACTTCGGAGGGCGTAAAGAAAGAACCGGCTTTTTTGCCGGCTTGGCTGGCAAACTCGCCGATCATGTATTCGAACGCTTCGCCTATTGTGTCGGAGACTACCTTGCCTTCCTCCGGCCTGATGGAAGAAGGGCTTAAGTCAAGGGACTCGAAATCTTCCAGCAACTCCCGCAAGCGGGTGTTTCTTTGCCTTTGATTGCCCAGCATGGCTTCACTGTTAAAGTCAATGTTCCTGAATATTCCCGTGAACAGGGCAGGATTGTCGTCTTCTATGCCGCGCAAAGCCGTATTGATAAGCTCCCCCAGATTATCTTTATATCTTTTGCCATAAAGCCAGGAAAAGCTTTGTTCTTCCCTGATGACAAAGGGAAGCCTGCTTATCGCTCTTTCCAGCCGCACCGGATTCTCGTATTTTTTTGTTAATTCCGCGACGTTTTCCAGGTAGGTGTCGCTCAGGTACTTAACAAAAAGCATCGGCAGGATGTAATCTTTATAGTTGGCCGCGTCGATAGCTCCCCTGAATGTATTCGCACCTCGCCAAAGCGCGGCCTCAATGTCTTTTCTGGAAGTCGCCATTATTATTCCTCCCTGGTATTTGCGTGACGCCTTTTATTACTGCCGCCATCAGCCTTTGATCCGCCGCGATTAAATCACCCAGCAGCCGTTTTCTTTTCTTGTGCAGCAGCCACATCCGGCCGATGGTTATTTGTCTTTCATATGTTACGGCGGGAATATCCAATGCCGCCAAAGCCTTTACGGATATGGAATTAATCGCGGCCACCGAACCGACAATATTGCCGTTCAGCAGGGCGATACCCTGATTTTCCAGCAGGCAGGCAATATAGGCGGGAAAATAGTTTTTCTGCAAGCGAATAATAATCAGGTTGCTTGAAAAGGTCGTATTCGGCACATCTTTCAGCACCAGCGTCGCCACATCCGGATTCAGCCGCTTCAGGATAATATCGTTTTTCCGGACAAAATAGCTCTTACTAATGGGAGTTTTTCTTTTTATTTCCGATGCGCTATGTATATCGTTAAAAACTCCCAAATGCTTCGGCTGAATAAAATTATATGTGATAAAACTTGCCTTGTATAGAAGCTCGTGTTGCCTGGCATCGGGCACACCATTGAATATGCCGGCGATTTCCCCCAGTTTTACGTTTTTTACAGCCGTCGCTTCCCACCCCCTTATCAGCGAACACCCGGCGGAATATGGTTTGCCACAGCCCTGCCGGCTAATATTCACCCTGGTAAGAGCACTTCCAAACAGGCCAGTTGTCACCTTTGCCACGGTTGTTAAGCCAATGCAGCGGCTGGAGATTGCTTAGATCATCCGTTCCGCCTTTGGCCACCGGCTTTTCATGGTCGATTTCCCAACCGAAGTCGGAGTCGATATTGCCATATTCGGAAAATCTAATCCATGCGCCGCAACGGTCTCTCCTGTACTCGCCCTCGTTGTACCCCGCAACGATGGTAGCCTTGTTCCATACGGCCAATATCGTCCGCGGTTCGAAAGATTCATTCACAAGCTTGCGGTTTTGTCGGTCTGCCACGGTCTCTCCTTTCCGAGACAAAGTGCTTCATCAGCAAGGCCATAAAACTACCTGTAATGACATGGACGCGCTGATTTCGGCGGCAGGCCCGGAAGCATCAATTCCGGGGCCTGTCTTTTTATCTCTACATTTTATACATTATCGCTCATGGGACAGGTTTGATACCATTAATTACATTATAACAAAATAATTGCCAAAGTCAACATTTTTATTTTTGTTAATCGCCAACATATCAAGATAACGTTATTTTTAGCGCAGCACATATGAATATTTACCGTTTTAGCCTGTTTGTCTCTTAACATAATGCCTATAAAAAATTCCTCTTTAAAATAAAAAAATAGGCTGGAATGCCTATTTCCCCATCCGCTTAAAGGTTTTAAAGGTTACCTGTCTGCCGGCTTTATAACTAGTCGAAAACGATTGCTACGAGGTCGTAAGGGATTATATGCTGCTCTATCAGCCAAGCTTATCTGGCAACCCTTTTCCTGTGAAAAAACCGCCCTAACTAAGTATAGTGACAGTTATCTCATTGTTAAGGAACTCCTTTGGAGCATTATTCCTTGTCAGCAGTCCTATACCGTCTCTGGGCAGCGCTTATATTAAATACCGGAACAATAAGCAGCATGCCCACAAAAAACAACGCCCCGGATATTTCGTACATGCCGACAAGAGAAAACCGGGTTTTCAGCCATCCGGCCAGACTTATCATAATTACCATGGCGCCCATGAACATCGGATTCAGCACCCCGTTCACCCGTCCCACAAATTTTTCTTCCGTCGCATTTAGAATTAACGTGTTTATTCCAGTGTGGATGCAAGGATAAAACAATCCGCTCAAGAATTGGAAACCCAGCGTTATAACCAGGCTGGTGGACAGCCCCACTCCCGCTACTGATATGGCGCTAACCAGAAGCCCCGTCGCGAGCAGTTTCTGCGCCGCAACTTTTTTTGAAAAACTGATGATGGCGCCGCCTCCCAGCAACATAGCCACACCATTAACCATCATCAGCCATTGCAAATTTTCTTTTGGCAAACCCAGCCGCTCAATCACAACAAAAATCCCAAGGGGTTGGATAATCCCGATCCCAAAGCCGGCGGCTATAAACACCCCGCCAAGCGCCGTCAACACTTTATTATGCCACACGTAGCGAAAACCGTCGGCCAGCTCCCTGGTGAAATCGTTTTCCGGCCTGTCATAATCTTTTTTATCAGGCGGTAAAAAAGTAAGCGCACCGGCCGACAGCAAAAAAGCCACCCCCATCACGCTGATTGCGGTATGAATGCCGAATCTCTGGTAAACAAAAGTGCCCAATAGAGGTCCCACGATCAAAAAAATAGCCATTAATGTTTGGAACATGGCCATCCCTACCTGGATTTGCTCCGCCGGCACGTGAACTTTAAACAATTTCATAGCTGAAGGCTGAGAAAACTGCGACAGAATGGCAGAAATGAAGGTAACCAGAAAAACTGCCTCCCATGTTCCAAAAATAATTGTCAACAGCACGATAAACACTGAAAGCGCGCTTAACAAGTCGCACAGCACCATAGTTCTTTTGGGGCGCCAACGGTCCGCGTATGTCCCGCCAATAAAGGAGAATAAAAATATGGGGGCAAATTCGGCGACAGAGATGAGCGAAACCGCGAAAGGGTTATTATCAGTACGCTCCATCACATACAACAGGATGGCAAAGTTACGCACCCAGATGCCAATTTGCAGCAAAATGCCCGAGAGCAAGATGGCACGAATAAATCGATTGCGGAAAAGACCGGCGGTTCCTTGCGTCAATGTTAAAATATCCCCCTTCTCTGAACTCAGGCATACTATGGCCTCCTCCAATTGCCACAATTGCCATTTCCTGTCTTTCATCCTTTTTATCGAGTTAATTTACTATGTCGAGAGAGCGCAATCTCAAGTTTTATCGGTTAATAAGGGAGCATCTGCGAAAAAATCCCCTCCCGAGGAATTGCTGTCATCTTTTTTCATACCGCTTTTCAATTAGCCGACAACTCGTAAATTTGAATTTACTGTCGGGAAAACCCTATTTCAAAGGCAAGCAGGAGGACGGTTCGCATAGCTTCAGACGATTGACCCAGACGATTGTTAACGAGAACCGTCCCCATTGTCGTCTTGTCGCCCATCAATTGTCCTGAAAATAGGACTATTGTCCTATTGACGGATAATATTGTCGAATAATAAGATTATTTACAAGAAAGGGAAAACCTATCGAAAGATGGGGGCTCAAAGCCACGGGTCTAAAGCAGCCGCTATGATAGCCGGGCTACCAAATATCTTTGACAGAACTACCTTTCTCAGAAGGTAGTTTTTATTTTGCGTGCGGGTGTTCAAATGTCCGGCTTGTATTTATGGGTATCTTTGTGCATATATTAAAGAAAGGGTGCAAATTTGTTGATGCTGAAGAAAACAAAAGTTATTCCGCTTACGATTAAAATAACACCTTCACAAATAATCAGGCAAATCCCCCTTTTAATCAGACCGGAAATAAGAAAGATTAAAGAGTCATAAATATCTTTTTTGAACCAGGTTCTTTTCACGGGACACGGGGACATTTTAATACTTTCCAGTGGATCCGGTACCCATTCATCCAAACCAGTTCCCCAAATGCCTTCCCGTATTCTTACCATCTTCTCTTGTTTTTTAGTATGCTGTACAACAACCATCCCAGCGGCTTGCCCCATTTGCGCATTTTAAAGGCGCTGAATAATAATCCAGCCAACAACAGCACACCAACTAGCGATACTCCACCTATTAATATTATCAAGGCGAAAATTTTTATCATCAATAAAACCTCCCAGCATTATCTTCATCATGTGATGAGTTGACTGCCTAATCTCATTGGTATCGGTTCTCCGATAGCCACCAAATTATATTACTTTTTACTGAACATGGTCAATGGTTTGGAAAATCATCATACCGGAGCCATAGTTGTTTATGGTAGTATTATAAAAAGGGGGAATAAACAATGGAGCTGGAAAAGATTGATCACATCTGTATTGCAGTTAGAGATGTCGGCAAGGCGGAGGAACTATTTGCCAAGGCATTTGATTTAAAGGCCGTAGACCACTATATTGATGAAAATGAAAAAATAAATGTGGCCAGGTTTATGATCGGAGAAGTTGCCTTTGAAGTCATGGAATCCACCAGCCCTTACGGTGAAGTAGCCAAATTCATTGAGAAAAACGGCGAAGGAGTTTTCTTAATATCCTTAAAAGTACCGGATGTGGCAAACAGTATGGAAGAGCTTAACAATAAGGGCTTTCCTTTAATTGATAAAAAGCCGAGAAGGTGGCGTGAAAGCAACTTTGCTTTTTTAAATCCAAAGGGCTTTGCCGGAGTTTTGATCGAACTCATTGATTAAAAAAACAGCCCTCTTTACCCTTGCTGTTTCACCAACAAGCCAGTGGCGAAAGCCATCTATGCAACTTCATGACATTCATACTCTAACCGGGCATCCCTGCGATGCCCGGTAATATATTTATTTAAATTTACCACTGTCTGCAAATCCTCGTTATTAGTGTAAGTATAATAGTCAATATTTTTTGGTAAACATATAAACACATATATGAAGATCTGCAAAAATGAGGTCTATTCTTATGAAACAGCTCGCTCCTTCCTTCATAAAAGAAGCTGATTTACAAAAAGAAGCTGACCAGGCCCTTAGAGAAAGCTGGATAAACGATATTGTATTCACCTGGCATTGGTGGCTATTAGTGGCCTTGTTTATTATACCCTGGTTAGTTTGGTGGAAAGTTGTTGACCGTAAGAGAATATTTGAAATTTTAACATACGGCTTTATGGTAATGATTGTGACATCATTATTAGACGCTATAGGTGTTGAGTTTGACTTGTGGGAGTATCACTATCAGTTCATTCCATTGTTAGATGTTTTTATAGTTTATGATGTTTCGGTAATCCCAGTTATTTATATGCTTGTTTATCAATACTTCCACACATGGAAATCATTTATTTTTTCTAATATAGTTGTATCCGGCTTATTTTCGTTTGCTTTAGAACCAATATTGATATGGCTAAATTATCATCACTTATTGGCGTGGGAATATTTTTATTCTTTTCCAATATACATTGCCATAGCCATTGTTTTAAAGTATCTTGTAGGCATATTAAAAAAGGTAAGCATCAATCAATAAGGCAAATCTAGAAGAAAAAGGAGGCCGAAACCTCCTTTTTAACGGGCAAAGACATGACCCCCGATCCGGGTGATAATTTCCCTGGTGTAGACCCACTCACTGGAAGACTTGGCGGGGTTCCAGAAATACAGGGCTCCCCCGACCGGGTCATTGCCGTTTACCGCTTCCGAAGCCGCCTGCAAGGTCTCTGCAGTCACAGGACGCAGGTACTGCCCGTTGCTCACCGATTCAAAAGCGTCCCTTTCATATATGACCCCCGGGATTGTTTTAGGAAAATCCGGACTCTCGGTCCGGTTCATGATCACGGCGCCGACCGCCACTTTACCGCTGTAGGGTTCTTCCGCGGCCTCTCCTTCAATCACCTGGGCGAGCAGTACAACGTCGCTGCGACTAACATCGCCGCCACGGGATACCTCCCCGCCTTCCCCCTCGCTTGCCGGACTGTTTTCTTCCCCCGGCCGCGCCGCTAAACCCTGTTCGGGCAACAGCGCGGTTGCCTGCTGTTCTTTTTTTACCGGTCCGGTCAGGGTTTTAAACAACGTGACCGGGTGGAGGGCCAAACTAAGGGGAATCAGGAACAGCCCCAAAAGAAAGTATACCTTTTTATTTAATTTCTCCTTAAACATTAATTTCTTCGCAGAGCTTAATTTCTCCGATAATCTCCATTTCATCATAAATTCCATCCCCTTCCATTTCATTTCCCGGGGGCACAGGTAGGTAGTATAACGTAAGACACGCTTCCTGTCAAAGGCATATTAAGGGAAAAAAAGAGGGCAACAACTTAATTGACCGTAGTCACCAGCCTGTCGCCCATTAAATTTGGATTATGATTATATGCTTGCTCGATGTTCTTTGCTTTAAAAGTGATGCACGTCGTTTTTTATGTTAAAGGCTGGTTTTAGATTGTCAAAAATTGTTAAGAGATGTATACTTTTGGTTGAAATAGAATATCGGAGAAAAGAGAAAAAAATGATACTCCCGCATTATGAAATAATTGATAAGTTAGCTGAAAGCCAACAAGCTGCTATTTTCAAGGCATGCCACAAAAAAGCTCCGGAACGGCTGCTAATCCTCAAGATTCTGAAAACAGCCTTCCTGTCAGAATATAAGAAAACCCAATTCAGGCAGAAGATCGAACATCTCAGGGTTTTAAACGATCCGCTTATTATCACACCCATCGAATTCAGCGCGAAAGATGAGACCTGCTTTATAACCTACGACTATTTTGACGGAGTACCGCTCAATAAGCTGACAGAAGCGCATTCCGAAATTTGCTTAAACGTTTATTTCAACATAGCCTGCCAGCTCGCCCGGGCTTTGGATAAAGTTCACGAAGCAGGGATTATTCACGGCGGCATCAAACCGCACAATATCCTTGTCAACCCCGGCACGCTCGAAATCCGGCTGATAGATTTCATCAGCGCAGTTGATGTGAGAGATGTCAGTCATTTCATTTACGACCGTTCTTTTGTCAGGGGCACCCTGTCCTATACCTCCCCGGAACAGACCGGGCGCATCAGCCACAGGGTGGTTTTTTCTTCGGATCTCTATTCTCTCGGAGTGGTATTCTACGAAATGCTGACCAGCCGTCTCCCGTTCTTATCTGATGATCCCCTTGAATTGATCCATTCCCATCTGGCCGAAGAAGCTTCTCGCGTCCATGAATTAAACCCGGACATCCCCCCTGCTTTAAGTAAAATCGTCGCCAAATTGATGCTCAAGGAGCCTGAGAAACGCTATCAAAGCAGCAAGGGGCTCCTTGCCGACCTCTTACGGTGCCGGGATGAATACTCGTCTACGGTACGATACGCGAATTTCCTCTGGAAAGTTCTGTTTACACCCACAGGGTTACCTTCATCTCCAAGATGGTCGGCCGCGAGCACGAAGCTGAAATCATCCTTGAAGAATACGAGCAGGTCGCCCGGGGGACATTTCGCTCGCTGCTCATCTCCGGGTTGTCCGGAATCGGCAAGACCCGCCTGATTCAGGAGCTGCAAAAGCCGATTGTAAAACACAAGGGCTATTTCACGGCAGGAAAATTCGACGCATACCGGAAAAATATTCCTTACGGTTCGCTTATCCAGGCTTTCAGAAATTTAATGCGAACCTTTCTCACCGAAAGCGACAAAAGGGTTGCGCGCTGGAAAAAAAGAATTTTGAATGCCGTGGGCCAAAATGGAAAAGTCCTGACGGATGGTCCAGGAAGCGGCGTTATCCGCCATACCGGCGGAAAGGCGCCGCCGGATCCACCGGCAGGTGGGCAACCACCTCCTTGCCGCTGTTCCGGAGGGCTCTGTGGACATCGAAAAACTCGAAAACCTGTTCACTATTGTTTCCCACCTCAATCTGGGGAGGGAAGATAATCCGGACGCAAAAACAGCGTATTTATTGTCCGACCTCAACTACCACGCCGGCAACAAGGCACTTGGGTCCCTCGCCGCGGAAGCGGCAAATGAGTATTTCAATCTCAGCAGGGAACTGCTGCCGGATAACTGCTGGGAGGACGATCACTATAAGCGTACTTTCAGGATATTCCAAAAAGCGGCAAAGACTGAGCTTATGTGCGGCAATTACGTAAATTCCGAAAGACTGCTCAACCATCTGCTGGACCATGCCAAAACCGATCTGGACAAGGCGGAATGCCTGGCGGAGCAGACTACCACCCTGTCATCCATAGGCAATTTTATCAAGGCTATCGAGACGGCCAACAGGGGACTTGCCTATTTCGGCAAGTCCATCCCGGACAGTCCGGATGAAGCGGACAGGAGACGGCAGGAGTTGATGGCTGAGATTGCCTCAAAGAACATCGATGTCTGGGAAACCATGCTGAACATGCCTTTTACCACCGACAGGAGGAGCAAGATCGAGCTCGCCTTTTACAGCGAGCTTATTCCCGACCTGTATATGTCCGGCCTCGTGCCGCAGCTCTACCTCGCGGCCGCGCAGTCAACCCAGCATTGCCTGTCGGGGGCCATGGATGAATCTGTGATTTATTCTTTCAGCATCATGGGGCTTCAGCTTGGAGAACAGGAAGATTTTATGCCGGCGTTCAGGTACGAGAACCTTGCCCGCGAACTGTCTGCCAAATACCCGAATACCTTCGGCGCCACCCGCGGGATGAACGGGATCGTCTGGTGCAACATGCACTCGAGAAGTCACCCGGGAGAGATTGTGGACTATTGTCTCAAGTCGATCCAGTGCGGAAAGAACTGCGGCGACCTGTACAATGCGGGTCTTTCATATGGCCCCTTGATGTGGAACCTTCAGGTCCAGGGAGCGGACCTGTCTATTATCGATGACTATGCCAGGGAGTGCCTTCAATTCTCCAGCAGGTATCATCTGTCTTTTTCCGTAGGCCTTGCCGAGGCTATGCTGGCGGGCTGGATCGAGCCCATGAAGAAGCAATATGCACCGGTATCCATGGCAGAAAAGCTAAGGCAATGGGAACAGGATAACCACATCGCCTCAGCAGGGAGTTATTATGTCCATATGGCCCTGGCGCATTATTATTTGGGAGAGCATGAAAAGGCCGGGGAGTGCCTTGCCGGGGTCCGGAAGTATCTGTCGGGCCTTACCGACAACGTGCTGAAGAGACAGTGGCATGTCTTCCTGGTATTAAACGCGCTCAAGCTGTATGAAAAGGGCCTGCGCTTCAAGAGTGAACATGAATTGCTGGCGGAAATCCGGCCACTGATCAAAAAAGTTAAGAAATGGGCCGCGCTGGGACCTTTATTGAAACCCTATCTTGCCTTTCTTTATGCCGAACTGGAAAGAGTCACCGGCGGGTTTAAAGATGCCCGGAGTCTTTACCTCGACGCCATAGACGCCGCACATAAACAAAAGTATACGCTTCTGGAAGGTCATCTCAACGAATGTCTGGGGGAGCTTCTCCTGCAGGCAGGTCAGTGTTCCGAAAGGCTATATTTAGCCGAGGCGGCGCGTTTGTACAAGAAATGCCGCGCAGAACGAAAAGAGATCTACCTCATCAAGAAATATCCCGAGTATTTTGAGGAGGAAAAAACTTCTTACCAGCACATCGAGGCGGCGTCTCCTTCCCGTCTCCTTCCCGACCTTGATATCGAATACCTTATGAAGTCATCCCTCGCCATTTCCGCTGAAATAGAGCAGAACGCCCTATTGAAAAAGATCATGAACGTGGTTATCGAGAGCTCGGGGGCGCAGCACGGTTATCTGCTAATAGCAGAAGAAGGCAACCTGTTTATCCGTGCGGCAAGTCATATCTCGGAGAAGCAAGCAGTACAGACATTTAATCAAAAACTGGAGGATGCTGAAGATATCTGCAAAGCAATTGTCCGTTATGTCTACCGGACCGGAGAGAAGCTGATCCTGAACGACGCCTCTAATGAAGGTATGTTCAAAGACAATCCCGAGGTCCAGCAGATGCAAATGCGCTCTGTCCTCTGTCTGCCGGTGCTTAAACAAGCGAGGATGATCGGGATATTATACCTGGAAAACCGTCTGTCGGATGGAGTATTTACTTTAAAAAAGAAGCAGATGACGGAGTTGCTGACGTCGCAGGCGGCGATTTCTCTTGAGAATTCCCGGCTGGTGGAGGAAATGAAAAAGGCGGAGGAGGCACTGCGCGGAGCAAAAGAAGAGTTAGAGATGCGGGTGCGGGAGAGAACCGCGGAACTGGCAAGAGCTAACGCACTTCTTGAAAGGGACATTACCGAGCGCAAGCGGGCTGAGGAGTCCGTGAAGCTAGAACGGCAGCGGTTCAATAATGTCCTGGAGATGCTGCCGGCTTATTTGGTGCTGTTGTCGCCGGATTATCATGTGCCCTTTGCCAATCGCTTCTTCCGGGAGCGCTTCGGCGAGTCCCGCGGCCGGCGCTGCTTCGAGTATCTGTTTGGACGCAGCGAGCCCTGCGAGATTTGCGAAACCTATAGCGTCCTGAAAACCATGGCGCCCCATGAGTGGGATTGGACCGGCCCGGACGGCCGCAATTACGATGTCTTCGACTTCCCCTTCACCGACGTGGACGGCTCCACCCTCATCCTGGAGATTGGCATCGATATTACCGATCGCAAGAAGGCAGAGGAAGAAATTAAAAAGCTCAACAGGGAGCTCGAACAGCGCGTTAACGAACGCACAGCCCAGCTTGCAACCGCCAACAAGGAACTGCACGCCAGTGAAGCACACCTGCAGATAGCCCTGCATGAAAAAGAGACACTTCTCAAAGAGATACACCACCGCGTCAAAAACAACCTGCAGATCATCCACAGTATGCTAAATCTTCAACTTCCTTATATCAAAGACCAGCAGGCCATTGAGCTGTTCAAGGAAAGCCAGAACCGCGTTTACTCGATGGCCCTTATTCACGAAAAGCTGTACAAATCCGAGTCGTTGGCAAAGATCGATCTTGCCGGATATATTCGAAGCCTTACAACCAACCTGTTCCTTTCTTACGGTGTGAGCGAGAGAGTTATAAAACCGAAAATAGATATTGAAAACCTTACACTCAATATTGATACGGTAATACCCTGCGCTTTGCTCATCAATGAACTTGTTTCAAATTCGCTGAAACATGCCTTTCCGAATGCTTCGGCATATGGAGGCAAAACGTATGAAATCCGCATTGACCGGCGCCATGGCGCCGGCAATAAATTTATACTGACCGTCAGCGACAATGGCATCGGCCTGCCGGAGGACTTCGAGATTCAGAATTGCAACTCACTGGGGCTGAAGCAGGTAAGCGTGCTGGTAAAACAACTTAAGGGCGCTATTTACCTCAATACAAGCAGCGGGACCGAATTTACGATTATATTTACGGAATTAACGAGAGAAGGGAGAATGACATAATGTCTGACGCAAAGATACTGATTGTGGAAGACGAAGGTATTGAAGCACTTGACTTGCAACATAGACTGACAGGCTTGGGATACACTGCTCCTGATATCGTATCTACCGGAGAAGAAGCCATCAAAAAAGCAGAGGAGACAAATCCCGATCTGGTGTTGATGGATATAATGCTGTATGGAGAAATGGACGGAGTGGCGGCCGCTAAAAAGATCCAGGCCCGCTTCGATATTCCGGTTGTATATGTCACCGCATATGCGGATGAAAAAACACTGCAACGTGCCAAGATAACAGCGCCATACGGCTATTTAGTCAAGCCTTTCAGGGAAAGAGAATTGTACATAACTATCGATATGGCGCTGTACAAGCACAAAATGGAAAGGAAATTAAAAGAAAGCGAGAAATGGTTCTCCACAACGCTCAGGAGTATCGGAGACGCTGTGATTGCCACCGATAAAAACGGGCTGATCACATTCATGAACCCGGTTGCCGAGCAATTAATGGGTTGGCAGCTGGAAGAGGTCTTAAATAAAAAACTGACAGAGGTACTCAAAATAATTAACATGTACTCGCGTAAACCCGCAGAAAATCCGGTAACAAGGGTACTACTTGAAGGTTTTACCGTAGGTCTGGCAAACCATACCTTGTTGATAACCAGGCACGGTAAAGAAATACCGATAGATGACAGCGCCGCACCCATCAAAGATGACAAGGATAACATTAGCCTAACTTATATGACTAACTCAGTTTCCCTGTTAATTCAAGCCAATTCTTTTCCCAAGAGCGGGATGATAATGGGTATCTTTTGCCCAAGCGTTAGCCCGCTCCGTATACCTTTCCTGCTAAAACGCCGATAAGGACGGAGCTGCATTGGCTTCTGAGGTTAGCCCGCGCGGCTGTGGAGCGCGTTATGCCGCCGCCTGAATCTGCTCCTGGAAAAGCTTTCGCTTAACAAGCGGCGGGAGGTTCTGCTCATTTGACGTATGCCTTCTTTTTCTATTGTAGTAGGTTTCTGTCCATTCAAAGATATAATGCCGAACCTCAGCCCTGTTCATCTTATATACTGGTAGGCGATAGATAAGATCTTTTTTCAGTGTGGCAAAAAAGCTCTCCATCCGGGCGTTGTCAAAACAGTTGCCTGTCCGTCCCATGCTCTGTCTGAACCCTTTATTGGCAAGTGTTTCCCTGAATAAGTGAGAGGTAAACTGGCTCCCTCGGTCGGAATGAACAATCAGCCCCTCGGTCTTTCCATAACGTTTTACGGCGCTGTTCAGCGCTGATGTGCATAACGGTGTCTTCATGTTGATGTCCATGGAAAATCCGACAATGGAAGCATCAAAACAGTCTAATACGGCGCATAGATAGAGCTTGCCGTCCAGGCATTTCATCTCGGTGATATCGGTCAGCCATTTGGTATTGGGGGTCTCCGATTTGAAATCACCTTTTAATAAATCCTCCGCCGGTAGTGCCTTCGGATTTGCTTTGGTAATTCCGTGAGGTTTGCGCCGTTTCTGCAGCAGTCCATACTCGCGGCAAATGATGTAGCCCTTGCCGTAGCTCGGTTTTAACCTTTCAGATAATGCTTCAATCATGCTTCTTACTCCATATGCGGGATGTTCGTCTCTCACTTCCTTCAGGGCCGATACCAACGCCTCATCCCGTTCCCTGCGGCAAGGGCGCTTTTGCCAATCGTAATAGCCTTCACGCCGTACGCCTAATGCCGCACAGCATAAGGCGATACTTGATGCATCGTGGTTTTTCGCTATCCAGGCATACAGCTCACGTGGCTTTTTTCTTGCTATCGACCCGCCAAAAAACCCATTGCTTTTTTTAGGATATGGTTGGCTTCGCGCAGTTCATCGATCTCACGCTCTAAGCGTTTGAAGCCCTCTTCCGCCGTTTCGCCAGGTTTTAGTCCTTTCAGAGGTTTACCTCGTCCCAGACGCTCGGTACGTTGCCAGAGGTACAGCGTCTTGATCGGTATCCCCAACTTCTCGCTCGTCGCTCGTACTCCATGCTGCTCACAAACTCTTAGTGCTTCTCGTTTGAATTCCTCTGTGTATTTGTTTGCCATTTTCGCAACATCTCCTTGACTCTATTTTTGTCAAGGGTGTGCGCTTTTATTGTATCATTCCAGTTTGGATAACGTAGGAAATCCAAACGTTTGGATTTTTTCCGCCATTCATGCGCCAGCTTGCTGTTGGCTTGTGGCGTTCCGCTAAAGCAAATTCAAGAATGGCTGGGGCACAGTGATTTTGCAATTACGGCCAATACATACGCCCATCTGGAGTTTAACTCTAAATTGGCGTCGGCCAATGCCATGACATGGATTGACAAGACTTCTCTCTCTGCTACCGTCTTAACAACAGTGCCACAGTTACGATTGCCTGAACCAATGCTAATGTAAAATAAGCTGTCAGTTCATAAGCCTATGGACTGACAGCATTGTAGACTGTAATGTTTGATCAATTTAGATGCAGCTATTTTCATCCAAATCTTTATTCTTTCCGTCTAACGCTAAAGGAAGACCAAGACCAACTGCAAGACATTGGCCAATACCACATATTTCCTCCTTTGGAAGTGGCAGCTTATATAAAGGCGATCTTTTAAGGATGACCTCATTTTTTAAACAAATCAGAATGTGACCCGGTGCGGGTTGCTGTAAGAATGACTAAATTTCCATTTATTTTATAAATAAGCAGCCAATCGGGCCCAATATGGCATTCCCGGAAACCAATATAGTTTCCTGTTAGTGCATGGTCGAGATGTTTTTTGTCAAGTGGCTTTTCTTCCAAAAGCGTTTGCAAGACTTCTTCCAGCAAATCCATCTTGCATCCACGCTTTTTCGCTAATTTATAGTCCTTGCGAAATTGTGCGGTTGTTTTTAATGTCAACATTCGCTGTCAAGATCTTCGAACAGTTCACGCGCTGAAGCATAGCTTTTCGCCGGGACTTTTCCACTGGCAATGTCTCTTGTTTCCTGCATGGCTGTCTCTGTTACAGCATTAAAACGGGGCTGCTTCATTTCAAAAGGTAAGCCGCCCACCATTAAGGACTGACGGAGAAAAATATTTACTGCATCGGTGATGGTAATACCAAAGCTGGCAAAAAGCTGTTCTGCCCCCGCCTTTGTTTCCGGGTCAATACGAATGTTGATGTTTGCTGTTTTTGCCATTAGCTCACCTCCTCGCATTTATTATTATATCCCATTGTGCGCACATTATCAATACAATGTGAAACTTTTTTAATAAAATATGTGTAATTATGGTCAGTTGGGGGCAACCTTGACATTGGACAATGGTATATAATACCCGCGTAACTCCCGGCTGTCCAATGTCAAGGGCCGACCCCCTGTATTCCTCACTAAGGTCTTCCTGTACAGGGTATCAGGGTTATTAAATTATTATAGGGATAAAAAACAAAAACCACCTTTACGGTGATCTTTATGCTGATATTGTAATGTGTGATCAATTTAGATGCAGCTTGTTTTTCACAAAAAGAACTTAAATGGATGGAGAATATCGCAGAATTATCGTATAATAATAGCAGAATAATTCTTTATGAGGAGGCGAGTTTTATGATCATTAAATCTTCTACCAGCTTGCGCAACGATTACGGCAGCATTTCAAACCTTGCACATGAAAAACAGGAGCCAATCTACATAACCAAAAACGGTGAGGGCGATCTCGTGGTTATGAGCATTGAGGCGTTTGAAAAGCGCGAAGAAATCATAAAGCTGCGGGCGAAGTTGGAACTGGCAGAACAATCCCGTCTTGCCGACGAGCCGGCTTTTACGCTGGAGCAATCGAAACAGCGTTTGGATACAATCTATGAGAAAACCAAAATATAAACTGGAGCTTCTGACACCTGCCCAGCGTGAACTGGAGGAAATTGCTCTCGTACATATGGAACTCGTGGGTGTAGAATCGGCACGCAAAATTACGGACCGCATCTATAACGCGCTGGCTCATTTGAGAAGCCATCCGAATATGGGTATAGCGTGCATAGATAAAATGCTCCGGTCGGAAGGCTATCGGATGCTCATTTGCGGCCATTATCTGTGTATCTATCGACTATTGGGTGAAACTATCTTTTTTACCATATCGTGGATGGCAGAGCGAATTATACTCGGCTACTTGCGGACATGCCGATGCAAGGTGAAAGCAACGACTGATTTAGTTGGGCAAAAAGCTGGTTAATATCCGAACGCCTCTCCGATAAGGAAAAGGTTCGAATTTGATTGCTTTGGAAAGCCAGGTCAAAAAAGATATCATGGTTTTGACGTATTATACTTATTTTGTTTGATTGAGACAATGCATATCTGGAACAGTTATACAGCTATTTAAAGGCTTATCAGGTAAAGTACGGCTATACGACAGTGTTCTGCGTCTCTCTCTGATTTTCACTGATATAAAAGCTTCTTTTCTACGCCAGTTTTTCCAAATTACTGAATCTAAAATTTTATTTTCAGGAGTTCTTCCTTAAAAGCAGGCTTCCTCGGATATATTGCCAGAAGCTGCGAGACGACCTGCCGGGCCTTCTCTGAAGAACCTATCTTTAAAAATTGCCTGATGAGGGAGCAAATCTCCCGGTACGCTTTACGGTTTCCCGCCCTTTGCGCTTCATCGAGGATATGCTGTATAAAAAGATAATCAACCTCGTTGCGGAAAACGGGAAGCAGGTGCTGATAGTATCTGGTGATATAGGCTGGTCTGGCCTTGACATATTCGAGAAGCTTCTTTTGTTCCCCTTCCTCAATCAAGATGGAGGGATAATTATCCTGATAGCCCTTTTGCTCTTCAAGGGCTTTGATTAAGCCGGGGTATACCGAGGCCCATTCCTTGTCCGGATATGACTCCTTTAATTCCTTATAGTAATCAAAGCTGCCGTCGAGGATGAACTCCACGGCAAGATTGCGCCGTTTATCCAGCTGTCCGGACAGCCTGTACGCTTTATATCTGGCTTTTTTCCACTGATTGATGAGACCATGCATGCCCCGGTCACGCTGTTCGCCTTCCAGGGCCAACCTTTCAACACGATCGTAATCCTTGTTAGCCATTGCAGCTTCAATGGCCTTTTCTCTGAAGAGTGGGAAATTGATGTTTTGCTCCAGGAAATCCGCCGCGTGAACCTCTCCTTCAAACTTGAGAATCAACCGGTGGAGGATCGCGGCGATTCTTTCTGCTAGGTACCGTGAACTCCATGAATCATTCAATTCTTCAACGGTCGAGTTTAATTGTCTTTCAAATATTTTCCTTTGACGACCGTCATTAACAAGGTTAGCGCAGGTTTCCAGCAGACTCAACCGCCAATCGGACCATCCGTCGTAGATTTTTCTTGCAGCTTCATTTAGGAGCTTTTGAAAACAATATGCAGAAGCTTCCGTCGGTAGACCGCTGTCCGCCATTTCCGCTAAGGCTGCGAGTGAGTGATTAATAACGCTGCCTACATCTCCGCCGGAATCATCGGCGGACTTCAGCAGGGGGAGCATTTCGTGAAGAACACACAGGTAAAGTTCCAGTGCTCTTTTATAATCACCTTCGGTTGCAGCCTGCTCCGCTCTTTCCAGCACCATCCAACCGCCTTGGACGGCATCGGGGGCTTCAATCTCCGCTTGATGGATGGAAAGATAATCATCCAGATGCTCGTTTGTCCGCTCCACGGTTTGAGAAAATCTAAAGGCAAACGTTTTATTTTTTCATCCATCATATTGGGGAGTCCGGGACGGTGGTGGGCAAACACCAAAACGGCTGAATTCCAATTGGATTCATGTTCGAGCAAAAATTTAACGCCCGCATCCCGGTGTTCGACCGGCAACGACTTATAAACAGTATCCTCATGCAAAGCAGCCTGATTGCTCTCATCCAGCTTTCCCAGATCGTGAAAGTCAGCAGCCTTCATCACAATGGATTGGAACGCTTCTTTGCAGTCTTCCGGGATAAAAGGCGTCATAGCTTCAAGGTTATCCTGAGCACGGGCAACCACCCCGGTCACATGCGCGGCATATGATTGAGGCGGTTTTCCATCCCGTGTGCTGTGCGCCAGAACCTCGTACATCATGACATTTGCTCCATCAAATCAATAACCGGGGCGGCTTTGCCTGCCAGCTGAGCATTCAGCACAGCAATGCTTTCACGTAGCGAAGCCTCATCATAGTCCTTCCAGGAAACTGCCGCACGCCCGTCTTCATTGATTTTCACCGGCGTGAGGGCTTCAATAATCTTGAAATCGTTAAAAGTGCCCCTTGCGCGGTTATGCTCTACATAAAAGGCATGACGAATTCCAACCTGGGGGCGAATTTAGGAGGCGCTTTCCGAGTAGGCATACGGTATCAGACGAAGCAAGAGCTCAATATCCTTTTTGGTGCAGCGTGTCTGCTGCGCAGCTGTAGCATTAATGAAAAAAGGCATTGCATACAGACCATACGAAACAATCCGGAAAGCAAGCGGCGCCATACCCTTGCTCTTATCGTCCTCCACAGGAAGGACCTTTGTGGTCGTCATCCGTTCAATTTTAACGGGCGAGAGTGAAACGCCCAACCCGAACTGAACCACACCTGTTTTAATAAAGGAGCCCTTTTCATCCGATTCCTCCTCGAGAAAGGTTGCGCCGAAAACACGTACGTGTATTTTAGTAATAGCTCCGGCGTCAGTCCGAGCGTGTGGATTGAGCTTGATACCGCAAAGCAGGCACAGGTGCTGCTCGGTTATCTCACTTAAAAACAATTCGGATCTTATCCTCTTAACTGATAAACATAAAGGACACATTAGCAATATAATTAGATTTATTATATATAGACTAATATCATACCCAACACCTAAAGCAGAAGATATTATTTTGAGATTAAAACCTTATTTTAGTGAAAAATTTCCCTGGGATGATGTAATGCTTTTATTAAATAAACATAGTAAACATAAAACTGAAAATAAAGAAATTAAGCCCAAAGTAAACACATTACCTCCGATAGACTTAAGCAAAACTAAAACAAGGAAAGCAAATAGAAATCCAGACGCCGCCAAAAAACAGGAGAATCATTTAGTATCCGACAATATTAATAATAAAACAACTTTTTTCAGATTGATAGAAAATATCAATTCCCCAGAGGATTTTATTTTTAGATCTGAAAATATCTTTTCAGGGCTGCAACTTTTAAAAGCTAGCCGGAATATATGACCACCTCAACTGAGTTTGAGTTATTTGAATTGTTTCATATTAAATTAAAAGAATTTATAGACAAAATCATAGAAATAAATGCAAGGAAATCAATAAGTATAGTTTCAAAATGTCAACCACTATATGCAATTGTTAAGGAACGAGTTTTTCTTGATGACTTCTGGATTGATTATAAAAATTGGCTAGATAAAATTAGTTCCTTAAAAACAAAAGTATTGAAAAATGCAGGATTTTTATATTTCAATATGAAGGAGCGTAATGGTCGTATAACTGCAAGAGTATGGTCAAAAGAAGGATTGACTTTTTTCCAACTGTCACCATTAGATATAAAAGATGATTGTAATAAATGGCATAGACTTCTGATTACATATATGTTATGTGCACTAGCCGACTTAGTCTCGTTTCGTGGTAAGCAAACAACTAATAGACTACCTAATCTACCAAAACACCCTAACCAACGTAAACTTCTTAATAATAACAGAAATGCAAATATTTATCGTCCTAGAGCTAAACAAGAATCACAATCAAATGAAGATAAAGTTGAACCATATACTAAGAGAAACCCATTTTTTGTTGCCTGGCACTTAAGGAAAATAATGAAAGGAAATACCGCTTCTGCTGAAGCAAGGAATAAAGCAATAGAATATGCTAATTTACCTTGGGATGCGTGGGATACTGAATGGAAAGGATTCACCTTTGTTAGTCCGCACGTACGTGGTGGCAATAAAGTTAACAATCATGATATTAAGAAATTAATAGTTAACAGATTAGCTGAATCCTTTTCGTTAACAATAGATAACCTCTATAAATAATAAATATCTATTCAACAAAGGCCGGAAAGCAAAGGTCACTTAATTGCCCGGCTATGACTCTTTACCCGATACCTGACTTGATTGTTTCATTAGGAAGTATCTGCTTAATGCTAATGGTATTCTATGGGGTTATACCCATGTCCATCTATACTTTATAACGATTCCTATACTTTTTAACGAAAGGTAGATTTTGCTTTACAGAGGGGGTGCATCTTTTCACGAAAGGATGCAAATAACAAAAAAGCACCGTCTTAGACGATGCTTAATCTACCCTAGAAGGCTGAAAAGCCCATGAGTTCTGGGCTTTTCTATTGTATCAAATATTGAGTTTATATTTGTTATGTGTGATCAATTTAGATGCAGGTTATTATCCAGACATAGCCCCTAATAACAAAGCTAAATTTCTTTATATCAGTTTCACATAGTCCTGTGCGCCATAAAAAAAGCGATGAATGATAATCACACTAGCCGCTTGATCAACCTTATAAACCAGCACATAGTTTTTAATGGTCGCTTTGCGATATCCTTCCTTTTCCAAGAAAGCATCATGACACCGTTCATACATAAGCGGATTGCTTTTCAAATAGCTGTAACATTTTTCCACTTCATCAAGGAAATTGGCAGCTGCTATGGGGTTTGCAAGCTGAATGGCAATGTACGAGACGATATTATCCAAATCGCTGTGAGCAAGCTCCGAAACAACCAGCCTATACATTGTATTTTTCTCTTATGCTTTTCAAAGAGGTGTCTCCGTCCAGCATCTTTCCTTCCGCTATCTGCGCCTCGGCTGCAGCCAATTTGTTATACACGTCAAGCATAAACAATTTTTCCTCGTACATTTTTACGCTCATGATAACCATATCACCATAACCGTTTTTGGTAATATATATCGGCTCGGTTGCCTCTTGGCACATTTTAGAGATTTCGCTTGTATTTTTCAAATCTCGAATCGGAATGATTCGCGGCATAACCATCAACCCCTTTCTGTTTTTGTGGCATTATTATACCATAATCATGACCCGATTAACAAAGCATAATTGAATTTTCAATAAAAAATTAGAAAACGGCTGATTTTTTATTCCTTGGCGGCCTAATATTTGACCAGCAAGTGGCCTAATTTTTAATTGACATTAACACCCTGAGCGCCCTGGAACTTGTGCGGTGGTTGATCATTGCCACTCCATAACATCTTCTCCGAATGAATAAACCGCCTGCGCAGTAACTATCAAACTGTGCGCAGCATATAAATGATCATTTATATGCTCCCATAATAAATGCAAAGAAGCCAATTGCAAATGCAATCGACTTTTTTTCGACAAAATATTTTGTAATGTGTGATCAATTTAGATGCAAGTAAAACGATAATCATAAAATTCTCTAAGATGACATTTCGATTGCATCTTGATTCTTTGTTTTTAGGTAATTCGCCAAAACTTGCTATCCTATTTTATACCAATAGTAAACGCCAGCCTTTTCTCACTTCTTTTCAGTTTGAATATCATCTATTATTCTTTGTTTTTTTTTTCGATTACTTTATTAACCATTTCGTGAATTTCCCTAATATCGCTCCGTAGGCTTCGATTATCATTGCGTTCAGATTCAGCAATCAGGTCATTAAAACCAATATAATCTTAAGGGCACTGAAAAAGTCCATTTGCAGCAATGCAGATGGACTTTTTGTCCAAAATTTTTGTCCAAAAATGGTATAATTATTCATGTGTGAACGGTCAATAAAAATACAGCATTTTCGGCCATTTAAAATGCAGCACTTGGCCACATATTTTACTGGAAATTTATTAACTTCTTTGAAACTGCCGGTATAGGCGGGATGGAAGGAGCCCGTAG
>NZ_JAKNBL010000013.1 GCF_022410535.1 Pelotomaculum terephthalicicum JT
ATTCGCAAGCTTCCTCGTAACCTCCGTTCGACTTGCATGTGTTAAGCACGCCGCCAGCGTTCGTCCTGAGCCAGGATCAAACTCTCCATTTAATATAGAAAATTTGATTTGCTAGCTCGCTTTTTTTCCTCGGAATGTACTGCTCGCTTCTTGCTTTCGCTTCGACGAGAGTTCATGTGTTTCTTGATTTCCATCCATCCACTGTTTAGTTTTCAAAGACCTGTTTGTCGCATATTGTCGCGAAGATTTTCGCAGCACATTTGCTACTTTACCACTTTCAATTTCTCTTGTCAAGAAACTTTTATCCTGTCAAGAAAACTTTTATCCCGGAGCATAACCATAAAATGTCCCGGGTGATTATATTATCATAAAGCGATAACCATGTCAACATCTCTTACCCATCATTATACTTATAATTTATCAATCACGCGGCCTCATCAACGGGAATAATATGACATCCCGGATCGAGGGCGAGTTCGTCAACAGCATTACCAGCCGGTCGATTCCGATGCCCAACCCGCCGGCCGGCGGCATACCGTACTCCAGGGCGGTGATATAATCTTCATCCATCATATGCGCCTCTTCATCCCCGGCGCTTCTTTTTTCAACTTGTTTCAGGAAACGCCCTTTCTGATCAATGGGATCGTTTAGCTCCGAAAACGCGTTGGCCATCTCACGGCCGTAGATAAATAATTCAAACCGGTAGGTTAATTCAGGATTTTCAGCTTTGCGCTTGGCCAGCGGCGATATTTCCACCGGGTAGTCCATTATGAAGGTGGGCTGAATCAGCCTGGGTTCCACCACTTCTTCAAAAACTTTATTTAAAATGGAGCCCCATGATTCGGCGGGATCGATTTCCAGTCCGATTTTCGCCTGCTTCACAGCGTTTTTAGCTTCCTCAGCGGTTTTTATCACGCCAAAGTCAATCCCGGAGTGCAGTTTGACCGCGTCAAGCATGGGCAGTCTTGTCCATTTTGGGGACAAATCAATTTGGGTGCCCTGGTATTCTATCTTCGTAGTTCCGAACACTTCAAAGGCAACATTAGCAACCAGTTCCTCGGTCAAATTCATCATATCGTCATAATCAGCGTAAGCCTGGTATAATTCCAGCATGGTAAACTCGGGGTTATGTTTTGTGGAAATTCCTTCATTACGGAAATTCCGGTTAATCTCATACACTTTTTCAAAACCGCCCACAATCAGCCTTTTCAAATAAAGCTCCGGGGCGATTCTTAAAAACAGCTTCATATCCAGGGTGTTATGGTATGTGATAAACGGCCTGGCTGCGGCGCCGCCGGCAATGGCATGCATCATCGGCGTTTCCACTTCCAGGAAACCGCGGTTATCCAGATAACTGCGCACGGCGCGGACAATTTTACTTCTGGCTTCGAAAACTACCTTTACTTCCGGATTAACGATGAGGTCTACATAGCGCTGCCGGTAACGGAGTTCTACATCCTTCAATCCATGCCATTTTTCAGGCAGGGGGCGCAATGATTTCGACAGCAGTTTTAAGTCTTCCGTCGCCACAGTAATCTCACCCATGCGAGTTTTAAAGACCTTACCGGTCACACCAATAATGTCGCCTATGTCCAATTTGCCGAACAATTCATATGCCGGCTGGCCGATATCATTTAACCGGGCGTAAATTTGAATTTGGCCGGTGGCATCCTGGATATGAGCGAACGACGCTTTGCCCATCCCCCGCTTGGACATAATTCTGCCCGCCACTACAACATGCTCATTTTCCAATTTCTCAAAATTAGCTAAAATATCGCCGGCCATGTAAGTGCGCTCATAACGCCCGCCGTACGGCTCAATACCTTTGTCCCGCAGTTCGGTGAGTTTTTCCCTGCGCACAAGCATTAAATCATTAAGTTCCTCTTCAGGCGAAATTTGTTCCTTCCCATTTGCAACGGTTTTTTTTCCCTGTTCAGACATAAATACAATTACCTCCGGTACTTACTTACCTCAAGATATCCACAATCTGGTACTTCAACACTCCCACCGGCACTTGAACCTCCACCACACTGCCCTTGGCCATGCCAAGAATTGCCTTGCCCACCGGCGATTCATTCGAAATTTTATTTGCCGCGGGGTCGGCTTCGGCGGAGCCTACTATAGTGTACTTAAACTCGTCGTCAATCTCCAGATCCTTTAACAAAACCACCGAACCAATGGAAACAACTTCAGTGCCCAAGTTCTCATCATCTATTATTTTAGCATTGCGAAGCATCTTTTCTAAAGTTAAAATGCGGCCCTCTATAAAAGCCTGCTCGTTTTTCGCGTCTTCATACTCAGAATTCTCGCTAATGTCGCCAAAAGCAATGGCCTGCCTGATTCTCTCAGCCACCTCCCGCCGCTTCACCGACTTAAGCTGTTCAAGCTCCTCTTCCAAGTTTTTAAGACCGTCAACTGTCAAGATTACTTCTTTTTCTTTCATTAAGCACTGTCTCCTTATCTCTGGAATCCTTTCAAAACAATATATGTGCCATGCCTTCAATTCATACAGGTAGAAAAAGCCCCCATACTACACTTAAGCACTGCAAAAAGCGATTTCTCCGCAGTGCTCCATGAAACTGTGATTTATTTATTACAGCCAGGACTTTAGTGACATTATAAGAAGATGCCTCTAATTTGTCAAGGCTATCTTGACTCTTGATGTAATTGCAAGTGATTATTTCGCCGTTGCACCGCTCCTGGCGCGGCTCTTGATCATTTCGATTTCCTGCGGGGGTATCGCCCTGCCGAAGCTGCGGAAACCGGCCAGTTTAAAACCGTGTTTTTTAGCCAGCGCGGCAATTTCTTCAACCTTTTCTACGCACAAATCCCGGCCGAGAGTAAAGCTTTCGTAGCGTTTTTCCAGGGCCAATACCATTGTCTCGGCCATACAGGCGTAAGCCGTCCCCGGCGGAAAACCGAAGTTCAGGTTGAATTCAACCTCGCCGGGCACTTCCACAACCCCTCCCTCAATAACCAGGACATCGTCGCGCACTTCAGCAACCCGCCGTGATACATCACGCGGCCGGGCCACATCACAGACAACCGCGCCTGGCCGTAAATCCTCCGGTTCAATGACCGTGTCCAGGGCGCTGGTCACCGTGATCACGATATCGCCGGTGCGAAGCGCTTTCTTATTGTCGGATGTAACCTTGACAGCCAATCCGGTGTCATAAAGCACTTTCGCGGCCAGTTCTTCCAATTTGCGCTCTTCCCTGGCCACCAAGGTCATACTGCGTACTTCCCTGGCCAGGATCAAGGCGCAAACCCGGCCGATGGAACCGGTGGCGCCGAGAATCACCACCGCCGCCTTCTTCAGGTCATGCCCCATTGCCTTGGCAGCCTCCCTGACCGATTCGACAGCCGTGGCCACTGTGTAACTATTCCCCGTGGTAACAGGTATTTTTAAACTCCTGGCGACCGTAACACCGGCATCGCCCACAATTTTCGTAAAGGCGCCAAGGCCAAGTATCTTGGCGCCAAGCTTCTCAGCCATGCGTCCGCCTTGAATGATTTTGTTCATAACATATGCCTGCGGCATGCTCATGATTAAGCTGGCTGTCAGCGGACAGGCGATAAACCACCCTTCCGCCTCTCCGTACCGGGAACGAATCCCGGTGATTTGAGACGCCTTTATCGGGGGCAACAGAGCAAACGCCCGCTCTATTATGCTATCCGGTATAAATTTAGCAAACTTGAATTTCATGGCCACATCCCCGGCAGACATGGGGTGCAGCATGAAGGCGAACCTATGCAAACTTTTTACCTCCTATTCTTTGATAGCCCTGACCAAATCCACTAATTCGTCCGGGTCGACATACTTATCTTCTTGAATTGGCGACTCACCAATCTCAAACCCCACCACATCTTTGTCCAATACCGCCTCAAAAATTTTGATCCGTTGATTTGAACCGAGCACAAGCACCTGATCAAAAGAGTGGGCTTTCGCAATCAAGTCCATGATGGCATCAAATAAATCGACACCACTTTTTTGTTTCACAAATTCCCAACGCTCTTCTTCGGACATCAGGAAAATAAAGTCCACGCCTTCCCGCTCCAGGACTTCCTGAATCTCTACTTTATTCAGAACAGGGAAGCCGAAGACAGCCAGCCGGCGGCCTTTCCTGATTTCACCCAGATTTTCCAAACGGCAGACCAGAGTCCGGTCAACACCCAGCCTGGAAGCTACTTCAGTCTGTGAAAGACCCTTCCTCCTCAAACTTAACATATTGTTAAGAACTTGATTAATTTTTCTTTTGCTTATGATCTTTTCCCCAAGACGGATTAATTCCAAGATACACACCTTCAATTACAGGTATTCAGAAACCAGAAGTCAGCATTCAGAATATTTCAAGACTATAAAATTCTGACTCCTGTCTGACTCCTGGCTCCTGCTCATGTGCACACATTTGTGTACATAAAAATATTAACAAAGCTTACCTTTCTTCGCAAGTACCACATAGGATTATTTTTAAAATCTTTTCCAGTTCCTCTTTACTGCCGGCTTTATTGATTCTGTCCCTCAACTTCGCCGCGCCGCGCACCCCCTTGGTGTACCAGGCGGCATGCTTGCGCATCTCCCGCACGGCCACCTTTTCCCCCTTGTTCTCGATAAGCAAGTTCAAGTGCCGCAGGGCCGCCATCACCCGCTCTGCGGGCGCGGGTTCAGGTAAAACCACGCCGGTTTTCAGAAAATGCGCCGTCCTTGAAAACATCCAGGGGTTGCCCAGGGCGGCCCGGCCAATCATAACCCCGTCACAGCCGGTCTGCTCCATCATCAGTAAAGCATCTTCCGGACACCTGATGTCGCCGTTGCCAATCACCGGCACGTTTACAGCCTTTTTTACCGCCGCGATGATTTCCCAATCCGCTTCCCCCGTATAAAATTGTGAGCGGGTGCGGCCATGTACGGTTAATGCGGCGACACCCTCACCGGTTAACAGTTTCGCCATTTCGACAGCGTTTATTGATTTTTCATCCCAACCTTTACGCATTTTAACCGTTACCGGAACCCTGACCCGCTCAACCACCGCCCTGACAATTTTAACGGCTAACCCCGGATTCTTCATCAGGGCGGCCCCTTCTCCGTTTTTCACAATTTTTGGCGTAGGACATCCCATATTGATGTCAATAAGATCAGCACCGCGGCTCTCCGCGATTTCCGCCGCCATAGCCATATACGCCGGGTTGGAACCAAAAATCTGCACGCTTAACGGGCTGCTTTCACCAGCCAAGTTCAGCATGCCGCAGGTCTTCGGATTACCATATAAAAGGGCCTGGTCGCTCACCATTTCAGTGCAAACCAGGCCGCATCCAGCCTCTTTGGCCAATATCCGGTAGGCCTTGTCGGTAATGCCCGCCATCGGAGCGGATATCACCGGATTGGCCAGTTTAATTTGTCCGATTTTCATCTCGGTGAATTCCTCTCGTATATCAAACGCAGCCCGGTCAGGGTCAGGAAAGGGTCCACCCGGTCAATTCCCGTGCTTTCCTGGGCAATCAGTCTGGCCAGCCCGCCTGTGGCAATAGCCTTAGCATTTTCACCCAGTTCTTTTTTCATCCGCCTGATAATCTCATCAACTTGCCCGACATACCCGTAAAAAATACCGGACTGCATACTTGTGACAGTGTTTTTTCCGATAACAGAAGGCGGTTTGACAAGTTCAACCCTGGGCAGCTTGGCTGCCCGCGCAAAAAGAGCTTCCGTGGAAATGCCGATACCGGGCGCGATCGCCCCGCCCAGGTATTCGCCCCTGGAGTTAATAGCGCAATAGGTTGTAGCTGTTCCGAAATCAATTATGATCAGCGGACAGCCGTATAATTCAATACCGGCGACAGCATTGACGATACGGTCGGCGCCTACCTCCCTGGGATTCTCGTAATTAACCGGAAGGCCCGTTTTGATGCCGGGGCCTACGATCAGTGGAGTAAGACGAAAATACTTCTGACAGGTTCTTTCCAAGGTGAACGTCAGTGGCGGAACCACTGTGGAAATAACCGTGGCTTTAATTGCACTCATCTCAATCTGCGAGATAGTAAACAACTCTTTAAGCATGATCCCATATTCGTCAGCCGTACGGTCACGTCTTGTGGATATTCGCCAGTCTGCCACCAATTCGCTGCCGCTGTATACTCCAAGCACAATATTCGTATTGCCGACATCAAAGACTAGGATCATTCCCGTCCCCGCTTTCATGTGAAATGGCACTATAAAAAATATCACCTTCCATTTTACCAAAGAGTTTGCCCAGGTGCAACCCGTCAAGAAGAATATTCAAATCCTAGCTGTCTTCTCTTGAATGGTGCGGTTTTTTGCCTACAATATCAATCGCCTCAGTTACAACCCTGATAATATCTACCTTGTTCTGTTGTTTTAAGGAACCTACCCTCAGCAAAACTTCACCCTCCGCGGTAACCACATAGGAAGGAGACAGTTTGTTCAGTGCAATCGCCGCCATGTCAAGCTTACAGCGTTCACACTTGCATAATTCCTGGCAATTCTTCAGGATGTCTTCAATCGTCTCCTTTACAAGTATTTCCATTACATTTATCAGACGGAGCATCTGCAAATCAATCCCCTCTTCTCAGTCTGGTAAATTAATTCTTCATGATCTTAATTATTCCTTTTACTAAGAAAAAAAACAGCTAATTAGTCTATACAAACCTTTGGACATACAACGCGGTTCGCCTCAGACCTGACCTTTATTAACACCATACGCGTCCAGCCGCCGGTAGACCGCCCTGGACAGTACCGAGGCGGCAACTGCCTTAATCAAGTCCAGGAGAATAAAAGGAGTAAAACCAATAGTCAACAACTTCGCTAAAGAAATGTTTTGCCCCATATAAAATGTCAAGATAGCATAAAGGTAAGACAACCCTATCAGATCGTAAACCGCCACACCGGCGAGCATGGCAAAGAAATAGCGGGTGATACTGCTATTTTCCCTGTCTTTAAGCAATAAGCCGATCACATACGCGCTCCCGATAAATCCAATTAAAAACCCGAAGGTTGGTTGAATCACGTAAGAAGGTCCTCCGAAAGGAGCGGTAGCAAACACCGGCACCCCCACCAAACCAATTAAAATGTAAACAACTATGCTTAGCGCCCCCAGGCGGGGGCCCAACAAACCGCCCGCAAGCATTACCACAAACGGCAGAAGGCTAAAAGGCACAATAGAACCGGCATAGCGGACCAACATGGCGGCGACTACCGCCATGGCGGCGAAAACCGCGGTCATAGTGATGTCACGCGCTGAAAACCTGGACATAAAAACCCCCCTTAATAAAAGTAGTCAGGAGTCAGAATAATATATAAAACATTAAACAACTCTTAACCATTCTTTTATTCTTATTCCTTAGCTCCAAACTCCTTAGTCCTTACTTCCTGAAAATAAAATTTTCATCTGCTGCTGGTGCCACCTCTGGCGGCATGAATATCTGACTCCTGACTCCTGAGCATTATACTGCTTGGGCAATTAATGCGTAAACCATTGCTTGCAACAAAGTTGACATTTAAAGCAAAATTTTTACACCCGCAAAGAAACGTCTCCTACTATCAGCCGCTGCAATCCGCCGTCCGGGAGCCGCAGCAACAGCGCTCCGTCATAATCGACATCTTCGGCCCAACCCTCCCAGGATTTATTCAAGGTATGGACTCGTACCGGACAATGCAAAGAAACGGATAACTCCTTCCATTTCGCCAGGACTACCGGAAAGCCCTGCTCAAGCCAAAGCTGGTACCATTGTTCATACTCCTCCAGCATAGCCTGCAGCAAATCGACCCTGGCTAGCTCCGCGCCAGTTTCCACCTTCAGGGAGGTGGCGATATCGCGCACTTCTTCAGGCAATTCAATAAGTTCCTGGTTGACGTTCAGACCGGCGCCCACCACCAGATAATCAATTCTGTCCAATTCGGCGCTCATTTCAGTGAGGATGCCGCAAATCTTCCTGCCGCCCACGAACAGATCGTTCGGCCACTTGATGCCCACAGGCACGCCTGTTTTTTTTCTAACCGCCAGGGCCAGGGCTACCGCCGTCACCATAGTCATTTGCGACGCCTCGGAAGGATTGACGGACGGATATAGAATCACGGAAAAACAGACATTTTTGTACTTCGGCGAATGCCATTTCCTGCCCAGCCGGCCCTTGCCGCCGGTCTGCTCCTCGGCAACCACAATCGAGCCGTCACGCGCGCCTTGACGGACTAATTCCTTAGCCATGTCGTTCGTGGAAGAAACGCTATCGTAATAATAAACCTGCTGACCGAAAAATTTACTGTTCAGACCGTCCAGAATCTCCTCGGCATAAAGTCTGTCCGGAACACGGACCAGTGAATAGCCCGCGCGCGGACGCGCGTCGATTCCATACCCATCCTCCCGCAAGGTCTGGATGTGCTTCCAGACCGCGGTCCGGGTTACGTCAAGTTTTTTGCATATGTCTTCACCGGATACGAATTCGGGCTGGAACTCTTTTAAAAGCCGGAGAACAGCTCTTTTCAAAATAACCACTCCCGAAAGTTATTCTAATCGTTTGCCACTAAAACGTCAACATTTATTATCATTATAAGTTAACGTTGACGTCAGAGCACTTTTTTAATAATCAGCTTTTATTTCTGCCAAGTCCAGGCTGATATCAAGTGATTCAACCGAATGAGTCAACGCTCCGACCGAGATCAGGTCTACGCCCGCCGCCGCGATTGCCCGGATATTTTCGCCGGTGACATTACCGGAGGCCTCCACCAGCGCCCGGCCCGCCACAAGCGCCACGGCCTCGCGCATCATCTCCACAGCCATGTTGTCCAGCATAATAATATCAGCCTTTACTTCCAGCGCCTCCCCCACCTGCGCCATGCTCTCCACTTCAACTTCAATTTTCGCGGTGTGAGGGCTGGCCCGCCTGGCCGCCTGCACAGCCTTGGCGATACCACCCGCTGCTTTTATATGATTGTCCTTAATCAGTACGGCGTCATACAAGCCGAAGCGATGATTATATCCACCACCCACCCTGACGGCGTACTTTTCCAGCATTCTCAACCCCGGTGTGGTTTTTCTGGTATCTATGACATGCGCCTTTTGACCGGCTACTAATTCTACCAGTTGGGCTGTTTTTGTGGCAATCCCTGAAAGACGCTGGAGAAAATTCAGCGCCAGCCGCTCACCGGTCAGGATTGCCCGCGCGTTGCCGCCGACCTCGGCCAGCACCCGGCCACGCTCGACAAATTCACCGTCAACAGCCCGCGCTTGAAACAGCAGCGCCGGGTCAAGACAACGAAAAATCTCCTCCGCCACCGGCATCCCCGCCAACATGCCTTTTTCTTTAGCAACAATATAGCCGTTTGAAACCGCGCCCGCGGGAACAATACTATTTGTGGTCAAATCTCCGGCGCCGATATCTTCATTTAAGCAATCCCTAATCAGTTTGCGCAATGCCAACACGTTAAAATCCATGGCCGTCCCCCGTTCCGTCAGCTCAGATATCATAAGTTTTCTTCAAATAATTTACAGTAAACTCCTTCAAAGAGGTTTTCTGGGGATTAAAACTACTAACAAGCGCCTGGGCATATTCCCTGTCAAAAACATAAGACCCTTCTCCCAAATCCTTGGTTATCCCTTTGCGGACAATCAGATATCTGGCAAAGCCTTCGGTTAAATTTTCTTTTACCCACCCTTCCCAGGTATAGGGAATATCTTCCTCATACCTGGCCGCAAGCTTTTCATCTTTTTTCAGCTTCCGGGCCAGGTACTTGAACGACCAGCCGTCAGTAAAAGTTTCGTAAATTGGCGCGCTGAATTCATTAAAGACCGCAGTCCAGATCTTTTCCGGAGTCTTGTTCCACTGGACTGTTGTTATCGTGTCCTTATTCCGTGAAAAAACCGACATGCCGATAATTCTCATATTTAACTGCAGTTCAACGTTGCGCTGTTTTTTCTTTTGCTGAATACCGGTTTCCTTTTCTATAAAGCCGACAATATCGAAGCTTTTATCGACTATGGACATTGTTTTATCGACCTTCCGCTGCAGAAGCGGCTTAATCTGCTCATAATGCGGCAGGGCGTAATTAGCGCCGTACCAGGAATAAAAGTCCAGCAGCAAATCTCTTTGATTTCTAAAACACCGTTCCTCACGGATAAACTTGACGATTTCGTCAAAGCTCGCCCCTTGTTTGCCGTCCTGAATCAAACATTCAATCATATACTGCGCGTCATAATTAGCCAGTATGGTTTTTAACTGGGCGCGGCGGTGTTCGTCCCAACCGCCGTAAGAATTATAGAGCCAGTTATAATGCACGGCGTATTCCGCGTCACTGATGGCTTTCTCCTTTAGCCCCGCCCACATTGCCTGATCTTTTACGTTCGCCCGGTAAATTTCCTCAGAAGATTCAAAAAGAAAAACGCTAAAATCTTCCACTTTTATCACCAGAGGGCCGCCTGCTTGATCAACCCCGGCAGTCCATAATGAACAGCCTGATAATATAAACGTTGCCGCCGCGAACAAACATACATAAGGCGCTAAAACCTTAATAAATCTGTTTTTCAACTACTGCCCCACTCCCAACACGACATAATAGCCCGTCCTTTTCCCGCCGCGTTTACCGTCTGAAGATAATATGTTTCTGCCAGCGCCGGGAGCTGTCGGGATAATCCACCCGGTAGTGGCCGCCGCGGCTTTCGCGCCGCGCCAGGGCCGCTTCAGCCACCAGTTCGCCAACCTGCAGCATGTTCTTCACTTCCATTTGTTCGGCATTTTCAGCACTGTGTCGCCCCAGGTACCCCCAGGAATCAAAAAAGTTCAGCGACTCCTTTAACCCCTGACCGCTCCTCACCGGACCAACCTTGCTGCCCATCAGGACTTCCAGCTTTTTGCGCAACTCCCCGAAATCTATTTTCAACGGCTCCAGCAGCCAGTCGCAGGCAAACTCCGGACGGCGCGGGTGGTAGGTTTTTAAGAACTGCCTGGTTTCATCTACAATTCGGCCGCCGAACACCAGCCCGTCCAGCAAAGAATTGCTTGCCAGGCGATTGGCTCCGTGTACTCCCTGACAGGCGACTTCGCCGCAGGCGTAAAGACCCTTGATGCTGGTTTCTCCCACAAGATTGGTTTTCACCCCGCCCATCATGTAATGGGCGGCGGGAGCCACTGGAATCTTGTCGACATATATATCCAAACCGTATGCCGCACAGGTTTTAGTAATATTAGGAAAGCGTTTTTTAATCACTTCAGGATCAAGATGGGTCAAATCGAGGTATACTTTATTAGCGCCGGTCGCGACCATTTCCTTCAAAATCGCCCGCACGACGATATCCCGCGGCGCCAGTTCCAGCAGGTCATGGTAGCGGGGCATAAAACGCACACAATCGCTGTTGCGCAGGTAGGCGCCCTCGCCGCGCACCGCTTCAGAAATTAAAAATGGCGGCGCGCCCGGCAGGTTCAGCACAGTGGGGTGAAACTGGATAAACTCCATGTCCATTACTTCAGCCCCGGCCCGGAAGGCTATCGCTATACCGTCGCCGGTAGCGATTTCCGGATTGGTGTTGAACTCAAACAAACGGCCCAGCCCACCGGTGGCCAGGACTACCACTTTACCGCGATAGATTTTCAAACTATTGTTATCCCGGTCAAAAGCCAACACGCCATAACAGGTGTTATCCCAGACCAGCAGGTCCACCACGAAGTGGTTTTCCCGCACACGTATATTCTTTTCCCTGATGCGCTCAGTCAGCACCCTTTGGATTTCAGCGCCTGTGGCGTCACCACTGGCGTGCAGGATGCGCCTCTGACTGTGGGCACCCTCTCTCGTCAGGGCCAGCCCGTGACTGTCATAATCAAAAATAGCGCCCATCTCGATCAATTCTTTGACCCGCTTCGGCCCCTCGTTGACCAGTGCCGACACTGCCTCGTCATCGCACAGGCCGGCACCCGCCACAATGGTATCCTCTCTGTGTAAAGACGGTGAGTCACTGTCACCGAGAGCGGCGGCAATGCCACCCTGGGCTTTGTCCGTGCTGGTGTCCATCATGTTGTACTTGGTCAGCACGGTAACCGAGCCCCCCGCTCCGTAAGCAGCCAAAGCAGTATACAACCCGGCAATTCCGCTACCCAGGATAATATATTCATCTTCCTCCTGGAGCAGTTCCCTGGAGTCGAAATTCACCATATACTTATCCGGCAAAAGGAAACCCCCTCAATTAAGCGGCGCGTCAGACCGCCAGCATCTTGTCCAGGCAACGGACAGCCCTCTCCCTTATCTCCCGGGGAACATCCACCCTGGGTGCGAGACTGATTAGCGCCTGGCGGACCTTTTCTAAAGTAGTTTTCTTCATATTCGGGCAAACCAACTTGTCTGAGGCCAGGTAAAACTGCTTGTCCGGGCAATGTTTACGCAGCGGGTGCAGGATACCCATTTCAGTGCCGACAATAAATTCATGTGCGCTGCTTGCCCGGGCAAAATTAATCATGCCGGTAGTGCTGGCAACCACGTCGGCCAGGGCAACCGCTTCCGGGCGGCACTCGGGGTGAACCATAATCAGGGCGGCGGGGTGCGACGCCCTGGCCGCCAGAAGGTCATCGGCGGCAAGCCGGTCATGAGTGTTGCAGCAGCCCTCCCAGACAGTCATTGCACGCCCGGTTTTTGAGGCCACATAACGCCCCAGGTTCTTATCCGGAACGAACAGGATCGGCTTGTCCTCCGGCAGGGAATTAATCACTCTCTCAGCATTGGCGGAAGTACAGGCAATATCGCATTCCGCTTTCACTTCTGCGGAAGTATTCACGTAACAGACCACGACAGCGTCCGGCATCTCCTGTTTTTTCCGCGCCAGCGCCACTTCGTCGACCATGTCCGCCATCGGGCAGCCGGCATGTTCGTCCGGCAGGACCACAATCTTTTCCGGTGATAGAATGGACGCGCTTTCTGCCATAAAATGCACTCCGCAAAAAATAATCACATCGGCATCCGTTCCGGCCGCTTGTTGGGCAAGCCCCAGGGAATCACCGACAAAATCAGCTATATCCTGGACTTCCGGGCGCTGGTAGAGATGGCTTAAAATAACCGCGTTGCGCTCTTTTTTCAACCTGATAATCTCTTCGGACAAATCTTGCATAAATTCACTCCCTGACACAAAATTCAATCCTCTCCAGTAAAAATACAGTAATAATAAAATTACAAAAAAACGTTGCCAAACCACCTCTGTTTTAACAACGCCTATTTATCAACATCCCCAGTCAGGAGGTTAAATAAGAATTATATCAGCCGATTTCACCAGGGGCCTCTCCGTGTCTTATCCCGACAACTTTATTTTTTTCATCAACATTGACGATAACAGGCTGAAAAACTTGCGCCTCGGCACGGTCTAAGATGACATATGAAATAATGATGACAGTATCGCCAGGCTGCACCAGCCGTGCCGCCGCGCCGTTCAGACAGATCACGCCCGACCCGCGGGAACCCTTGATCACATATGTTTCAAACCGGGCGCCATTATTATTATTAACAATCTGCACTTTTTCATTAACCAGGATGTCGGCCGCTTCCATCAGGTCTTCGTCGATAGTAATACTGCCCATATAGTTCAGGTTGGCATCGGTAACAGTGGCCCGGTGAATCTTTGACTTAAACAATGTTAGAAACATGATCCCGTACCCCCAAAATAATGTTGTCAATCAGCCGCGTCCGCCCAATTTTCACAGCCAGCGCCAAGAGAGCGGGTCCGTTTAATGTGGCAACAGGCTCCAGGTCCGGGTGACTGTAAATTTCCACATAGTCAATCTCCGCCAGCGGCTCCGCTCTGATCGTGCCGACAACCAGTTGGCGAATAGTTGACACGTCCCGCCGGCCTGCCGCCACCGCTTCCGCCGCGGCTTGCAAGCTCCTGAACAGGACCAGGGCGGCCTGCCGCTGCGCCGCGTCCAAATATACATTGCGCGAACTCATGGCTAGGCCGTCTGCTTCGCGTACAGTCGGCACCGTCACTACCTCCAGATCCATATTCAGGTCGGCAGCCATTCTCTTGATGACCAGAACCTGTTGGGCGTCTTTTTGCCCGAAAAAAGCCTGGTCGGGGCAAACGATGTTGAACAGTTTGGCCACCACCGTAGCCACTCCGCGAAAGTGTCCCGGCCGGGATAGCCCGCATAGCCTTTCCGTAATCCGCTCTACTTCAACATAAGTGCAATAGCCCGCCGGGTAGATCTCCTCGACAGGAGGGTTGAATACGGCATCCACGCCCACTTCCCCGGCCATCTCGACATCCCGCTCCAGGTCTCTGGGATACCTGGCAAAATCCTCTTGCGGACCGAATTGAGTCGGGTTGACAAAAATGCTGATCACTACGATATCACAGCTTTTTTTGGCCTGGCGCATCAGTTCCAGATGCCCCTGGTGCAGATAGCCCATGGTAGGCACAAAGCCGACGGTCTGGCCCCGATTTTTGGCTTCGCGGACATACTTGCGTATTTCAGCTACGGTGTGGCAAATAAACATGTCCAACCTCCATCTGGTAGTTGGTTGTTGGTCGTTAGATTGCTTGTTGGGATTCGCTTCCGGCGAATCCCTTCCACCCCCAACCACCTGCCGCTAATTTGGTCGTCAGTCGTTGGTCATTGGTTGCAGTAAGCGAGTATTATTATTCAGGCACCCAGAATTCAGAATACTCCGGGCCGACCAATCCTTCCTTCATTCCGACTCCTGATTATTGACCCGTAAGCATCGCTTTCTTTTAGTACAATTTCTCCAGCACTTCCTCCGACATGCCGAAACAGTGCTCGGGGGCCGGGAAGGCGCGCGCTTCCACTTCTTCTTTATATTGCTTGACGGCAGCGGCCGCCTGCTCATGCAGGTTGGCGTACTGCTTGACGAATTTCGGTGTAAAGCCCGGGTAAAGGCCCAGGATATCGTGAATCACCAGCACCTGCCCGTCACAGTACGGACTCGCGCCTATCCCGATGGTGGCCACTCCGATTGATTCAGTAATTAATTTTGCCAGGGGAGCGGGCACACACTCCAGCACAACAGAGAAGACCCCCGCTTCTTCCAGGGCTTTGGCGTCGGCAATCATTTTTTTAGCCACCCGCTCATCTTTCCCCTGCACCTTAAAACCGCCCAACTGGTTGATGGATTGCGGCGTCAGTCCCAAATGGCCCATTACCGGGATACCGGCGTTAACAATTTTGCGGACCACTCCCACAACTTCCGCACCGCCCTCCAGCTTAACCGCCTGCGCCCCCGCCTCTTTTAAAAAACGCCCGGCGTTCCGCACCGCTTCTTCTTCAGAAGCCTGGTATGAGAGAAAAGGCATATCCGCGACAATCATTGCTCTACGCGCGCCGCGGCATACCGCCTTAACATGGTGGACCATATCATCCATGGTCACCGGTATGGTGGAGTCATAACCCAAAACCACGTTGCCCATTGAGTCGCCTACCAGGATTATGTCGATCCCGGCTTCGTCCACTATTTTCGCCATGGGGAAGTCATAGGCGGTGAGCACGGTGATCGGCCTGCCTTCCGCCTTTTTTTGTTTAACGATCGCGGTGGTGATCTTTTCTTGTTTCACTTCACATATGCCTCCTTGAAGATCTCTTTCAGCCTTTCCTCCTGGTCCTGATTAATGCTTCCTTTCTCCAACGCCACTTTAATAGTATAAAGACCGAGTACGCAGTAGAGATCCATCTCTTGCTTCCCCACTTCTCTCAGCGTGGCCAGATGCCCCTCCAGGGTCGTTCCGTCACCCCGCGCTATGGGACCGGTCAACGCCGGGGCGGGACTCACTTGGGCAATATTGCTTACCGTCCCTTGCACCAAGGGCAACAACGCTTGAAAAGCCTCCTCCCGGGAAAGCCCGAAACGGCTGAATAATCCCGTGGCCAAATGCATCAGAGAAACAAGGTAGTTGGACGCGATACACGCCGCTGCGTGATACAATGGCTTGTCCTTGGCGGCTATGGTAAAACTCCTGCCCCCAAGGTCCCTGACGATTTGTTCAGCCACAAGCAGCGCGCCGGCATCCCCTTCCAGCGCGAAATATGAGCCTTCCAGGTTTTCCATGGCCATTTTCACATCGGCGAAGGACTGGAGCGGGTGCAGCGACGCCGCCAACGCTCCTGAACGCCGGACCGCCCCCACCGCTCCAGCGGGATGAGCCCCGCTGGTGTGGAACACAACCTGTCCGGCTTTGAACCCTTTCTTTTTACTTATCTCCTCAGCAACCGGGGCTATTATCCGGTCGGGCGTTGTGATAAAAACTATGTCCGCACCACTGGTAATCTCCTCCGGCTTGCCGGTGGCGGGCACTTTTAATTGCCCTGCCAGACGTTCGGCTGCTGAGAAGCTTTCATCGGCTACTCCCGTCACCAAATAGCCCCGCCGGCTCAAAAGCAGCGCCAGCGCAGACCCGACTTTACCCGCTCCCACCACTGCTATTGACGGTTTATTAAAGGGTATCATCTCCTTTAAACGGAATAGCCAAAAGAACACAACACACATCATTTGTTAAAATTCATGAAAAAAATAAAAATCTTCCGGGGGACCCCGAAAGACTTCGTAAAATCAACCTCCCGTCTCGGTCCATCCGGCTCCAAGCGATAAGTTGTCACTTATAAGCAAGGTATTTGGTCAAATTGTCTAAAATACGCTGAACACGCCAGGTACGGCTCCTAAATGGATACCACCCTTGTCCGCTACCATTTTAACACAGGCATAACAAACAGGCAATTAATTTTTAACAAAATATTTAGTAATTTAAGACAATTTATATATTATTAGCCATCCGTTCTATTAACTGTGCTTTTGCCAGTGACAACGCCAGTCCCTCTGCCTTTCCCCGGCCCGGTATGACCAGACCGGGCGCCAGATCGGCCAGGGGCGCCATCACAAAAGCGCGCTCGTGCATGCGCGGGTGCGGGATTACCAGTTCAGGGGTATCGATTGCCACCTTGTCATATACAAGTAAATCGAGATCTATTGTCCGCGGCCCCCAGCGCCTGCCGCGCACCCGCCCAAGGCGGTCTTCCAAGGCAAGCAGCAATCTGAGCAGATCCAGCGGCGGCAAATCCGTCTCAACTTCCGCAACGGTGTTGATAAACCAGTCCTGCCCGGCATAGCCGATGGGAGCGGTGCGGTAGCAAGGCGCGACCCGGACCACCCGCAGCCCCGGCGCAGCGCCGAGCAGATTTAACGCTTTGCTTATATTGGCTGCCTTATCGCCCACATTGCTCCCCAAGCCCACATAGGCGACAACAAGCAAGGAATTATTCATTTTTTCGCCTGATCTCCACTGCCATCCAGTTAAATTTGAAAGGCAGGGGCGCCTGGGGTTTTTTTACCCGGACCAGCACTTCCCGCACCGGAAAGTGTTCAAGAATACCGGACGCGACGCTTTCCGCCACCGACTCAATCAATTTGCGGGGGCGGCCTTCCACGATCGCCCTGACCAATTCGGAAACACCGGCATAGTCTACGGTGCATTCCGGCTCGTCAAAGCAGCCCGCCTGCCTGAGGTTTAAAAAAAGCTCCACATCGACAATAAACCTCTGTCCCAAAGTCTGTTCTTGAGGGGATAACCCGTGGTGACCATAAAATTCCATTCCTTCCATAATTATTTTATCCATCCGCAAAGGCTCCTCGCTCCCGCACGATAGCGTCCGTCATTCTGGCCACCCGCGCCATTTCCTTCACGTCGTGCACACGGACAATATCCGCGCCGTTGACAATGCCCACCGCCACGGTCGCCGCCGTGCCTTCCACCCGCTGCTCCACAGGCAGGCCGAGCACCTTGCCGATAGTTGACTTGCGGGAAGTGCCGATCAATACCGGGAGTCCCAGACAGCGCAGTTCTCTAAGCCGCCGCAGCACTTCCAAATTTTGTCCGGCTGTTTTGCCAAACCCGATGCCCGGATCAATAATGATTTTATCCCTGACCATGCCCGCTTCCAGGGCAAAACCAATGCTTTCTTGAAAATACGCGATCATATCGCCGGTCAAATCGCCGTATCCGGTCCCCTCCTGATTGTGCATCAGCACCACCGGCGCGCCGTATTCCGCGGCCAGCCCGGCCATGGCCGGATCAGCGCGCAAGGCCCATTGATCGTTCAGCATGTGGGCGCCTGATTCCAAAGCCTGCCGCGCTACCGCGGCCTTAGAAGTATCAATTGAAATGGGAACCGGCAACTCTTTAACCAGTTCTTTCAGCACCGGGATCACCCGCGCCGCTTCTTCACCCGCGTCCACCGGCGTGTGTCCCGGCCGGGTAGACTCGCCGCCCAGGTCAATGATATCGGCCCCGTCGGCTACCATTTGTTTTGCCCGGACAACAGCCGAACTGCAGTCGAGGTATCTTCCCCCGTCCGAAAAGGAATCCGGCGTGACATTCAGAATTCCCATAACAAGGGTTCTCTCGCCCACACGGACAGTTATGCCCCGGCAGTCCAGATCGCCGGGCAGCCTTCCCTCCCGGCCGGCCAGGACCGCCCCAATCCGGGCGGCCAATGCGGACAAACCGTAAGGCTGCAGGCGGAGCTTGGCCATAAAGGCGCTATATTGTTTCAACGTACCCATCAAAAGCACTTTGGTTTCACTCACTGAACAGTTTACAGCACCTCTGGCGACAGCGGCTTCCCCACCTTTGCCGAGCATTTCCTGTTTAATGATATTAGCCTGCTCCGGCCGCACCCCTTCCAGCATCACCAGGCGGTGCACCATTTTGGGGGCCATCCACCTGCAGCCGGCTTGATCGGCGCCGACTGATTCCAGGATTCGCATCGCCTGCTTCTGATTATCAACCTCGATGCCGAAAACCTTGATGGCCAATCCGCCACCTCCATCTTCTGAAGTCTGATTATATTTTTCTTCAATGTGGGAAATATTATATCACGATAGGCTAGACGGCAGCTGCCTGTTGGTCTTTCAGGTAATGAGATTATCATCAAACCAGGCTCTCAGTCGGCGGTGACGTGAATAACAATAACAGGACAGACGGCCCCGGAACATACTTTATTGCTGACACTGCCCATCAGCAGGCCGGGAATTTTCCCCAGGCCCCTGCTGCCCATGATAATCACATCATAGCTCTCTATTTTTGCCTTTTTAAGAATTTCCTTGGAAGGATTGCCGAGCGCCACGGCGGTATCGATTTTTACGTCATTGCCGCTGATTTCTTCCCTCAACTGCTCAAGCATTAGCTGTGCGTTTGTCCTCAGCACTTTAATCTTTTCTTCAGAATGATTCGCAATATCCTGCACTATATGGAAGAGCGTAACTGTTGACTTAGACACCAGGGCGAGCTTAACAGCATGCTGCGCGGCTGAAATAGCCTGCCTGGAATTATCGAAAGGTACTAGGATCTTTTTATACATTACACATGCCTCCCGCAATATTCGCCGGTAACTATCGTTCTTGACAATACTGTCTGAGGCGGATATCCTAAAATAGACCTGTCACCTTCCCGGTATTTACATTTACGTCAATTCTTCTAAACGCCGGATTAGAGCCGGTACCAGGCATCAGGCTGATTGAACCGGTTACTGGACACAGAAACCTCGCCCCGGCAAAAACTAAAATATCATGCACCGGCAGAACCCAATCCTTGGGCACTCCCTTTAGTTCCGGATCATGAGACAAACTCAGATGTGTTTTTACCATTACGGTTGCGTAATCACTCATCACGGGATCAGCTTCCAGCTTTTTGGCTTTGGCTTCAGCTTCCGCGGCCCAGGCGACACCTTCAGCTCCGTACACTTCCCTGGCAATTGCTTCCACCCTCTGCCGCAACGGCATTTCCCGCGGGTAGAGGAATTTAAAGTCAACTTCTTCATTACAGGCGTCAATAACCGCGTCTGCCAGCTCAAGAGCGCCTTCCCCGCCGGCCCGCCAATGTCTGGAAAGCGCACAGCGGGCGCCGGCCTGCTCCGCATACCGGCGCACCATGTTAAACTCCTCTTTGGTATCCGTGCCGTAAGCGTTAATGCAGACAACCGGCTTGATCCCCGCTTTTTTAACGGTGTTTATATGATGCAGCAGGTTCGGAATACCTTTTTCCAAAAGACTCAGGTTCTCTTTCCGGTACTCTTCAGCCAGCGGCCGGCCCGGCACAACCCTGGGTCCGCCGCCGTGCATCTTCAAAGCCCTGATGGTAGCAGTGACAACTGAAACGCTGGGCACAAGCCCGCTTAACCGGCATTTTACATTCCAAAATTTTTCAAAACCGATGTCCGCCCCGAAACCGCTCTCGGTTACGTGATAATCGAACATCTTCAAGCCGATGCGATCGGCGATAATGGAAGACTGTCCCACGGCAATATTGGCGAAAGGTCCGGCGTGCACCATGCAGGGCTGGTGCTCTACCGTCGACATCAGAGTCGGGTTAATGCTGTTGCTCATCCAGGCGCACATGGCGCCGGCAACTTCCAGGTCGGCAGTGGTAACCGCGTTGCCCCGCTTATCGTAAGCCACAACGATTTCGCCCAGTCTTTCCCGCAAATCCCGCAAGTCACGGACAATAGCGAGAATAGCCATGATCTCGGAACTGCCGGCGATGTGGAATTTGGACGACATCATGAAGCCGTCCATTTTGCCGCCTATGCCCATAACAATATTACGCAGGCCCTGAGCGCAAAAATCAATGACCCAGCCCATTTCCACCCGTTTCGGATCGATGTCCAGGCGTCTTAGATTCCGGCTTGCCAGTTCCCCGTCACTGTAGTTCGCCTCGTGCTGCATCCGGGCGTTAAGGGCTACCATGGCCAGATTATGCGCATTCATGAGGTCGTTTATATCACCGGTAAGCCCCATGGAAAACTCGGTCATGGGAACAAGCAAGGCGTTGCCGCCGCCGGCGGCCGTACCTTTGATATTCATGGTAGGTCCGCCCGACGGCTGCCTGACACAGCCGCCCGCATTCTGGTGCCTTTTGCCCAGCCCCTCCAGCAAACCCACGGTGGTAGTCGTCTTCCCCTCACCCAACGGAGTGGGCGTGATCGCGGTAACTTCAATATACTTGCCGTCCCGCCTGTTCTTTAAGCGGTTGATAATCTTCAGGAAATCAAGCTTGCACACTCTTCCGTAAGGGATAACCTCGTCTTTTTCTAAAAAAAGCCTGTCCCGCCATTGCTCCGGCGTAGGCATATGTTTTTCCGCTTCTTCGGCAATCTGCCAATCAGCCATTCTTGTCGCGTCATACGGCATAAAATGTTCCTCTTATGAATGTTCCTCTTAATATCTTCTTGTATCTTCGGGGATTATTCGTAGATCCACCGGTCGAGATCCCGGTCGTATACAACTAATTCCTCTTCTTTGAAAAACAGGCCGATTTCCCTGGCGGCGCTGGCAGGCGAATCTGATCCGTGGATTACGTTTCTCCCCATATCAATCCCAAAGCTGTTTCTAATCGTTCCCGGCGCGGCTTTCAAAGGATCGGTCGCCCCCATCATCTCTCTGGCGGCGCTGATCGCGTTTTTCCCCTCAATTACCATGGCCACAACCGGCCCGGAAGTAATGAAATCCACCAGTGGCTCAAAAAAGGGCTTGCCGGCATGTTCACCATAGTGTTTTTCTGCCAATTCCCTGGTTATTTTAAACATTTTCAGGCCGATAATTTTAAATCCCTTTTTCTCAAACCTGGAGATAATTTCTCCCGCCAGATTGCGCTGCACGCCGTCGGGCTTAACCATAAGATATGTGCGTTCCTTTTGCATTCCTGTAATTACCTCCTGTGACTATTCAGCAGTCTCCGGCTCCGCACCGGCATCAATTACACCGCGCGACCCGGGAAATGATCAAAAAAACAGGGCCTGAATCGGCCACGAATATACTTTAATTAACTCTGTCCAGCCGCTCCGCCTCGCCGGCTTGCTTCATCAACTCCGCAAATTCATCAGCTTCAACAGTCTCTTTGGCAAAAAGCGTTTTCGCCACCAGATGCAGGGTTTCCAGGTGTTCCTCCAGGACTTGCTTCGCTTTGTTGTATGAACTGTCAATCATTTCCCGCACCTGCACGTCAATGGCGTTTGCCACCTCTTCACTGTAGTTGCGGTCCCTGGACAAATCCCGCCCAAGGAACGGGGTATCCTGTTTATGCCCGAAAGTCATCGATCCCAGGTCGCTCATCCCGTATTCCATGACCATTTTCCGAACTATAGCGGTGGAGCGCTCCAGGTCGTTTTGCGCGCCGGTGCTGATTTCTTTCAGCACCACGGCCTCGGCCACACGCCCGCCCAGCAGCATGGTTACCTGATCGATGAGCTGTGATTTGGTGGCGTAATAGCGGTCCTCTTTGGGCAGGAGCAGAGTGTAACCGCCGGCGCGGCCCCTCGGTATTATTGAAACCTTGTGCACCGGATCGGTATTAGGCAGCAGGTAGCCCATCACGGCATGGCCGGCCTCGTGGTAGCAAACCAGCCACTTTTCTTTTTCGCTGATTACCTTGGATTTCTTTTCAGGTCCCGCGATCACTCTCTCAATGGAATTCTCCAGGTCGGCCATCGTCACCTTTTTGCGGTTTTGCCGCGCCGCCAGAAGCGCCGCCTCGTTGGTCAGGTTGGCCAGGTCGGCGCCGGTGAACCCCGGGGTCCGGCGCGCGATAATCTCCAAATTTACCGCTGTATCCAGAGGTTTGCCGCGCACATGCACTTTGAGAATTTCTTTACGCCCGTTGACATCCGGCGCGTCTACCACTACCTGACGGTCGAATCGCCCCGGCCTTAAGAGCGCCGGGTCAAGAATATCCGGACGGTTGGTGGCCGCCAAAATAATTATGCCCTCGTTCGGCGAAAATCCGTCCATTTCCACCAGAAGCTGGTTCAAGGTCTGCTCGCGCTCGTCGTGGCCGCCGCCGAGGCCCGCGCCCCGCTGCCGCCCCACAGCGTCTATTTCATCCACAAAAACGATGCAGGGAGCGTTTTTCTTTGCTTGCTCAAAGAGATCCCGCACCCGCGAAGCGCCTACGCCCACGAACATTTCCACAAAGTCCGAACCGCTGATGCTGAAAAAGGGAACACCCGCCTCGCCTGCCACCGCCCGGGCCAGAAGAGTCTTGCCGGTGCCGGGCGGCCCAAAGAGAAGCACCCCTTTAGGTATCTTGGCGCCAAGCTCGTGAAACTTCCGCGGACTTTTCAAAAATTCGACTATTTCCTCCAGTTCTTCCTTTACTTCATCCGCCCCGGCCACATCAGTGAAGGTGACTTTCTTCTTTTCGTCATTCTGCAGCCTGGCGCGGCTCTTGCCGAAAGACATAACCCGGTTGCCGCCCCCCTGGGTCTGCTGCATCAGGAAAAAGAACAGCACCACAAACAAGAGAATCGGCAGCAGCGTTGTCAGCAGCCCGGTCCACCAGCCGGGTTGGGCCGGCTCTTCTGTTCTCCAGTCAACCTTTTTTTCTTTGAGGGACTCGTACAGGACAGTATCCATGGCGGGCCCTATGGTCTCAAACTTGCTCCCGTCTATTCTCTCCCCGGTGATTATATTAGTATAATTCTCCGGCTGGATTACAACAATTTTAATCTGGCCGTTGGCCAATTCATCTAAAAATTTGCTATAACCCTCCACCTCGGCGGGATTCTTGGGTGGCACCGCATATTTAAGCAAAAAGATAATAACGACTACGATCAACAAATATATGCTAAGGTTTTTTACAACCTTATTCAAATATGCCACTTCCTCTCCAAAAGTCGGGACAGAAAAACCCACAATTATAATTATACCATGATGCGCAAAATATTAAAGGTTATTTTTGTTACTCTCTCAGAAGCCGGAAGTCAGGAGTCAGCATTCAAAATAATTCAAAGAAGAATAAACTGTTTCTCTCATTCTGCCCCGAAAATAAATCTTTACCATTTTCTATTTTTCAGATGGTGAAGTGAAGCTTCACGTACGTTTGGCTCCTATTCCCAACTCTTCACTCCTGTCTCCTGATTCCTATCTACTGACTACTAACTTCTGTCTCCTGACTCCTGAGAGTCAGGCGCGCCCCGCACCAGTTCCAAATGCAGTATTTTCGCAGTGTCATTATCAATTTTCCACTTTTCCCCCACCCGTATACCCCCAATCCAGATTATTTCTTCCGGCGTGCAAACCAGTGGCAGGCAGTCTCTTTGCGCCTGGGGAACCTTCTGTTTGATTAAAAAATCTTTTAATTTTACCGCGGACCTGTGCCCGTAGGGACAAAAAACATCCCCTTTCAAACGCCGCCGCACGAATATTTGCGGCGGCAGCTTGGCAAAATCCAACAATGCTTCCGTAGCCGGCAAAAAACGCGGCTCCGGGGCGTCCTCAACAGCTGTCAAGGAAGCGCGCACAGTGCGGTCCAACTCAGGTATGTAGGTTGAACCAGGCACTTTCAGCGGGTAAAGGTAATGGCCGGGCTCCGGGTTTTTCCGCTCCGCGCGCAGCTCGAGAGCCGCATAAGACCGGATTGCCGCAATACCCGCCGGCAGGGACGCGCTCAAGCCGGTTGCTTCACTGTCCAGCAAATCCAGCACGGCTTTTGTGTGCGTAAAAGACAGATCACGCCCTGAACCGGTCAAATCGCGCCAGGCCAGCCTGACCACCCTGCGCACGACGGCCTTGGGCATCTCCCGCAAGCGGGCTAGAGACAATCTGATTACCCCGTCGCCGTCATTTAGCCCGGCTTGCCGGTACGCTTTCAGCGCCTGTTCCTCCAGGTAGCCGTCCTCCTCCCGGCAAATCTCGCCCAGCCTGAGCAAAGAGGCAGTCAGACCCGGGTTATACGCGTTTTTCAGCAGAGGAATCAGTTCCCTTCTGACCCTGTTCCGCAAGTATACAGGCTTCAAATTTGAGGAATCATTGCGAAAGGGCAGGTTCATTTCCGCGCAGTAGCGTTCGATTTGAGACCGCCGTATCGCCAACAGCGGCCTGATAATATAATTATCCCGCACCGGCATGATGCCCTTTAGCCCCGTTGTGCCCGCGCCCCGCAGAAAATTGATTAAAATAGTCTCGGCCTGGTCATCGGCCTGGTGGGCCAGCGCTATTTTACCCGCCCCGTTTTTTTTCGCCACCTCTTCAAGAAAGCGATAACGCACCTCCCGCGCGGCTACCTGGGCGGGAAGTCCTCTTGCGCTCCGGTACGCCGGTACGTCAACAGCTTCAACTGTGGCGGGCAACTGGTAGCGCCCGGCCACCCCGGCCACAAACAAAGCGTCGGCCTCTGATTCAGCCCCGCGGAACATGTGGTTAAGATGAGCCACGTGCAGGGAAATCTCCAGATCGCGCGTTAAACAGTGCAGCAAATGCAGCAGCGCGACTGAGTCGGGGCCGCCGGAAACCGCCACCACCACCCGGTCACCCCGCTCCACCATCCGGCAGCGTTCAATATATGCGCGAACCTCGCGGAGCAGATCCATCAGGCTCCAACCTCTCCACAAAATACTTCACACGATAGTTCATTGATATTCAACAATGATGAAAGTTTTTCCTGCAAATAACGGAAAATAAGACCTTTGGGCTGTCATGCGCGGCTCATGTTCGGGGATCCATAATTGTTCGGGCTCTTTCGCCTCTAAGAGACAATTGGGAATACAGGCTATTAAACGTGCCGTTGGCCTCGGTCTGCAGCTTTCTTTACGTGACGGTTTAGCTGCGGAAGCAGAATTATTAGGACAATTGTGTAAAGGTGAAGATATCAGTGAAGGTGTTAAAGCTTTTTTTGAAAAACGATCACCTGCATTTTGAAGCTAATCTTCTTCATATAAAGAGGACTGTAATTCGATCAAGGTTTTTTGGCATTAGCTCTCTGAACTATTGTGCCGGGCTAATTAGGCCCGGCTTGTCGCTTTACAGTCTCTTTTTGTTTCTCCAGCCTTGCCACCACTACGGTCATATCGTCCGGCACCCTGGCGGCGCCGCCCGAGCCTGTTTGGGCCAGCTTCAACAGCAACTCGGCCATCTCCTGGGGCGGCAGGCCGGCCGCATCCTCCAGCACACCGGTAATCCATTCCCCGTGCTCGCCCCCGCTTTTGCAGGCTTCGAGCATGCCGTCCGTGAGCATCACCAGCATGTCCCCTGGTTCCAGCAATCTGGCCTGGGATACTATTTCAAACTCCTCAATAATCCCCACCGGCAGGGAACTGGCCTTGATTTGGCTTACCTGCCCGTCACGCAGCAGATACGTCGGCACAGCGCCAATTTTTAAAAAATCCGCCTGGCCGTTGTACAGGTCAATCATGGCCAGATCCACCGTGGCGAAGCTTTCTCCGGGTGAGCGCAGCACCAGGATGGAGTTAACCGTCTTGATCGCCAACTCCTGGCCAAATCCCAATTCCAGCAAGTGCCGCAGGAGAGAGAGCGTGGTGCCGCTTTCCAGGGCCGCTCTTGGCCCAACCCCCATGCCGTCACTCAGAGCCAGGCCAAATCTCCCTCCCTTCAGATAAAAGAAGGCATAGTTGTCTCCCGAAACCAAACTCCCGCCCTTGCCCATGCCGGAAACGCCCAAAACAAGACGGTAATTCAAGTCACTATAGAACCTCAGCCGGCAAACCGAACCGTCCTCATTAACGGCGCATCCGGCTGCTGCGGGGAAAAAAGCACGCTCCAGCGCCGCGGACAAGAGCGGGGCGATTGTGCTGCGGCACCGCATCTTGCCGCCGCAGGCGGGATGGGTCAGCGAAACTTCAATCCTGTCTTGACCCTGGCCGCTGATCGATAAACTCTCCACCCTCACACCGGCATTCTTTAACTTCTTGCGCAGGTAGAACCCCAAGTCTCCCGCTTCCACATTGAATTCCAACTCGCCGGGCAGTCCGGCGACCACTTCCCCTATTCCTCTAAGCTGCTCCGATACTATTTCCCTGCTTTCCAGCAGCCGTCCGGACCAGTAGCGGTTAATCTGATAAGTTTCATAGAGGCAGTTGACAGCGACGGCAAGCTCCTTTGTTCTTGCGCACCGCTTCTTGATCTCCTCCGGGAGGTCGTCCCGGGTGATGCTGCCGTACACCTCCACCTGAGCAAGAAGATCTATCAGAGACTGGTAAGTCCTGTAAAACTCCCTCTCCCAGCAAGTACGGCAGAAAGAACAGCCGTCACAAACTTTTTGCCCAATCTGATTGATCAATCCTTGTATTTTCTGTTCCTCGCGTGATCCGGCGGTAGATGAAAGCTGTTCAAAAGTTTGAGACAATTCCTGAAAAACCAGGGTCCAATTCCTTATCTTTTCTTTAAAAGCCTCTTTCAATAATAACTTCCCCGACGGATTTTCCTTATCGTCAGCCACCTCCAGACCCACGGACGAAATTGCTTCTTTAATGATAAAAGGCGGGACCAGCAGGAAAAGCATTGTGGAAAGGCCGCTCTCGACCAGGGTTGAAACGATATTTCCGTAACCGGTTACGTAAACCGTTAAGATGATATTAGCCAGCAGAAACCCGGTGGCGACTCCGGCCTTGCCGAAGCTCCTGCAAAAGCCGGCTAAAAACCCGGCGAAGGAGTAAGCGGGCGCCAGCGTTGGGATCGCAGTATAAGCGAGCCCCGGGATCACTCCCAGCACCGCGCCGGCCGCGGCGCCGGCCCCGGCGCCTCCCACCAGGGACGCCAATAAAATAGCCAACCGGCTCAGCGTGCCTTTCACACTGGCCAGTTCATTCCCCAGGTCGCCGGTTCCCGCGATCAATCCCCCAAACACAAGCAACACGCAAAACACATCTTCACTGTTCAAGATGTGTCCGCTCCTGGCCCTTTTCTTCAACGCCGCGAGACCCTTCATCGTTACAAGGGTGAGCAGCGCCGCGAATATCGCTTCGAACAACACACAAAAATAACTGTAAGAAGCCGCTAACGGGTTGGCAATAACCAGCAGCGAGGTTTTAATAATTATCGTCACAGCCAGGACGAGGCAGGGCAGGATTAACCACCGCCTTCCCGGCTCAAAAGGGATCACCCTCATTAACAGCAACGCGCAAACCACTGCCAGCACAGAACCGGCCAGGGGCATGCCCCTGCTGATTGTCATCAAACCGGCGATTACAGCCGGCGCCGATACCAGCCCGGACCGCCCGAAAACTTGAACGGCGGCGACGGCAAAGGCGATTCCGAAGGGCACCAGATCACCCAGCAAAACCGCCCGCCCCAGAAAAAAACCTGCGCAACAAAAACAAAGCCCGCCGGCTAACGTTAGCTTCCCAAGTTTAACGCGGGGGAAATGGTGACGTTTTTCCGCATTTTTTGAGCGGAAAAACGTCCGCCGTTTATACCCGTCTTCTCCGGTCCTCCGGTATGGATAGATTTTGAAATTTTCGAGCACCAAGTCCACCCCTTGTACTTTTCACCAATAGGGTTATTATAGTACAACAGGCAGGAAATATTTGTCATTTAGAGTAGATGCAAAATAACTTTATATCGACTTTTCCAGGACCAATCCGTGAAGAATGTCACACTCGCTGACAAGCAAGCTATCCAGCCCGATCCCATCCAGCACCGCTTTAACAATGGCAACACCGGCGGCAATGATATCCGCCCTTTCCGGCTGGAGGCCGGGCAGCCGCTTGCGTTCATTAATATTCATAGATTTCAGCATGTCGTAAATACGTTGAACAGATTCCGCGGTTAAGCGATACCCGTGGATAAGCAGCGGGTCATAGACCGCTAATTCCAGATCCACCGCCGCCAGAGTGGTAACGGTTCCCCCAACTCCCGCCAGACAACTTGCCCGGCACCCCTGCAGCATATCCAAAGCCGGCTTTAAAACTTCTGCTATAAGCTGTTCGCTCCACCCGGAACCGCTCATCCGCACCGCCCCGGCCTTCACGCTGACACATTCCGGCCGGCCGTTTCCGTTCCAAATCAGTTCGGTACTGCCGCCTCCCACATCCACAACTACGGTAGAGCGCGGGTCGACAGGCAGCCCGGAAAGAACTCCCCGGTAGCTCAAAGCAGCCTCCTCCGGCCCGCTGAGCACCCGCACCGGAAGGTCAAAACGCTGTTTAACCAATTCCAAAAACGCCGACTGGTTGGCCGCGTCACGCACCGCGCTGGTGGCGGCTGCAACCACTCGCTCCGCCCCTAATTGCAAAGATGCTTCATAGCATGCGCCAATCGCCTCAAGCGTTCTCTCCATAGCCGCGGGCAACAGCGCGCCTGCGTTAATACCTTCCCCCAGCCGTGTTGTCATGAGTTTTTTCTCTACTGCCCGCGCGCTCCCGCCGGATACGTCCGCGACCAGCAGTCTGGTCGAGTTGGTACCTATATCAATAGCCGCGACCCGGACCATTTAATTTACCCCCCTTAACAATAAAAAAAGCCGCTTTACGGCAAGTAATGTCAATAACTCAATTTGTTGTCAATAATCCCCTAATACTTACCGGCAAGAGCCGCGCCCTCCTCTTTTGGACTCGTTGCCCCGTTTCAAAACCTGCTGACGCTCTTCGCTTTCTTTCAGAAATTTCGCTAATTTATCTTCAAAAGAAGCCTGTATCTTCTTCTTTGGCACACGGTTCGGCGCCGGATTTGCTTTTTTTATTGAAAGACCTACTTTTCCTTTTGGATCTACTGAAATTACCTTTACTTTTACTTTATCGCTTGTTTTTAAAAAATCATTTACATCCTTCACATAAACCTCGGCAATTTCCGAGATATGAACCAGTCCTGTTTCACCCCCGGGCAATTCGATGAACGCGCCGAAATTGGTTATTCCGGTAACAGTGCCTTCCACGACGCTCCCCAGTTCGATCGGCATAATGAACCAAATTCCTCCCCTTAATCACAGCAAGAAACAATCAAAATAACCTAGAGCAATTATATGCGAACTAAACAGAAAGTGTCAAGAAGCACCTGCGTTTTTCAAAATCTTATACTACTAAAAAAACTTAACAAATAAACATAAACAAGTTAGTATTTATGGAAATAGCAGATAATAGCAATAAACATTTTAATACCTGCCGTCCCTAATGAGCCGGGCCGCTATCATCGGCGGGAGGCTCTATCTTTTTGATCTCGGTTCCCTCAGGCACGGGAATCACCCTGGTCTCACCGGCCTTAACCAGCCCGAGTTTCTCACGGGCCGCTTTTTCGATAAAAGAATCGCTTTGCACCTGCTGCAACTCGTTGCGCAAATCTTCATTTCTTTGTTTCAAATCCTGCACTTGCTGTTCAATACTGCTCACATCTCTCCGCATGGACGCGAGTGAGCTAAACTGGCTGCCGAAGGTAAATGCCAAATAAGTCATCAGCAGCACAATTACCAGAGCCGGGAGCCTGCTCCTGGATAAATTGAAAGTTACCTGTTTTTTAGGGCGTTCAGCCTGCCTTGCAGGAACGGAAACATACATTTCCTGTTCTTTTCTCGCTGATTGATTCAATCCTCATTCTCCCCTTTGGCTTCGTTTTCATCATCAACTCCGAATAAACCCAGGTTGTTGCCGGGAATTACTATTACCACCTCGTAGCCCTTGGTTCTGGCACGACTAAACAGAGTGTTCACTGTACTGGCGCTTAAGCCCAGCTGCTTGGCAATCCGGTTGGAGGAGTAACCCATTTCCTTTAGCGTTACTACCTGCCGCTCCCGAAAGCTTAATCTCTCCACTCCTCTTATTTCGATCTTCATACTACACGCCCCAGCACCTTTTCAACCTGGTTGTCCACAAAATAAGTACAAATAAATTACATATTTTCTACATTGGTTATGATATTCCTGCTTGCAAATGAAAATTTTTTACAGTAAGTATAATTTTATTAACCAACAATATGGTTAAATATCAATAAATTGGCAATGATATTATTAACAATAAACCCGGGCATGGAATGGGGTGGATTACTTTGAATTTGAGCAGGAAGCAAAAACTCATACCGTTGGGCCTGATCATTCTAACAGCAACTCTCTCTGTAGCTGCCTGGCATAATAAAACTTCGGATACGACATATCCGCCCGATCGTTTAATCCGCCTGCATGTTGTGGCTAACAGCGACTGCGCGGCCGACCAGGAACTAAAAAGAAAAGTGCGCGACGAAATAATCCGGAGTGTTTCACCGGAATTTCTTAAAGCGCAAAATATTCTCGCGGCCAGGGAAATCGCCGCGGCCAACCTGGGCAACATCAAAGAAATCGCTTCCAGGGAAATCAACGCTGCAGGAAAAGATTATTCAGTGGAGGTCAGGCTTGAGAATTTCACTTTCCCAACCAAGCACTACGGTCCTTTTGTGCTCCCGGCGGGTGATTACGAGTCGGTGCGGGTAGTCATCGGTTCGGGCGGCGGGGCTAATTGGTGGTGCGTTCTCTTTCCACCCCTTTGTTTTGTGGATATGCCAAGAGAAACGGCGGTGGATTTACCGGAAAACTTCAATTCAGCCTCATCTATACCCGCGCCCGCCGGAAACGCCGCGGCAGAACGAACACCGGCCGGCACGGCAGTGGAAAAAATCGCCACGGCCGAAGAAAACGTTAATGACGCGGCATCCATCGATAATCATGTTCAGGTGGAATTTCGATTCAGGATATTGGATTTACTAAATAAATTTTTCACCTCCTAGTCGTCTGATCCTGTTTTCTTAGGAGAACAGGATCAGTTTTTCCTAAAGCTTAGCTAATCTTTTTTTCTTTTCCAAAAAACCATGGCGGACAATCTCGGCTTCAGTTTAATAATTATTATATTCAATCGTTTCCCCACAAGGTTGGAGAATATCCTTTTGAGCCCGCGTCCGGGTTTTTTTAAAAGGAACCACATAAAATTCAACGGGTAAGATAAAACAAGAATTACCAGCCGGACAGGCAATAGGATGATTTTCCATAAGAACAGCGTTATTCTTACTACCGACTTCCAGGCTTCGTGAAACACGTAAAATTTAAACCTGAGCAACCGCCTGATCACACCGCTGAGAAACTGGAAATAAAAGAAAGCGCCCAGACCGAGACCGATAAAAACATACAAACGGACAACTCCCCAGTTTCCCAAAACGAGCAGAAAAAACACCAAGGCGGTGGTAACCAGCCAGAAAACCATATCTCCCAGGCAGGTACCCACTTTTTTCAGCTTGAATACTCCTCTGACCACCCGGTAATAATCGTAGCAAAAGCCGGCCACCATCCCGATCACCAAGGTAGCCGCGAAAGCGCATACCTGATTTGCAAGCGGTTCCATGGCAATACTCCTTTAGACAAACCAGCAGATATACAACACCAGCTTATGCAATGAAGTGAAGAAAAAGCGCCTCAGCGCTTTATTTTAATATTCTGCCCAGCAATCTTTTCCCTTTGCCTTTGCCTTTTCCCTTACCTTCCACATACTGAAGAGAAGCAAAAAACCCTTCCGCTTCAATGGAGCCGGTTTCCAGGTTGAGTTGGGTAATATGCAGCCCTTCACCTTTTAGAATCACCATACCCATGTTGGTTTCCAGGGTTATCTCCGACTCGTTGAAGCTGTCAACGTGCTGGACGCCTTCCATGATCAACTGTTTGCGCCCGTAAATGGCCGCGCTGTGACCAACCTGTTCATTCATTTTCCATCACTCCTTATTAATCATTGAGCTGGCAAGGTCTCATTTCCTTCAAGCCGCCCGCTTTCGCGCGGGTGGCTTGCAAAGTGATGGAGAAACCTACTTCAATCATATGCCGGGTCAACTCATTTATGCCAAAAAAAAGAAGGCGTTTCGCCTTCTTTACTTCCCTTTTTTATTTCCACTGTTTTTGAATTTCAATGTCTTTAAAATAAGTTTTTATTATATCTTCCGGGGATTTGCCCTGCTCCGCCAGCAGCCTGGCCCCCCACTGGCACATGCCGACTCCGTGTCCGAAGCCCTTCCCCGTCAGAACCAGCTCGCCGCCTTCCACCCGGATGTCCGAGAGAAGCATGGACCGTACCTTTTCACTGCCCAGGGCCAGTCTCAAAGCAGGACCGCCTACGGTTTCACTGCCTATTTTGAGCCGCTCCGCCCGTCCGGAAGGCCCCTTTTGCGCTATGGAAGCCGAGGTGACCGGGCCGGGGTCCTTGCCGGTTGTTTTCTGCACCGCCGTCCTGACCTGGCTGACGGGGATTCTCACTTCCCAGGACTTGTTTTTCGGGTCGGTGATAGCCAGGCAGCCGTCCTGGACGCCCTCCTTCACGTAAGGGGTGGGTTCTTTTGTATAGGCCAGTCCTTCTTCCGCGGTGGCTGAAATCCCGCCGTCACATGCCGAAAACCAGGCATGAATAAAGCTGCCGCCGTAAGTAACCACCTTGCCCCGCGTCCGCTCTACCGCCTGGCGGACATTATCGTTGATTTTGGACGGATCATAAGCCTGAAACTCTTCCACACTGGTGGAGGCATCTGTGCCATGCAGCTGTTTAACCCGGCCGGCCTTAATATTTTCCATGGTAAAAGTACGGGCCAGAATCGCCTGGGCGGCAAGGGCGTTAACCGGCCACTTGGTGTCCATTTCCGCCGCAACCACTCCCTGGACGTATTCCTCCAGCTTAATGTTTTTTCGCTCGCCAGTCTTGTTGTCGAAAAGGGAAATCGTCGGCTCGTCACCTTGCGGTACCTGGTCGGGCGCCGGTTTGGGCGCCGGCCCGGCGGCGCAACCCGCGGCGAGTATCATGGTGACAAGCAGGAGCAAGAGCATTCTGGTTAAAGGGTGCCGGAACATATGAACCCCTCCGCTTTTTTATTTTATTTTAAGCCAAGGGGCAGCAATTTATGTACCTATACTCATTTACCTTCAGCCCTCATAATGGCCAAGATTTTCTCGTATATCTGAATAAGCCTTTCAAGATCTTCTTCCGGCAACTGGCCCACGTATTTTTCAACCACCTTCGCGCGGGATTTCCGGCAGTTCGCAACAGTATTTTCCCCTTCTTCGGTTAACGTAAGCCATACCAGGCGCCGGTCCTGTTCATCGCGGCTCCTGTCCACCAGACCCGCTTTATGCAGCCGGTCGGCCAGAGCGGTAATGGCGCTCAAAGAAACGTTCAAATCTTCGGCAACTTCAGAAACGGTGACTCTTCCCTTGTCTCTGAGCTTTTTCAACACAACAAACTGACTCATAGTTATGCCGCTAATCATATTTTGAGCCAGTTCGGCATGCAACCGCCGGGCTATGTGTTGAAAAACTTCATCCAGTCGCTCCAAATAAAGGATTAGTTTTTCTGAATTCATATCTGTCCCTCATTTAAAAAATAGTTAATATTTTGAATGTTTCATGAGTTAAAGTATATCTCTCATTTTTTACCGTTGTCAAGGATTAACTTTAAATATATTAACGAATCTAACAATTATATTAACAAGACAAACAATTACCGCTCATATTCAATAACATGAATTAACCTTCCGGCACTTTCGGGCATATAACGCGGCTAAACAATAAAAAAGCCGACTTTTACAGATCGGCTTTTCCCGGGCATATTATATATATCTACAAATAAACTTAGTAATCCCACTCAAATTGCTCAACCTGCGGAAACTTCTCCAGCGCTTCCCGCATAACCGAGCAGATCCGCTGCAGGCCTTCCGGTGATTTCGCCTCACAGCGGGCTACTAAAACCGGCTGGGTGTTAGACGCGCGCACCAGTCCCCACCCGTCGCCGAACAGTACCCGCACCCCGTCGACGTCAATTACCTCATATTCTTTTCTGAACTGCTCCACCAGCCCCTGCACCACCGTAAATTTATCTTGATCGGCACAGGGAACCCTGGTTTCCGCCGTGGAATAATATTTAGGCAGGCCCGCCAGCATTTGCGAGAGCCTTTCATCAGCACGTGACAAAATTCTCAGCAGACGCCCGGCGGCATAAAAAGCGTCGTCGAAACCATAATACTCGTCGGCAAAGAACATGTGCCCGGACATTTCACCGGTAAAAACAGACCCGACTTCTTTCATTTTCGCCTTGATCAAAGAGTGTCCCGTTTTATAAAAGAAAGGTTTTCCGCCCAACCGGACAACCTCGTCCACCAGGGCCTGGGAGCATTTTACCTCGATAATCGCCTGCGCCCCGGGATGCTTAGCCATAATCTCCCGCCAGTAAAGACACATCAGCAGATCGCCCCAGATAATCCCCCCGGACTCGTCCACCACCCCGATCCGGTCCGCGTCACCGTCAAAGGCCACTCCCAGGTCCGCCCCCTGCTCCGCCACAACCTTCCTGAGTTCAACCAGATTCGCGGTCTTGACCGGGTCAGGCTGATGGTTCGGGAAGGCTCCGTCTGATGTACAATACAATGGGACAACCTCACAGCCCCAATCGTGTAAAACCTGTTCGGCAAACAAAGCGGCCGTCCCGTTGCCGCAATCCACCGCTACTTTTAACCGGCGCGGTCCAAGATGGATTTTTTCCTTCATTATGGCCTGGTAAGGCAGTACCCCATCACGCCGCTCCAGTCCGCCTGAACCCGAAATAAAGTCTTTTTCGTCCATTAGAGATTTCAGCTTTTGAATATCCGCGCCATATATGGTACCGCTGCCGAGAGCAAGCTTGAACCCGTTTTCATCGGGCGGATTGTGGCTTCCGGTAATCATTACCGCGCCGTCAATCCCGTAATGAACCCTGGCGTAGTATAGCATCGGCGTTACTACCAGGCCGATGTCGATTACGTCACACCCGGTAGAGCGCAGGCCGTTGATAATGGCGCTGCGCAACCGTTCAGAGCTGAGGCGGTTATCCCTGCCGACCAAAACCTTGCCGGTGCCGGATGCCCTGACATATGTGCCGAAGGCTTTTCCCAGCAGCTCAACAGTGTCGTCCGTCAGATCACGCCCTGCCACTCCCCGGACATCATATTGGCGAAATATTTGCGGGTTGACCATAGCCGCCACCCAACCTCCTCTAAATAGTTTGAACTAATTATAACATAGTTGCTCCTCTTTATCCATTTTTTAACTCTATGCTTACACGTCTCAAATCAGGATTCAGGAATCGCATATCCCCCGGGATGACTGCCGTGCCACCGCCAGGCTGTCGCAATAATATCCTGCAGGCCGGGAAAAGATGGCCGCCATCCCAATTCATTCTTGATTTTTTCCGCTCCCGCCACCAGCACGGCCGGATCACCCGCCCGCCGCGCCGCGTATTTTACCGGAATGGGTTTGCCGGCCACTGCCTCGGCCGTCTTGATTACCTCCAGGACAGAGTAGCCGTTGCCATTGCCCAGATTGTAGATCTGCGAAGCGGCGCCGCCCGCCATTGCCTCCAGGGCCAGAACATGAGCATCCGCCAGATCGTTGACGTGAATATAGTCCCTGACACAAGTGCCGTCAGGAGTGGGATAATCCGTGCCAAACACATCCAACCGCGGGATCAGCCCGAGGGCCGCTTTCAGCACCAGGGGAATCAAATGGGTTTCGGGTTCGTGGTCCTCACCGATATCCCCGGCGGGGTCGGCTCCCGCGGCGTTAAAATAGCGCAGGGAAGCGTAGCGCAGGCCGTAGGCCTCCCCGTACCAGCGCATGGCTCCCTCCAGAGCCAGCTTGGTCGCCCCGTAAGGATTTAACGGAGCGGCCGGGTGGTTTTCCGTTATCGGCACTTCCATCGGCTCGCCATACACCGCCGCGGTTGAAGAAAACACAAAATAAGGTACTCCGGCCTCAACAACGGCGTCCAGAAGCGTCAGCCCGTTTACCACATTGTTCCGGTAGTAATCAGACGGCAGGCGAACCGATTCGCCCACCAGGCTGCTGGCGGCAAAGTGCATTACCGCTCCAATATCATACCCGGCGAGAAGACGCTTCAGCAATTGCTTGTCGGATGTATCCCCCCGCACAAATTCCAAGTCCTTGACAGCCGCCTGGTGCCCTTTGGTGAGGTTATCCAGCACCACCACCCGGTGTTTTTTATTTACCAGCACACGGGCGGTGTGGCTGCCGATATAGCCTGCGCCGCCTGTTACCAGAATATTCATTGCTCCACCCTCTTTTTCAATTATCCCGATCAATTGACCAGGCGATCGGGTTCTTCAAACAGATTATAGCTTATGTTTTTTTCCGGAATATGTCGGGCAGGGAGCAATCAATAATCGGCTTCCTGGTTATATAATGGTAAACCGGTCAAATTTGACAAATCCTTTGCTTGTTCAACCGCTTCCTCCTTCGTAGCGGCGGTCCCCATCACCGGACCGTCCTGCTCCGTGGAAATGGCGATACGCTGGCCTGCGGAAGTTATGACGAGAATAATAAACCATTCAGGCATTTGTCTTACCACCTTTCTTGTCCACCAATAGTTGTAAGCAACTGGTATAGTTCGGCACAGCTGAAACAATTTCCTTTTCACATGGGGCAACTTTTTTTGCTCACTATTATTGTCAACAACTTGTGTTTTTTTGTTTTATAGATTAAGATCCCTTAAAAGAAAGCGCCTTTTTGCCCTGATAATTTCCGGCCTTACTTATAAATGCAATTTCTGCGCCAACTTTATTCACGAATCTATAAATGATGAGGATCAATTAATGGGCGGACCAAAAAACAACCCGGCCCAGGCGGACGTCCTGGTGATCGGCGGCGGCCCGGCAGGCATGTTCGCGGCGGCGGCCGCCGTGATGTCGGGGGCAAAAGTGACTTTACTGGAGAAGAATGATCGCTTGGGACGCAAAATGAGCATCACCGGAGGCGGCCGGGGCAATTTGACCAATACCGCGTCGCTGCATGATTTTATTAACAACGTTCCGGGAAACGGAAGTTTCCTGTTCAGTGCTTTAACCCGCTTTTCCAGCGCGGACTGCAGAAAATTTTTCAAAAACCTGGGGGTGCCCACAAAAGAAGAGGAATGCGGACGGGTTTTCCCGGTTCGTGAACGAGCCGGCGAGGTCGTGGACACGCTGGCGGAATATCTGGCGGCCTCGGGCGTGCAGGTAATTTATCAAGTCAGGGCGGCTGGCTTGTTGCTGGCGAATCGCCGCTGTCAGGGAATAATTACCGGCGGGCGGCGCGTATTTTCCGGCAAAACAGTGGTTATCGCCACCGGCGGGGCTTCCTATCCGCAAACCGGCTCAACGGGAGACGGTTATTTGCTGGCGAGCCAGGCCGGCCACCAGGTTGCCCCGCGGCATCCCGGCCTGGTACCGCTATGCCTCGCCGAACAGCATTTATGCAGACATTTGCAAGGGCTGTCCATTACAGATGCCTCTCTCACATTAGCTACCGCCGCGGGGAAAACAATCGCCGCCGAACGGGGAGATGTTCTTTTCACCCATTTCGGCATTTCCGGGCCGGCCGCGCTCAGGTTAAGCCGGGCGGTTGCCCCAAAAACCGCTGCCGCCGGCGCTGGCGGTCTGCGCCTGCTAATGGACGTTTTACCCGATATAAGCGAGGAAAACCTGGCCGCGTCGCTGCTTTCCATGGCTGCGGAACAGCCGCGAAAAGCGGTCATCAATATTATCAAACAAATACTGCCCGGCCGTCTCGCAGCCGCGTGCGCCAAAATGCTCCAGGGAAGCGAACATCAAAAATCCGGTGAAACAAGCAAAGGAGCCTGGCGTGAAGCCGCCCGGCTGTTCAAAAACCTGCCTTTCACCGTAACGGGAACACGGCCGCTTGCCGAGGCGATGATCACCATCGGCGGGGTAAGCGTGCGGGAGATTGACCCCCGCACCATGGCTTCACACCTGGTCGACGGCCTTTATTTCGCCGGCGAGGTGATCGACGTGGACGCGCACACCGGCGGTTATAACATGCAAGTCGCTTTTTCCACCGGCTGGTCGGCCGGACTGGCGGCGGCGGAAGAAGCAGGCTTTCCGGCAGCAGCAATACCCAGGTAATTACCGCATCATTTTAGAAATTTAATGACTGAAGCAGGTGATCATCAATGGCTGAAATTGAATTAATCGCCACCGCCGCTTTCGGCCTGGAAGCGGTAGCGGCACGGGAAATCCGTGCGTTGGGCTATGAGCGGACCGTTGTGGAAAACGGCCGGGTGACCTTCCAGGCCGACGAACGCGCCATCTGCCGGGCCAACCTGTGGCTGCGCAGCGCGGACCGGGTGCTCGTCAAAATGGGCGAGTTCCAGGCCCTTTCGTTTGAAGAACTTTTTGAAAAAACCAAGGCCCTGCCCTGGCCGGACTGGATTCCGGAAAACGCCGCCTTCCCCGTGCAGGGCAAGTCGATAAATTCCAAGCTGTTCAGCGTTCCCGACTGTCAGGCCATCGTCAAAAAAGCGGTAGTTGAGAAAATGAAACAGCGGTACCGCAGGCAGTGGTTTGAAGAAACCGGCTCCCGGTATACGATTGAAGTCGCTCTGTTGAAAGACATGGCCACCCTGACCATCGACACCAGCGGCGCGGGCCTGCACAAGCGCGGCTACCGCAAACTGACGGGCGCCGCCCCGCTCAAGGAAACCCTGGCCGCCGCCATGCTCAGCTTAAGCCGCTGGAAACCTGAGCGCGTACTGATTGACCCCATGTGCGGCTCGGGCACGATCCCCATAGAGGCGGCGCTAATCGGCCTGAACCGGGCGCCCGGCTTGAGGCGGGAATTTGACGCCGAAAAGTGGCCGGCCGTGCCCGCCCGGCTATGGCGCGAAGCGCGCCAGGAGGCGGAAGACGCGATCCGCCGCGAGCGGCAGTTAACTATCCGGGGAACGGACATGGACAAAGATGTCTTAAGTCTGGCCCGTTACCACGCCCGCCTTGCGGGAGTGGAAGACCGGATCCACTGGCAGCAGTCGCCGGTGGCCGGGTTGCGGGCGCGGCAGAAATACGGGTACATTATCTGCAACCCTCCTTACGGGCAGCGCCTGGAAGACCTGCCGACCGTCAGCCGTCTCTACCGGGAAATGGGGCAGGTTTTCCAAACCCTGGACACCTGGTCATTCTATATATTGACCGCTCACCGCGACTTCGAGAAGCTGTTCGGCAGGCGGGCCGATAAAAAGCGCAAGCTGTACAACGGCCGGATTCAGTGCAACTATTACCAGTTTTTCGGGCCCCGGCCGCCGCGCCGGGATTCCGCGGCTGCCCGGGAACCAGGCGCGGAACCGGATTATATGGAAAGGAGGACCATAAAAGATGGTTGACCAGGCAATGGCGGCCTTACGCCGCTGCAGCCTTTGCCCGCGCCGGTGCATGGCGGACCGGCTGCGCGGCGAAACCGGCTTTTGCGGCGCGGGAGCCGCCGCCACAGTCGCCCTCGCCGCGCAGCACCACGGGGAAGAACCGTGCCTCAGCGGCAGCCGCGGCTCAGGCACAGTCTTTTTCTCCCGCTGCAACCTGCGCTGCGTATACTGCCAGAACCACGAGATCAGCTGGGGAAGCGCCGGAAAAGACCTGTCAGCAACTGAGCTGGCGGATGTATTCATGCGGCGGCAAACCGCCGGGGCGCACAATTTGAACCTGGTCTCCCCCACCCCATACATACCCGTCATTGCCGCCGCCCTGCGCCGGGCGAAAAACCGGGGGCTGAAAATACCTGTCGTATACAACTCCAACGCCTACGAAAACGTGGCAGCCCTGCGGCTGCTGGAAGGATTGGTGGACATCTACCTGCCCGATCTGAAATATTTCACGGAAGAAGCGGCCTTCCGCTACAGCGGGGTAAAAGACTACTTCGCAGTCGCCGCAGCCGCTGTTTTAGAAATGCACCGCCAGGCGGGAAACCTGACCTTCAATAAAGAAGGTCTGGCCCGGCGAGGCCTGCTGATCCGCCACCTCGTCCTGCCCGGCCAACACGACGCCGCCTGCCGCGTTCTGGATTGGATACACTTCAACCTGCCTGCCGCCACCCACGTCAGCATCATGAGCCAGTACGTGCCGCTCTGGCGGGCCCGCCGGTATCCGGAAATCAACCGCCGCCTCTCCCCCCGGGAGTACCGGGCCGTACTCGAGCACTTTGCTCAAACCGGCCTGCAAAACGGTTACATGCAAGATTTAGCGGCGGCAACGGAGGAATACGTGCCCCGGTTCGACCTCAGCGGTCTCAGCGGGCATTGAATATACTGAAAGCGGGACGTTCTCATTTTTATTGTTGGATTTTCCAAGAAAAAATTAGTCATCCGGAAGGATGGCTTTTAGCTTTGCCCAAAAGCATTATTCGGATATAAATTGCTGCATTGCATTTAACGTGGCCGATTGGAAAAAGTGGAGGTATAAAACAAAAAAACGCAAAATAACGCCATAAAACAGGTTAAATAATTATATACAGAGATTTTTGAGCTTGACAACGAAAAATCAGAAATTTTAAATTATAATTGATTTTACACCCTCCCCTTGGAAGGGCGCTATTGATAAGCCAAAAAGCAGGTGGCGTGTATTTATGTCTGAATGTTTGTTCACCTGTTTTTTGCCAAGACTTGATGGTGGAAAGGGGGTGAGCAATTGGATAAGTGGGAAGATAAGTGGGAGTTTTATAAAGATAAAAGGGGATTTTGGCAATGGATGCGCAAAATATCAGATGGAACAACTATTGCTTCATCTACTCGAGGATATGAAAACAAGGATGACTGTATTGAAAATGCCAGATCGCGCGGGTATACTGATAATGATTAAAAATTAGAGCCTCCGGGCTCTTTTTTTTTTGTAAAAAATACGCTCACCATCCGCATTCCTGGCCAGAGCCAAGGTGTTAAATCCCAGGGAGTTGCGACAAGGGCACGGTGAAAAGACTTAGGTATACGAATATTAAACTTGCCGGAGCAGCAAAACTGTCACCGGTTATATACCTAGTTGAAGACCGGCGAAGTCAGTCGTTAATCTGGCAGTCTGATTTTCCCGCATTTAGATAATTACATATTTTTGTCCAAACACGTTGCGTCTCAAGGAATTCTTCGTAATGCTTTTTTACATCATTATGATAACGTTCTAATTCGGTTACTATATTCATAAATTCCTTTCTTTTAAAGTAATTACAAAGCTTAGGCAGTGTTTCGGCCAATTGCTGCCTCATCTGTTTGATTCTCTCATCGTAAATATTTCGTTGCGCTATATATAAAAGAAGTGGTTTATATCGAATCCAGCCAATACAAGCGTTATAGAAGCGGGTGATAATTTGCTCAGAGTCAATCTTAACATATTTGAGATTAATAGGAAGTACCCCGTCAAGCAAATGATTATAGGTAGAAAAACCATCATGGAATGTATAACATGGTATGCGCATCACCCGGTGTTCGCCAAGACAGGTGCTTAAAAAAGTGTCTTCACCACGCGCATCCGGTGGATTGTAAAACGGTCTGACCCGTCTGGGATTGGTTAGATTAATACAAAGGTTCCCGCCCGAGATGAATTTGCAATGATTAATTTCCTTTACTTCCTCCACCGTGTCGCTGGTGAGTACGTTTGTATCGGCATAAGTAACTCCGCCGTTGTCCATAACCGCTCGTATCGAATCCCAGTTAATGATATCATTGCTTATAGCTTCTATGAATAAGCGAAAATCCCTTTCGGTCAGGATATCGTTGAACTCGATATACGGAATAGGTGAAACATACCCGCAATGGTATCCGTGAGTGATATCAGCTTGATCAATATAACGCAAATGAGTACCCAAAACATGCTGACCACCCCATATAACGTTGGAGCGTGTCTTGGTTACTGCCATGGGATATTCGTCATCGTCCAAGAAAATAAGATAGTCAAGGTTGTTTTTAATAGCAATGTATAGAATGGCATTACGCTGAGATGCATATCCGGTACCAAAGAAACGAGCTTCTTTTTCATTAATAACATTGTCGCGAATAAGCTGTTTAATTTCTGCTCTCATCTCTTTTTTACCAATAAAATAGGCATTATCAATCAAATCAAGCACTTCTTGTCTTATTTCAGTATAATCACTTGGTTTGGTATTTGAATATTTCAGATCATACGCAATTAAAAGGTTTAGACTGATTCCTTCTCTTTCAGTCAAGCCATTTTCTCTCCAGTTGTATACATAGGTTTTTAAAACCTTTCGAAAACTCTTACGCCCTGTTGCGAAACCTATTCCCACCTGAATATTTCTGTATTTCCCCATTATGAAACCTCCTTTACCATTCTTACAACAGCGTAATAGTAACAAAGGCTCATTTCACCTAGTATGAACCAGTTGGAAAAACTGCCAGCAATCTTTAACGTTCCCACCCCCCGTAAAGGTGATATTAAATTCAGAATATATTCCGCATTCTATTACCTGGTATAATTTATCAAAAAATATTTAATTTAGGATACCAAAATCAATAGATATTAGTCAATTCCAGGGATAGAAGCCTAAAGATAAATAAGCGCGATTATTTGTGCTTTTTAAGGTATTTTTCAACGATCGGCCGGGGTTTGCTTTAGTTCGACAACTATACTGAAAAGCAATAAATCTAAATTTAAGCGAATCCAAATACTGTTAATAGGTTTGCAGAGCTTTCCGGCTTTCAAGCGGAAATTTTTGTTTTTCATACGAATAGTAAAAAACCAAACGGAAAAAATAATACCGCTATAAAATAATCCGTGAAAGGAGCAATATCTGTGGCACATTTAAATCAACTTGAGCTTCAAAACTTAAGGCACCTGATCGGCTCCCACGAAACAGCTCATCAAAAACTGCAGGCGTATTCCCAGCAGGCCAGCGATCCCCAGGTCAAGCAAATTTTTGAAAAGTCTGCGCAGGACGCCAGAAACACCAAGCAAAAACTAATGTCATTCTTAAGTTAAGGAGGAAAAATTCATGCGCGAAAAAGACATGGTAAACGACGTGCTGTCCATGGTTAACAGCAGTCTGACCGGTTACGCCAGTGTCATTTCCCAGACAGCAGACCAGCAGTTAAGACAAACCATCCAGCAAATCAGGGATAACGACGAAAAATTCCAATACGATCTTTTTAAACTGGCGGAACAAAAGGGGTTTTATCAGCCCGCGCAGCAGGCTGACCCGAAAGATATCCAGCAAATCAAGTCCCAGTTGAGCGGCGACATGGGCGGCATCAGCGGAACAGGCGCTGAAATGAGCGGCAGAGGCCGGATGGACTGGTAGCAAAATTAGTTTCCAGAAAACTAAAATTTGGTATTGACACCATAATTATCGCTCGTTATAATAATATCGAACGTAAGTTCGGGGGCAGGGCAAATGGTCAAACATTTTACCTGCCCAAAATGTTTTGTGCCATAGCCCTCCTCATTTTAATCAAAAACAACACTGAAGGCGCTTTCAACAGGCCTTCCCGGAGAGGAGGTGAACCATATGGCTGTAAACAAGGTCCCCGCCGCTTCAACACTCAGGCTGGAACTCCGCGTGGGTGTCAGCGCCAGCGGCAACCCGGTTATCCGCAACAAGAATCTGGCCAACGTCAAATCCACGGCGTCCGACCAGGATCTGTACGACGTCGCGGCAGCGCTGGCCGCCCTGCAACAGTACCCGTTGAACGGCATCTCGCGCGTCGACAACGCCCAACTGGTTCAGGTTTAGATAAACCGAAACAGTATCCGGCAATTGTGATCGATTGATAATCATCACACAATTGACCAACAAAATAACGAAGAAAGGAGAAGGTTTCCGGCAGTTGCTTGTCAAAAGAGCGTCCTAGTGTCGCCGGCATGTTTAACTGCCTCCCGTGTAGTCGGACGGGGGATATATTTGAGCGGTTAACGGCTCAGGTATTTTTAGGAAACCGGTAAACGGATTGGCTACTACGACTGAGCAAACTTTGCGCATGGTTTTCCGCAACCAGGAAGGCAAAAACGTTACCATTACTCTGGGTAATCCCAAGGAAAACTTGACAGCGGCAGAGATCGAGACAGCCATGGACTTGGTTGTCGCCCGGAACATTTTTGCCAGCGCGGGCGGAGACATTGTCGCCAAGCAGGACATCAGGGTAATCAGCAACACCACAAACGATATGTATGACCCGTCCGCCTAGAATCCGGGCGTTCATATAAAGGCGGGGGGCCAGAGGCCCCCGCCGCATCTGATTTAAAGGGGTGATTGGACTGGAAAATATCCTGCAGGCAGTGGGCAACGTTGGCTTTCCCATAGCCGTGGCCGCATACCTGCTGGTGCGCATCGAGGGCAAGCTGGAGACTCTGGCCGCCAGTATTGCCAGATTGGCCGAAGCGGTAGCCGGTGAGCGGCGGCAGGAAGAGAAAAATTAACGAAGAAAGTGAGTCAGGGGACGGTTCCCTGACTCACTGACAGTGCCGCCGACTATGTTCTACCGGGCCAATCGAAAATTTCAAACCTTTAAACAAAGTTTTATCTGGAGTTTGTTCGAAAATCTTTTTCATTTCTTTTTTAGTTAAAGGAAAATTCTCTGAAAAAGCCTCGATATAATCATCTGTAGAATTATATAGTGGAGTATCCGAACCAAAAACAATTTTATCCAGACCAAAATCTCTTATTAATGCAGCTGCTTTCTGATAATCGCCAGCAGTAGGAGTAGGGACCCCTTCAGCTAATGCAGGGTTGGCCTGATCAGTCAAAACAACCCCTGATAAATCCAAATAAACATTTTTAATTTCCGGGTGTGCTTTCAATTCTTGAACTAATGTCTGCAAGTATTCATAGGAAGCATGGTCAAATCCCCCCCAACCACCAAGATGTGCTAATTGGATTTTCAGTTCCGGATATTGTGCCAGCAATCCAACAAGCTTTTTAGCATCTGCTGAGCCATAAGGTTCTTCAACATTTCTTTGATGCACCAATAATGGGATTTTATTTTTAGAAGCATACGCGAAGATTTTTCTAATCTTATTAAAATGTTCGGGATTTTTCAGGTCTACGCCGGAATTAGCGAAATGCATTTTTAACCCTTTCAAATTTAATTCCTCACGGCATCTTTCAATCTCCTCAAATGCGTAATCCTTTAAAGGATTGATACTTCCATATGGAATCAACTTATTAGAGTAAACTGCACATTGGACAGATACATAATTATTAGACCTTTTAACAGTCTCATACTCATCCGAAATTAATCCGTAGTCTGCAAGCCTTGAAACCATGTAGGCATCAGATAGAACAATTGCTTTACTTCCATGGGGAACATTATTTATGATATCTTCACCAGTCATTATATTAAGTGGAATCCCTAACATTCGAAGTGCATTGCCAACATCCGGGCTGATAATGTGTTTGTGGAAATCTGTTCTCAACTTTAATGAATTAGAATCGCATTGTTCTGCATTCACAGTAACAACCATCAATGGGAACATAAGAACAACTGTTAAAATACCGATAAATGTTTTCTTTAACAAGTGATATTCCTCCTTTGTAATTTAAGTAAGTCTTCTCGGATCGGGATGGCACCGGGCCCACTATTTTTGTCGAACTTTAATAAAATTGTTGAATATTTAGATGTATATTGTCGAAATACGCTCAAACAACAACGACCGCCGTTTTACGGGCGGTCATCTACCTGTACTTATTATATTATCAAAACATTCGACAATGTTTCAGTAATCCCTGCTTAAATTCTTAAATTAATATTTACCCCTGTTACCCGTTTTCGACTGACTGCCTGCCGCACATAGCAAAACCACCGGCATGATGAGGACCGGTGGTTACAACCTTAGATTTAGGTTTTAGCTTAAATGCAGCCTCCGAAACACCCCACGCCAAAAACGAGAAGGATCAGAATCAAAAAGATAATGAACGCCGGGTTGCCAAAACCGAAACCACAGGCTTCTTCAGCTTTAATCTCTTGAGATTGAATATCTGCCATGGAATTACCTCCTTATAAGACTTTGAGCTTATATACAGCCACACAAACCCACACCAAAGATGAGCAGGATGAAGATCAGGAAAATAATAAAACCAAAGTTGCCAAATCCAGTTCCACAACCCGTGCCGCATCCACCTGCGCCGAATGCCATATTATTAACCCCCTTTTTGATTTTTTATATAATATGCGGCCGATGATAAAAGTGTTAAACAATGGGTATTCACCCATGTTAAGGGGATATATTTTGAGAGTTGTTTAATCCGGTAATTCGCCGATCACTGCAACACGGTATTCACCTTAAACCTGACAAAGAATGAGGTTCCCGAGGTGCTGGTTTCAAAATAAATTTTAGCTTTATGTCTGGCCGCAATACTGTAACAGACCGACAAACCCAGGCCGGTCCCATGGTCTTTAGTCGTAAAAAACGGGGTGCCTATCTTATCTGCTATTTCAGAAGGAATGCCGCTACCCTGGTCCTCCACCGTCATAACCACTTCTCCATCTTCCGCATACGTTTTTATCCTTAAGGTTTTGCCATTAGGCATTGCCTGGTAGCCGTTGTGCACAAGATTAAGAATTAGCTGGCGAATTTCTTTCTCATCCAGAAGCAATTCCGGAATTTCCGCCAGTTCCAATTCGATATACTTGTCTGAGTTCATAGCGTCTGCCTGTATTAGCGGAAATAGGGTTTGGATCAAATGATTAAGATTCTGTGATTTTAAATCAACCGGCTTGTTCTTAGCCATGGAAAGATATTCTGTAATAATTGAATTCGCCCTGTCAAGTTCCTCGATCATCAGACTAAAGTACCTCTTGTGATTATCGTATTCCTGCTTCTTATAAAGCATCTGCAGGAAACCACGCACTGTAGTCATTGGATTTCTTACTTCATGCCCGATCCCGGCCGCCATCTCACCGATCAAGTTCAGGCGGTCGAGCCTGGCTATTTCGGTTTCCATCTTCCTTTCATTGGTTATGTCTTTCATCATAACAACACGGCAGTTTTCACCATTTAGATTAATACGTTCGGATGATAATAATATATTTATTACCTTACCTGATTTATTTTTTACTTTTAGATCAAGGTTTTGCAATCTTCCCGTTTCCTTAACCGCAGCAAAAGAAGACTTTATTACATCGTTCTGTTCACTTAAAAAATTCAATTCTTGATATGTGCGGCCCAACACCTCTTCCCGGGTATACTCTGAAACATCCAGGAATCTCTGGTTTACTTCCACAAACCTGTTATCTTTCACCCTGATGATAGCGATCAGGTCCGGGCTGTTTTGAAAAATCTTTTGAAAACGCTCTTCTGATTGGCGCAGGTCCACCTCCCGCAGCTTTTTAGCAAGGTTGCGGTAGCGCTCTTCACCCCGCTTGCGTGCGGTGATATCTAAAAGAGCCATCACAACCTTTTTCGTGCGTGGAATAACGGCGGCAGTTGTATAAATGTCCTTAATGTTTCCCTCCCTGTCTATAAACCGGAATTCATAGTTGCGGGGAGCGGCATTCTTATTAATTCTTATCAAATAATAGTCATTTATCCTATCCAAATCCTCTTTTGCAACAAATTCAGTTATTCTTTTCTTGTTTTCCACTTCCTTTTTACTACAACCAGATAGTTTTTCAAATTCTGTGTTCACCAGAGATATTACTTTATTTTCCTCCAAGATTAATATCGCGGTTCCGGTATTTTCAAAAATCGTCCGGTAATTGTCTTCGCTTTCCTGAAGCTTGTATTGAGACCTCTCAAGCGATGACAACATCTGGTTGATTTGACCCGCCAAGGTGGATAACTCGTCTCTTCCCGTCATTGACACACGGCCCGCGAGGTCACCGTTCGTACTGATCTCCAAAACACTGGTGCTCAGCCGGGCCAACCGGTACAACACCACTTTTTCCAAGAGCAACAGGGCGATCACAGCAAACAACAGGCCGACCACAAAAAGCGACAAGATAAAATACTTTATGCTGGCCTGGCCCTGCTTATAAATCTCCCTGGACATGTCGGTTCTTAAAATAAGCGCCGGCTTGCCGTAGATATCATCCAGTAAAGCATATCCCTCAATAGAATCCGGACTTAGCGGTTGAACAAATATCGGCGACTCTGCCGATAAAAAGGAACGGGCGGCCTGGGTGTCGGGGAACATCTGAGCATCATTCAACCGGCATATAGCCAGAGACAGATGCGCTGTATCAGCCAAACGATTGATTTCAGATGAATTCAGATAGCGTCCCATAATGAGCGTGCCCTTGGCCGGCCCACTTTTTTCACTTGTCAAGATAGGCCGCGAAGCAATAAGCATGGGCCCTTCCGGAAGAATAATAATTCCTGCCATGCCGTCTTTTTGTTCGCGATGATTTAATAGATCATCGCTTAATGAAAGATGCTCTATTATACTGCCGGGAACAGGCGCTTCATTGCTTTTTTCCGGATCAAAACCTTTGCCGTAGACAATCCGGCCGGAGGAGTCGATATATAAAATCAGGTTCAATTTAAGCGAGACGAAAGTATTTTTAGTAAGATTCATATTGATATACTCGTTGCTTGCGTCTTCAATAAATTTATACGTGCTGTCCCATTCAGCCCAGTCGCCGGCCAGACAGTTCAATGTGTCAATATCGTTTAATAAGGCGTCCCGCGCTCTTTCCACGTTCACAGTGACACTTTGTTTCTCAAGATTGGCAAAGCTGGCTGTCAATATGCATTTAGAGATAATGAATAAAATCACAATCAAGCAGACAAGTATCGCACTAAAAGTAATTATTGTTTTTTTACGCAGCGTCATTCGTTTACCACCACACATTAATCACCTGGAAAAACTGATCACATAAAGCGGTATAGCCGAAATAAACATGCACCCATGACCTTGCGCATGCTTAAATCATCCCTGTGCTTCGTCTTGTTGATTTTTGTCGATAATTATCGAACAATAATTTTAATTCTGTATACATCTTCAATATCCTGCGCTCTTAAAAAAAACTACCCGCAAAAATCCATATAATATTAATATTGGCTGATTAACCAAAGCGAGGGACTTTGAGCCGCAACAATTGTTTTAGAGGCTGGAGGGGAACTATATGGCGATGAAGAGGCCGTGCGAGGATGAAAAGACAAGGTCCGGGAAGCGGCGCGGCGACGACAGAAATGCTACGCCGCCGTCATTTGCCGGTATATTTTTCTGCCCAGCCAGCGGGCTGCCAAGTTGAAGCCAAGCACCACCAGGATCAGCACCGCCGCGGAACCGTCCGCCACTCTTCTCAAGTCGGGGATGAGGCCCTCCGTGTTGACCTTCCAAATATGCACCGCCAGGGTTTCCGCCGGGCGGAACGGATTCAGCGGCGAAGCCGGGTGGAAGATGTTCCACTGGCTGAAGTCCAGGGCCGGGCTGGACATGCCGGCGGTAAACAGCAGGGCGGCCGCCTCGCCGAACACTCTGCCGGAAGTGATGATGGCGCCGCTGATCAGCCCGGGGAAGGCGCTGGGCAACACCACCCGGTAGATCGTCTGCCAATGGTTTGCGCCCAGGGCCAAGCTCGCTTCGCGCAGGCTGTCCGGCACGCCGCGAATAGATTCCTCAGAGATTCGCACCATCAGCGGCAGATTGATCACAGCCAAGGCAAGCGCCCCGGAAATAAGCGTGTAACCCCAGCCGGTCATGTTGACGAATACCAGCAGCCCGAAAAGGCCGACCACTATTGAAGGCAACGAATTCAACGTTTCGATGGACAGTCTGATTGCTTCCGTCAGCTTGTTGTTCCGGGCGTATTCAGCCAGGTAAACCCCGCCAAGCAAGCCCACGGGCACGGTAAAAACCATGGATAAAAAGAGCAGGTAGAACGAGTTGAAAATCTGCGGTCCAATCCCGCCTCCGGCGCGAACCACTTGCGGGGGTTTGGTCAAGAAATCCCAGCTGATGTATTTTCCCCCGTGGTAGAGGATATACACGATCATCGCGCCAAGAACCGTAATCACCAACAGTGCGCCGGTCCAGAATATAAAAGTGGCGATTCTGTCGGCAAGGCGGGAATTCATCTGCTTATCCCTCCTTTTCGCACTCCGTAGCGAACTACCAGGATGAAAAAGAACGACATTAACAGGAGAAACAGACCCATGGACCAGAGGGTGTTGTTCCAAAGGGAACCCATGGGGGTGTTGCCCATGTCCATGGTGATCGCGCTGGTTAAGGTGATCACCGGATCAAGAATGGACGTTGGAATTTTTCTGGTATTGCCGATAACCATCTGGACGGCCAGCGCCTCGCCGAAAGCCCTGGCCAGGCCAAGCACGACACCGGTGACCAGGCCGGAACGAGCGGCCGGAATGAGCACCAGGCGGATAGCCTGCCAGCGCGTGGAGCCCAGGGCCAAGGCCGCCTCCTTGTACTCACGCGGCAGGGATTTCAGACTGTCGGTCAGGATGCTGACTATCGTGGGCAGGATCATCACGGACAGCACCAGAAAGCCCGCCAGAACACTAAAGCCCAGGCCTCCGATGTTGTCGCGGATAAAGGGAACCAGGACGCTTAAACCGATATACCCGTAAACAACCGAAGGGATGCCTGCCAGCAATTCGATAGCCGGCTGCAGGAAGCGCTGTCCCCAGAAAGGCGCGATTTCCACAATGAACACGGCGCAAGTGACACTGAGCGGCGCGCTTAATAAGACAGCCAGCATGGAAACAATTACCGAACCGAAGATGAAGGCCAGCACACCAACTTGCGGGCCGCCTTCCCCCGGCGGACGGTCCGGCAGCCAATTGGCTGAAAACAAAAACTCCTTGATACTCACACCGTATGCTGTAAAGGTTGACAAACCTTTTATGGAAATAAAAATAACAATGGTGATCGTGGAAACAATGGCTATCAGCGCCGCCCCGGTAGCCAGACTCTTGCCCAGCAACTCACTGCCGGCCGGATTAATTGACTTTAACATTCCTTACTACCTCGTTTCACAATTCCGGGACTATGATTTTCGACATTTGTTTAGTTTAATTCTTTGCGTTCACCGGTCACAAGGTAGACGATCCGCTCGCCAATGTTGGTGGCATGGTCGGCTATCCGCTCCAGATGACGGCTGGCGAACAAGAGAGCGGTAGCTTGATTGATGACCTTGGGATTCTCCATCATTAACACCAGCAGTTCCCGGAAAACCTGGTTGTGCAGGTCGTCTACCAGTTCATCGTCCGCCGCCATTTTCAAAGCAAGCTGGACGTCCCCACGCACATAAGCGTCCAGCGCCTCTTTTACCATTATCTGGGCCAACTGAGCCATCCGGGGGATGTCGATCAGCGGCTTGATCAGGGGCTCGTTCGCTATCCGCCTGGCTGACTTGGCAATGTCACAAGCCAAGTCACCCATCCGCTCCAGGTCGGTGATAATCATAAGCCCCACCGCGATACGGCGCAGGTCCTTTGCCAACGGCTGCTGGGTGGCAATCAGCTTCAAACACTTGTCCTCGATTAGCATTTCCTGATCGTCGATCAGAACATCTCCGTCGATAACACTCTGAGCCAAACCCAGATCTTGTTTAACCAGTGACTCCACCGCCCGGGAGACTGATTCTTCAACGTAAAAGCCCATGCGTAAAATTTCCTGCTTAAGCTCGCTCAAAGCCTGGTCAAAAGTCGTTCTGGTAGCCATATAGTTTCCCCTCTTTTTTTTCCTAGCCGAAGCGGCCGGTGATATAATCTTCCGTGCGCTTGTCCGTGGGCTTGGTAAATATTGATTCCGTAACGCCGTATTCAATCAGGTCGCCGTTCAGGAAAAAAGCGGTGACGCCTGAGACACGGGCGGCTTGCTGCATGTTGTGGGTCACAATGATTATCGTGTAGTCCTTTTTCAATACTTGAATCAATTCTTCAATTTTCATTGTAGCCAGGGGATCCAAGGCTGAAGTAGGCTCATCCATCAGCAACACTTCCGGTTCCACCGCCAGCAGCCGTGCTATGCAGACACGCTGCTGCTGACCGCCGGAAAGACCCAGGGCGGACTTGTACAACCTGTCCTGGACCTCATCCCAAAGAACCGCGGCGCGCAGGCTCTTTTCCACAATTTCATCAAGCTTGCGCTTGTTTTTTGTACCGTGAATGCGCGGCCCGTAGGCTATGTTATCGTAAACCGACATCGGAAAAGGATTGGGGCGCTGAAAGACCATGCCTATCCTCTTGCGCAGGCTGACCACGTCTTCTTCCTGGCGGTAGATATTCTGGCCGTCAAGGAGAATCTCCCCATCAACCTTTACTCCCTCGATCAGGTCGTTCATCCGGTTCAACGTGCGTAAAAACGTCGATTTGCCGCAGCCGGACGGTCCGATTAGCGCTGTAACCTGGTTTTCTTCAACTTCCAGGTTGACATTTTTCAGCGCGTGGAAATCGCCGTAATGCAAGTTTAAATTGCTCACAGAAATCTTGACCTGTGCCACTTTGTTTGCCCCCTCAAGGAGGTATTCTAACCAAATTAAATTCAAAAAACCTCTTATTGCGCGCCTTGATAATTACCCATTCATATCATAGCAAGGCCAGGTTAGATTAATGTTATAGAATTGTTAAGATTCGATTAAGTAACAAAAACGCAAATACCAATCCCTACCACTTCAATAGTAATCCGGGATTGGTATTTTGCATCAAACGCCGGCTGACAAGTAACTCTCAATTCCGTCATTCTTCTTTAAAACGGTAACCGACTCCCCGCACGGTCTCCACAAGACGCGCCCCGCCCGGCAGTTGTTCAAGCTTTTGCCTGATATGGCGAATATGAACATCAACAGTGCGCGAATCACCAACATAATCGTAGCCCCAAACACTTTCAAGCAACTGCTCCCGCGAAAACACTTTTCCCGGCCGACGGGCCATAAAACGCAGGAGTTCAAATTCTTTTAATGTGAAATCCTGTTTCAGGCCATCGATATAAACATCAAAACGGTCTTCATCAATGACCAATCGTCCGAAATCCATCAGGTTTTTTTTCGTTGATTCCTTACCACGCTCTTTTTCAAAACGGACATTGCGAAGCCTGGCCTTAATCCTGGCCACCAATTCCCTGGGACTGAAAGGCTTGGTGACATAATCGTCAGCGCCTATTTCCAGCCCGAGAACGCGGTCCAATTCCTCTGCCTTGGCGCTCAACATGATTATTGGAATGTTTCTTGTCTGGTTATTCTTGCGCAATTCCCGGCATACTTCCAGGCCGTCAATTTCCGGCAGCATGACATCGAGCACAATTAAATCAGGCGCCTGAGTCCGGGCCAGTTCAAGGCACTGAGCGCCGTCAACGGCTGATATCACCCGGTAGCCTTCGCGTTCCAGGTTAAAACGAACCAATTCCAAGATATTTTTTTCGTCATCCACTATCATAATTACGGGCATTTTACCACCCTTTCTCCCTCACAGCCTGAAGCGGACATAAAAGGTGGTTCCCGTGGCACAGGTATCCACCTTTATCGCAGCTTTGTGCCTGGCGGCAATACCATAACAAACCGCCAGCCCCAAGCCTGTCCCGTTATCCTTGGTAGTAAAAAAAGGAGTGCCTATCTTTTCCAGTATATCCGGCTCGATCCCGCTGCCCTGATCCCGCAATGATAAAACCACTTCTTGGTCATCCGTATATGTTCTGACAGTAAGACTGCCGCCGGACGACATCGCTTCCAGCCCGTTGCGAACCAGGTTGAGGATGAGCTGGCGAATTTCTTTCTCGTCCATAAGCAAGTCCGGGATTTCTCCCAGTTCAATTTCAACAGATTTATTCATGTTCATGGCGTCGGCGGCGAGTATCGGAGACAGCGACTTAATAATGGAATTGAGATTCCGCGCCTTCAATTCTACCGCCTTGTCTCTCGCCAGGGAGAGAAATTCCGTAATTATTGAATTAGCCCTGTCCAGCTCTTCGATCATGATGCTGAAATATTCCTTGCTTTTATCATCCTTATTATTTCTTTTTAACAATTGCAGAAAACCGCGCACCGCGGTGATCGGGTTTCTGATTTCATGGCCGATACAGGCGGCCATTTCTCCCACCAGGTGCAGCCGGTCGAGGCGGACCATTTCTCCTTCTACTTTTTTACGCTCGGTGATGTCATTTATAATGCCCAATATACATCGTTGACCCGCTATGCTTATTATTTCCCCGGAAAACAACCCCACCCGCACTTCGCCCGTTTTCGCGCGGAAACAGGTCTCCATATTGTTAATCCTGCCTTGTTCACTTAACATCCGGATGATTCTGTCGCCTTCTTCCGGCTTTGCCAAGGTGTCCAGCTCAAATATCGTATGACCCAGGACTTCCTCACGCCGATAACCGGTAAAACGTAGAAAGCTGTCGTTTACATCAATAAAGCGCCCCTCGAATGTACTGATTGCCATCAAAGTAGGATTGAAATTAAAAGCTTTATAGAAACGTTCCTCTGACAAATGCAGCGCTTCCTCCGCCCGCCGGCGTTCCAGCGCACCCCCGAAGCTCGCCGCCACTGCCGTCAAGATTGATTCTTCGTTTTTTGACCACCGGCGCTCCGAGCGGCAATCATCAAAGCCGATAAAACCCCAGTATTTATCGTCAACGATTACAGGCACTGCTAACAGCGAGACGATCTCCTGCCGCTCCAATAATTCACGCTCAGCCATCGGAAACTCTTTGACAGGACCGCTAATCGATCCTCCGGCTGAGAACACTTCATACCACCGGGCCATACCTTGGGCATCATATGAAGCGTTTTGCAAATAGGGGTTGTCAATTTGCGGTTCAACGGAATCACGCGACCACTCAAAACGCTGGCTGACAACTTTTTTCCCGGTTATGGGGTGCAGGTGATGCTCAAAAATATAAACCCGGTCGACATTTACCGCTTCGCCCAGGATTGCCAGAGCGTCGGTTATTGCTAAAATATTATTGTCGGCCGCTAAAAGACGCTTTGTTGAATCGGCAACCCCTTTTAGCAATTTATCCAGTTTACGGAGCTCGTCCTCCGCCCGCCGGCACCGGTCTTCCATAGCGCCGAGCTTTTGCCGCGTTTCCAACAATTCATTGATGAGCCGCTCTCCCGGCTTATCTTCATCGCTCATTTTGGTCCTCCCCAAAATCAGAACAATCCACAAAACATAAGTTCCGGCACCAGGCAAAAAAAAACCTTAACAATAACACGTTACGGTTGTAAGTTGCGGAAGGCATATCTCATGCCTCCCGCCGGTCCGGCATCGAAACGCCAAACTTATTCCTGGGTCAACCGGCTAATCTTGCCTCCCGCCAGTTTCAGCTCCACTTCCCAGTCTTCTTCAACGTCATAAAGGTCGATGCTGCGGTTGCTGCTATCCTTCAGGACGGCGCCGCTCGACAGGTAATAGCTGAATTCATTGCCGCTTATTTGCTCAATGGTTATTTTTTTGCTGCTGGTGCTGACTTTGGTCACCGTACCCGACACCGTGATATCCTCGTCGTCGACAACCTCGATTTTTTTCACTTTCCCACTTCCGACCCGTACCTTAACCTCGCTGCCGATTACTATATCCCTCAAGCGGAGGCTTTCATCGTCCTTCTCAATAGCAACGCTGTCCGCTATATTGTACCGTTTCTTATCGCCGCCGCTTTTCTTAATAATGATCTTGGGAGAGTCGCCGGTGATCAGATCCGCTACCTCGCCGCTGACAGTGGATTCATCTTCGTCAACAACCTCAATATAATCCACATGGTCCTTGCTGTTCAGTTCCAGCTTGACCCAATCGCCTATACTGAGTTCATCGAAATCAATATGGGAGCCATCCTGTAAAACTTCCACATCGCTTTCCACCACGTAGTCAAGAGTATCCCTGTCATCATTGCGTATGGTTATCCCGAAAGTTCCGGTGGTGTCCAGTTCTCTTATTTCACCGGTTAACTTATATGACTCTGATCCCACTATTTCAATGTAGACAACCCGGTTTTTGCTGTTCAGCTCCAACCTGACCCGGTCCCCTTCCCGCAGGCTGCTGAAATTAATGCGGGACCCGTCCTGCATCACTTCCGCGTCTTCCAACACGTAGTCCTGGTTATACCCGTTGTCGTCGCGGATAGTAATGACGTCAATGCCGTTGTCGTTCAGTTCTCTTATTACCCCCTCCACATTGGGGGCGCTCAAGATGTCAATCCGCAGTGCCGTATCATCCAGCATCGTGACTTCGACCCGGTAATCTTCTTTGACATCAGCATAGGTTATGACATAGTTGTCTTTAACTACTACAACGCTGTCCGGCACCTCAATGTCAGTTTTCGATCCATGGTCATCGCGCACTGTCAATTCGGATGACCGGACAGATGTTACCGTTCCTTTAACCGTTTCCGGTATTAATGTATCGATACTAACAATTGCCTCACCGGCGATCTTTATCTCCACATAGTCTCCCTTGCTCAAAGATGATACTTCCTTTTGACTGTCCGATTCATTTACTTTAACGCCGCCGGTCACCGGACGGGTTATCTTAGTACCGTCGGAACAAGTGATGCCGAGCCAGTATTCCGCCCCCACCGCAAGCACGGACTCCACCTTGCCTTTGTAGCTCGCCGTATCGTTTATCTCGACACTCGTGCTGGTATTTGTCTCAGCAGACCTCGTCGCGTTGATAAAGACAATCTGCTCGTTCTTATTCAAAATCAGGTTGATTTTGTCATTCACCTGGAGATCGGCCAGGTGCGAGGTCTTTCCGTCGAGGAACACCTCGCATTCGGGAGCAGTGTTTTTTCTAATGTTATTGTCGATAGAAACCTCCCAGCCGGACTGGTCCAGGGATAAAATGTCCGTAATAGTGCCGCTGTAACGCCTGGCCTGGATTTCCGAACCACCATAATTAACTTCTAAAATCCGGGACAAAAGAACAGCCATTTGTCCCCGGTTAATCTCGTCATTCGGCTTAAACACGTTGCCGGGGAGCCCTTGCATGAGCCCGCTCTTGACCACCGCGGCCACATAGCTCCGGTATGCCTGGGGAATATCGCCGGCGTCGTCAAAGGTGAGGGTGCTTTCATCCTCACTGAGTTTCAGGGCGTGGTAAACCAGTACGGCCACTTCCGCCCGTGTCGCCGGCTCGGCCGGCCCGAGCTGGGTCAAGTAATCCTTGTCCAGCATCCCCAGCTGGACGCCCATAATCAGGTAGCCTCTGCCCCAGTATACGGCAGGCACCTGATAATCCACAACGGCCCCTTCCTTCTCTTTCGCCTGCTCCTCCAGTCCAAGCACCCGGATTAACATGGCCACGGCCTCAAGTCTGGTGACACTTTTATAAGGCTGAAACAACCCGCCGGGATAACCCGAAATAATTTCACCAGCGTACATCTCCGATATGGCCTGTTGCGCCCAATGCCCCTCTATATCCACCAGTTTGCCGCTCGTCGCTTCCGAGGTCAAAGCTCCGGCCGTTAATAAAACCGCCGCCAGAACTAAAATCAAAAGACCCCTTCTCTTATCTCTCAGCAAAATAGTGATTCCCCCTTACCACTTTTTCAATTTCCAATTTTATAATCAATTAGTTAAAGCATGCATTGTATCTTTTATATATCATACTGGACGATTTGATTCAACAGTTAAATATTTTTCCAAATAAAAAAACGGCGGAAAGCTATTCTTTAGTATCCGCCGCGTTCGCAATAGCCAGGATTAGCCAAAACTTTATAACCAGGGTATTTTCTCAAGATAATCCCCCCTTAATATGGGAATAATTTTTGTTTTTAGGGGCTCTGACAAATCTCTAACCCTTTTATCATCAATTTTCAAAATATCCACCGTATCCAATTTTAAAATTTGCGCCAGTTCTTTGACTGTCAAGCCCTGGTTTTTCCGAAGTTCTTTTACCGTCTTATTGTTTATTCCAAAACCAAAAATTATCGTTCCCCCCTTTCCACATTAAATATTTATTTCGTTGCATAAAAGTTTACTCCTTTATTTTAATGTTAATGAGATTTCCCAAAAGCCACCCATGCTTCTCTACAAATTCCTTTTATCCCGGAAGCGCTCTGATCCTGAGCCATTAATTATTCTGCAGCAATTGCCCGCCTCTTTTGGAAAACATATACAGGATTTCCTCCCTTTATGTCGAAGTATGGTAATTGTCTATATTACCAATTCGAGGAAGGGAGGGAAACATATATGCCGGACAACAAATTATGCCCGCTTTTAGGTAAGGACTGTACACCTGATTGTGCTTGGTACGACCACGAAATAAGGAAGTCGACCGGTAATCAAAGCTATCCAACGTGTTCGGTTTTGATAATTAAGCACCGGTTAGGCTACATTGAAAATCAACTTGAATATATTAGGCAGAAAGACTAGGTTTGCATCGCCTTTCAGAAAATCCTGGGCTGGACCTATGTCTTCATTTGCTTCGGCGCAGCTCAGGCTGTCATCTGAAATAGCTTCCATCCTGGCAGGATTCCCATTCACTTCTGTTGAATAAAGCATTTCTTGAGTTGTCGAAATATGCCTTATTTGAAAGGGTGATTTTTTGGACGAAAAGATTACGCTCAGAAGAGATGTTGACTGCAAAATACTTGGGAAAAAAGTTAGCCAAGAACTCCGGTTTCTTAAAATTAAAAATCTTGGCAGTCTCATAACCCAAAACAGGCTGGTAAGTACATTTTGTACGGGCTATCCCGAATGTAGCGTCCAGGATTGCCAGTTGGTGGCCGGCTGGTCAGGAAAAATCTATAGCCAAAAAATTGACGAACAAGTAGATATTGCAGCTGTCGACAATTGACTGGCAACCTTGCTTTACGGCTTCAGTAATGCAGGAGAGAAAAAAGCCACTCTCAGGAGTGGCTAAAGCGCAAAAAGGTTCTTCTAATTGTATTATTACAATTGTATTATTGATTATGTGATTAAACAATAATCCTCTTGGTTAAATTATCTACTACTTTAGTGTTAGCCCAATCCCAAACCTTGACTGGATTTGGGTGTCTGCCGACATAAAGAATACTTCCTCGGAGCATGTTCCGGAGACATTATGGCAAAACTCAATCCCAGCTGAAGGTATACGAACTGCCATTATACCTGACATAATAACTCGCCTGATCATTATCAACGAGCTTTCCAGTAATATCTGCGTCTTCGTAACCGGTTCCATCAATCTCAGTATAAATTTTTGATCTTACAGCGTCTAAAAATGTTTTTATTTTATTCGCGCTGACTTCTGTTAAATCATCGTGAACGTCTGCATCGCTGAAATCAAGCTTAATTGCATATGCCAAATCATCCTCGTCACCAGCCAAGCTTATTGCCACATCTATACCGTCGTCAGCGAAATAATCATTTCCGCCATCTTCAAAATAATCATTGAGCGTATCTTCAATATCTTTTATGCTGGCATCATTGCTGACATTATTGTCACGTTGCTGAAATCTATGAATAAAAGATTTTGACTCATTAGCATTGACCTTGAAGTTATTTTTTCCGCCTGCGTTTGTGATGCTCACAGTCTGGGTGGCATCATCCCAGGAAACCTGGCAACCGATCGTTTCTGAAACAAAGCGCAGCGGAACCATAGTTCTACCGTTGATAATTTTTGCCGGCACATCCAGGTTGACAGGTGTGCCGTTTTTAAACGCCTTGCCGCCTATAGCCAGCTTTAATTCAGTATTATCCCTCCTTGCCGTCACCGTCTGTGTAGCATCGTCCCAATTGACTTCCGCGTCCAAAGCTTCAAATATCGCCCGGAGAGGAACCATTGTTCTGTCGTTTTCAACAGTCGGCGGAACATCAAAGTTAAGAGCCTGCCCGTCAAGAACTACACGAGGCGCAGCTTGGGCTAAACCAGCAAAGGAAAACGTAGCAAACAAAACGAGGACAAGCAGAAAACATTTACGCATGGTATCACTCCTTATGTTAAATTTAAAAGCTATATATAATCCGGCGGCCGGCCGGTTTTTTTTGTATTTGTTGATTTTTATATTAATACCATTTACTTAAACCAAGCTGAGTGCTGTCTGTGAATTCCATGAAAATTATTTGAACATTTTGTGTACAAAAAAGCCCTCTCCTTAGAGCAGGGCAGAGAGAAATAAAACCCGTCTTAAAAAACGGGCAAACATTGCCTGCGCACCAACGGCGTATTAACCGGTTAACTCCCAAATCTTCCGCAGCACCTTTCCCATGGTCCCAATCATCAGCCCGATAGATGAAAGCAGAGTCACCGTTTTCGCCATGCTGCCAAGCTGTTTATGGCCGGTCGCTGAAGCAATCCGGTCAATCATATAACCAACCACTGTCAGGAGTAAAATTTGAAGCAACACAAACCCGGGTCCGCCAGGACCGAAAGTTGCGCCTGCCACAGCGTCCTGGCTCATTTTATCCCCGGTCACCGCTGCGGCCAGCACCGGAAATCCACCCGGAGGATATTTCTTTCCGAAGTAATTCACAATAGCTGATATCCACCAGGTATGCTCCAACTTAAATTTTGCACCTTTACCCCTAACATGCCATGCTATAATTCTCACTTGTTGCTCAGCTCCTTTATTAAATCATTTAAATTGTCAGCCTAAATCTCAAAATCGTTAATTCCAGGGTTCACCTCCTGTTTGTTGTTGCCTACGAAATTTGTTTTGTAAATTATACGAGTATTTGTTTGTCCAATATTCTAAAATAAAAAACCCATCAACAAGGTATTTTATTCCTTATTAATGGGCTTGAGGTAAAACAATTCTTGTAACTTTGCGCCAACTGCCTGCTCCAACAGTAACGCGACAGTGACGGAAGGTTCTACTTTGCCGTTTGCGATATTGCTAAGGTGGGGGCGGTCGATTCCGATCATGGCCGCGACCTCTGTAATAGTTTTGCCGCGGGCTTTAAATATCAGTTTTAACCGATTACAAAGCTTAACGTTGCTCTTTATATTAGCAGGTTGACATTCCGGACGTTCATATTGTTCCAGCCAAAAGGCCAATATCTCTCGAAAAAATGTTTCTTCAGTCAATCCTGGATTTAATTTTTTGCCTTTGCTGTAGATAGCTAAAGCAATCTCGGCAACATCAGGCGATAAGTTCACAGCGACACACCTCTGTATAGTATATGCTACAGTTGTCGTGGAAATAATTCATTATGGAGGTGTTCAAACATGATCAGACTTATCACTACTCCTTACAAGGACAAGCCCCTAGACCGCGATTCCTACGACATTAACAAAGCTGCCAAAGACATAGCTGAAAGCACCAAGAAAAAAGACAGCGGCAAAAAATAAAAATCCTGAAAATCATACCCCTGAATTCAGGCGGCACTTGCGAAGTAATAAATAAATGCAGGCCATGGAAACCACCTCAGCCTGCGTTCAGTAAAGGCCGCCTCTATCACCCGGGCGGCCTTTAATACTTACGTCGCTTCCCAATAAAACTTAAAAGGATTATTAACATTTTAATTATGCGTTACTTGTGGTACGGTTCGCTCCGGCTGATTTTAAACCAGCGGTAAAGCTGCTCCAGCAAGATCAGCCTGAACAACTGGTGAGGAAATGTCAGCTGCGAAAATGACAAGCGCAAATCGGCGCGCCGTACGATCTCCGGTGATAATCCGAGCGAGCCGCCGATGACGAAGGTCAGGTCGTTCCTGCCCGCCAGCGCCAGTTCATCCAAAAGTGCCGCCATTTCTTCTGAAGATCTTGATTCCCCATTTTTGTCCAGAGCCACTAAAAAGGTGCCCGGCCTCAAATGGTTCAACAAACGCGCACCTTCTTTTTCCCGGACCTTTCGCCGCGCGTCCGGGGAAGGATTGTCCGGTATGCCCTCGTCTTCCACCTCGTATAATGCCACTTTGGCGTAAGGGGACACTCTTTTCAGGTATTCCCCCACACCCACGGTCAGATATTTCTCTTTCAGACGGCCAACGGCAAGGATGGCGATATGTTGCATGCGCTCATTTTCTCCAAACTTTAGCCCCGAGGGAATTCAGCTTTACCTCCAGGTTGTTGTAACCCCGGTCAATATAAACGGCGTTTGATATTTCCGTGTCGCCTTTCGCCAGCAACCCGGCCACGATTAGCGCGGCGCCGGAGCGTAGGTCCGTGGCTTTGACCTGTGCGCCGTGCAAAGCCGGCACACCTTCGATCACCGCCATTCTTCCCTCTATCTTTATCCTCGCGCCCATGCGCTTGAGTTCATTTGCCACCATGAACCGGTTTTCAAATATATTTTCCACAATCATGCTGGTGCCGGGCACAACAGAAAGCATTGCCATTAACTGGGACTGCATATCGGTGGGAAAACCGGGATATGGCATCGTCTTGATGTCAATGGGCCGGAGTTTTTTTCCGGCCGTCACCCTGAGAGTGTCCTCCTTCTCGAAAACATCGACATTAGCTTCCCGCAGTTTGGCGCTCAAAGGCTCCAGGTGGGTCGGAATCAGGTTCTCCAGAGTAACGTCTCCGCCCGTTGCGGCCGCGGCCACCATAAAGGTCCCCGCTTCAATCCGGTCGGGAATCACCGAGTATCGCCCATCGGTTTCCAGGCTGGGCGCACCGTCGACTTTTATCACATCTGTACCCGCGCCCCGCACTCTCGCTCCAATGGTATTTAAGAAGTTGGCCAGGTCAACGATTTCCGGCTCCTTGGCCGAGTTCTCAATCAACGTCTGTCCCTCGGCGAGACAAGCCGCCATCATTATGTTTTCCGTCGCTCCCACACTGGGGAAATCAAGGTAAACCCTGGTTCCCTTCAATTTTCCGTCAACACTGCCGCGCACGAAGCCGCGTTCCATGACAAGCTCCGCGCCCAGCCCGGCGAGGCCTTTGAAATGCAGGTCCATCGGTCTCAACCCGATGTTGCAGCCGCCCGGCAGGGCAACCAGCGCGCGGCCAAACCTGGCCAGCACCGGTCCGAGGAGGAGGTTCGACGCCCGTAGTTTCTTTACCAGGTGGTAAGGAGCTTCAAAATTGACCTGCTCAGAGGTAACAATCTTGAGCGCTTCGGCACTTTCCCAGGACACTGTGGCGCCCATGCTTTTGATTATATCTATCATTACCCGCACATCGCTGATATCGGGAATATTCTCCAGTACTATTTCTCCCCGGGACAATATGGTAGCGCACAGAATAGCCAGGGAAGCGTTTTTTGCGCCGCTAATTTTCACCTTTCCCCGCAGTGGCTTTCCCCCGGTAATAACAATCTTGTCCATATGTTCCTCCTAATAGTACACGTAGAAAAACCTATATAAATAATAATAAAAATATTCGCCCAAAAAAATGTAATCCCTGTTACATTTCAATTATTTATTTAGCAAAGGAAACCTGCCAATTATGACAATTATATCCAAATTGCCACATGTCTACATTTAAAACATTCTCCATAGCCTGGCTCAAGCTGTGCCCCCGGCCCAGTTCATCGATTAATTCGCGCAAAGCGTCTTCTCCGTATTTTTGCGCGATATAGTCCACCGCTGCAAACGAATCCTTGTACGCCTGGGCTTGTTCCGGCAGGCTGTCAAAATCAGCTTCCAATTCCTCTATGGAGTAATGCTGTTGTCCCGGTAAACCCGCCTGGTCGCCGATGACAAACCCGGTCAGCTTATAATCTTCGTATTGCGCGACACCTTCGGTAAACCAGCGCGGGTAATTGCCCCCGGTCAGGTAATCCACCATTAAGTGAGTGAGTTCGTGCGCCATTGGCCCGGAAGAAATGAATTTTTCTTTAATCCGCTCCGGCTCAACACCGCCGGCCCAAACTGCGGGGGAAAGCACCCTGATTGTGCCGGCCCAATAAACACCCATGGCGCTTTCTTTTGCTTCCCAGCCGAAACTTTTATTTAATTCTTCCTTGGAGGAATAAAGAATAATTGGAATCTTGCCACGCGTGGAATAGCCAAAATCAGCCCTTACCGGGCCATAAAACTGCTCCGCCACGGCGAGTACCAGTTCCGCTTCAGCGCGTTTATCCGGCAAAAACCGGATATAAAAATGCTCCGAGGAAATTTTATCCATCCCCCATGTCCCAATGACCGCGTGGGTCTTCATCAGTTCCCTGATTGCTCCATAGCCATAGAATTTCGCGCCGGCGGGGAGCTTCAAGAACAGTGCCGTCACTATAATAACAGCGGTTGTGAAAAACCCCAGCAGCTTATTCATAGTATATTCCCCTACCCCTCGAACCGCCGCCTAAATTGCGGCACTCGACATCAATAAATCATTTGATTAATTAATTAATTATAAAGTCCGAATGAGGCCCTTCCTAGCGGAAATAGCTGGAGGGCAAAATAAAAAAGACGGGAACATACGCGTTAAGCCGCATTGGATTCCCGCCGGGTATACCGCCATATCATTGTTCTTGAGCTGCCAGCGCCTTCCATTCCTCAATTGCCTGCTTGGCGTGCTCAACATCTGTTCCCTGCTTGGCCAGGGCGATAAACTTCTCCAGCTCCTGGATGCCCGCCGCGTAATCTTTTTTCCCTTGGCCAAGCACATAACCATAGATCAAGTGGGCTTCCCCGTTGTCCGGGTTATTCTTAATTATTTCGTTCAGCTGGCCTATAGCCAGGTCATATTGGCTGGTAAAATAATAAATATATGCCATTTCTAAACGGACCGTGATGTTATTGGGCTCAACGGCAAGCACCTGTTCATAGGTCTTAACAGCCTGGTCCGGCTTGCCGGCACGGATGTACGCCTCACCCAATTCCATCAGAACAGCTGTATCACGCGGGTTTTCTTTAGCCCTGGCCTCAAGGGCGGGCAGATCATCCAGGGCTGTCTGTCCGGTCTGCTCCGTGTCTGGCAGCCCGTTGCCAGCCGGCTGTTCTTGAAAAAGCCCCGCCAGCGGAAACACCAGTCCAACAGCAATTAAAACAGTGATCGTGATAAAAACAATTTTTTGAAATTTATTTTTCTTGATAGCTTTGTTAAGGTACAATTTTTCTCACCCCAAATTTTTAGAGATCAACTTGTATTATAACATCACATTAAATGTTGACAAGTATTTTCATGAATAATAAAAAGAGCCGCCCGGTAATATGCCCGTGCGGCCCCAATAGTTAGATCATGGTAAAAAATTGACCGGGTTGCGCTGCTGCCCGTCGATGATCACTTCAAAATGCAAGTGCGGTCCGGTGGAATAACCCGTCGATCCTACCTTCCCGATAAGCTCCCCCCGGTCAACCGACCGGCCGACGGCAACATTGATTGTGGAAAGGTGCGCGTATTTGGTTACCACGCCGCTGCCGTGGGATATTTCCACCGCTTTGCCGTAGCCGCCGTCCCAGCCGGCGGCTGTCACCGTACCGCCCGCAGCGGCGGCAACCGGGTCGCCGTAGTCCGCGCCAATATCGATCCCCTCATGCATCCTGCCGCCGCGCATGCCGAACGGCGAAACGATGCCGCCGCCGCAAGGCCAACTGACGCGCGCCGCGCCGCGGGAAGCGAGCATTATCTGAGATCCTTTAACAACTACCTCACTTGCTGGCTCGCGTATTATATTCTGCTCACAGATTTCCCTGCCTGTTTCCAATCCATTTTCTTTGGTAACCAGATAGGTTACTATTCTTTGACCGGGCACCCCTGGGCGGATAATCTTCTTTTCTCCCGGCAATAAACTGTCGTCCTTCTTTTCCTCAACCTGGTACGGCATTTCTTCCTCGACAGTTTCCTGCCGGGTCGCCACGACAGTGATCAGCGGCACCTCCATGCTGAGTTTCAGCACCTGTCCAATACTCAGACGCCAAGTATCCACACCCGGGTTGCTCGCCTGCAGCTGTTCAGGACGAATATCGAACGCCGCGGAAATATCCCACGCAGTGTCCCCTTCTTTAACCGTATACTGCTTAATCTCACTTGTCCCCAGTAAAACCACATCTCTGGCAACGTCAAACTCAAGCAGATCACTCGCCTTAACAGGTTTTTCCGTCAACTCAACTTTTTCCTTAAAGCCAACTTGTTCTCCCGGCTCAGCGGGATATACAGATTTAAGCCAGTCAAGCAGTTTCTGCGCGTCGTCCTTTTGCTTCAGGCACAGCTTATCCTCCCCGTTAATCACGATCACAGCGCCTTTTGCATTAAATGACAAGGTCTTGCTCAAAACATCTTTCAGAGCTTCGCAGTCTAATATTTCCTCTTCCTTTACCCGCACTCCGTTATATGAGACTTTTTCTCCAACCGTCAAGGCCGTGCCGGCCTGTTCGGATTTTAACTCAATCAACTCGCCCAGGGCTTTTTTCGCGTCATTCTCGTGAGCGACAACAGCTACCACTTTCCCATCGACAGTCACGGCGCAGGCGTTCCCTCCCAAAAAACCGTAAGCCGTTATCGCCAGGATAAAATACAACGCCACGCCCAACCCTAACTGGCAGGCGACTGACTGCTTGGAAAGCCACCGCTTCAAACCGTTCAGAGACTCCCCTAGCCCCGGAAGGCGCCGCAAGCCTTCATGAAATTGCGGCAACTGCTTCAACTCCTTTCCGCATGCTGAAATCAACCAGCCCTGATTTGGGAAAAACCACAAAGATTATAGCATATACTATTAATCCTGGTAAACTAATTAATAAAATAGAAAACGGCCCAATTACAGCCGCAGAATGAGAATTTTGAGAATATTCCACTTTGTTGGCTTAATTGACCGGGCTATTTACAATCAACCGGACATTTCCGCTTCCCGCGCCTTTAAAAAATGGCGCGCTCCAAGCGCTTTCGCGCCAATATGCAACCATGTTTGTACGGCTTAATAATGAACCTATGCACTCATTTAGAAAAAGAACCTCATCCCGGCGGGACAAGGTTCTTTTTATCTTTCATTCTCTTTTACGCAGACCTGATTGCCGACTGTGCAAGAAGTCTTGCAGGCTGACTGGCAGGAGGTCTGGCACTCGCCACAGCCGCGATCCTTAATAGTTGCCGGCAACCGGGTGCTGTTCAAGGTTTTAATGTGTTTCTTCAAATTTCCCACCCCCGCTAAAACATTATAAATGATTCGGAAAAAAGGCGCAATAAAAATGAAATAAATTTTAACAAACAAAAAATCGGAATTAATCGTAAAACTTTTCAGAATAATATGTAATATTCCTATTGATTTGTTTACCATCCCCTGTTATAATTAAATAAAGTTTCATAATATTCTAGTAATTTAATCAATTTAAAATACTGCTTGAAAACCCTCATTCCTCTCCTTTTCTATGGTACCCGGGCAGCCGGGTATTTTTTTTTGCGCATTTTTATTGATATTAAAGGATTACCCAGGTATTTTATCGAATAAAACTCTTGATAGGAGTTGGTGTATCAATGAACCGTCAAAAACTTTTAGGTGTTCTCGTGGCCGGCATCATCGCTTTAACCGGGTGCAGCCAGACGGCATCCAACGATCCTCCGGCGGAGGAAGAGGAGCAGCAGGAAGATGTCTACTATGATGACGAAGGCTACTATGATGACGACGGCCATTTTATTCATACCGGCAAAATACACTCCGGCGGCAAGTCAAAGATAACATCGTCCTCTTCAAAGGGGCTGGGCTCGTCAGCCAAAGGAAGTGTTTCTTCTTGAACAGCCGGGCAAACCAGCCGCTCTCTATAACGGATCAATTGCATTATGAAAAATGGAAAGCGGTCATGGACCACCCCGCATTGCATTTTTTTAACTGGGGCGTTATGCACAACTGTCAATACGCCACTATAGAGCCGCTTGCAATAAGCAAGGAACTGTTAACCGAGATAAAAACGGCGACAGAGGCCTGCGGCAAGATTTATCAAAAAGCTGTCGACTTCGCCTTGAACAGCGCTCAGATTCTCCGTTTATTGGGCATTCCTGAAACAGCGATAGAGTTCTGCCGCTTGGCATATGATCCGCATATGCCCGTCACGGTAATCGGCCGGTTTGATTTCGCAGTCAACGGAGCCGGCGAAAACGCGGAAATAAAATTACTGGAATTCAACTCCGACACCCCCACCGGAGTTGTCGAGGCAAGTGAACTGAATGCCTTAATCACCAAATTACGCCACGTGAAAAACCCGAATGAAATGTTTGCCGGCAATGTAAAAAAAGCTTTTCACCAATTCATCTCAAAGAAATATGAAAATATTATTTTTACTTCACTGGGCTGGCACCAGGAAGACAAAGGCACTGTTTTAGCCGAGTTGGCGTTTTCCGGCCTGCCGGCTAAATACGTTCCGCTAGATAGCATAAGGGTAACCGCCGACAGGGTTGCGGACGACCGGGGAAACCGGATCGACCTGCTTTACCGGCTTTACCCGGTTGAGTGGTTTGCCAGGGAGATTGACGGGATAAAATTGCTCGAACTGGCAGCCAAAAGCAAGCTTGATCTTTTGAATCCCCCCTCGGCATTTGTGGCCCAGTCAAAAGTCATGCTGGCAATTATCTGGGAACTATATAAAAATACGCACTTTTTTAATAAAGCCGAACAAGAAATTATCACCCGCTACTTTTTGCCGGTCTACCTGGACAACATTTATTTCAAAGGCCGGCCGCACGCGGTCAAACCGGCTTTTGGCCGCGAAGGCGGCGGTGTGTGCCTCTATGACGAACAAGGTGAAATAGAAGCTCTTGTGGAAAACCAAGAATACATAAACGACCTGGTTTACCAGGAAAGAGTCACCCTTCCGATCCACACAATCAGCACATGGTCGGGTGAATTCACCGGGCGATTGCTGGTGGGAAGTTTTCTTATCGGGGGAGAATTCAGCGGGGTGCTGCTGCGGGTGGGAGAAGCCATAACCGGCGATCTCGCTTATTTTCTTCCCGTAACAAGCACCTGAGACCATGTGTTCTAAGGAAGGAGGTGAAAGCAAAACATGTTTTCGCAACAGATCCAATCATCACTGATTTGCCTGCTTGTCGCTTCATTAATTATATTACTAACCATCCTGGTTTTTGTGGCAATCACCAGATACAATGACTGGGAAGAAATCCGCAAGGGCAACATAGCCGCCGCCCTGGCCCTGGGAGGCAAGATCTTTGGGGTGGGAAACATCATGCGCTTTGCCATAATGTCAAACAGCGCCGCCGGGGAAACCATCCTCTGGGGGACGATTGGCCTTGTCCTATTAATTCTGGTATACCTGCTTTTTGAATGGCTGACGCCACGCTTGAACGTCAACAAAGAAATTGGTTCGGGCAACACGGCGGTCGGCCTGCTGTCACTGGTGTTTTCCATTACATTCAGCTTTGTAATAGGAGCCAGCATTTCGTAGCCGGTTCGTTGTTCATCCCCTTACCGACTCCGGCAGACTGATTGCCCCCCTGCCATAGGCAAACCCTTTGTTGCTGGCACAGTCTGCCGCATAGCCGGCCGGCGGCACAATAAACCTAATCCCTGCCGCCGTAATCATCACCGTCCCGGTCATAATCATCCCATGAAAAATGACTGTGAGGCACGGCGTAACGCATATGATGCCAACGACGAAACCGTTTTCTAATAAATAAGAAAACCATGGCTACAATTCCAAAAATGAGCAGGAATAGAATCAACACGAACAAAAATCCCAGCTTTAATAACATCAAACCTGACCCCTTCTTTACAATAATCAAAATCATATGACCCGATTTCCCGACATAACATCTGCCAGCGCCATCACGCCCATGCGGCAACCGGGTTTTCGGCACATAATCACCGAACCCGGCTGTACAGTATTATTCTACACCGCCGGCCGGATTCCTCGTCTGCTTCGTTTCGCAGGACAAAAGTCCTGTCGATAGGACAATAGTCCTATTTAGGACAATCGTCCCATTTACAATGGCTGCCTCACAATTTATAATACACTCAGGAAAAAAGAAAATGGCAAATCAGTCGAAAGACCGGGGCGCCAAATTACGGATCTAAGGCTTTCAGCAAGATGGTTGGACTATCGTGAATATCTAAAGACAAACAACTACCTTATTTCACGGTAAGGTGTTTTTTTTTAAATCGCGGCTCATACGGACAGGCTTCGGGGAAAATCTTCACTGCGAGACGCGGAAATTTCCACGTCATCAAAATTGCATGGGTGGGATGTAGATTCATGAAAGAAAATGCCTCAAATCTCCTTATCGTTGATGACAATAAAGGAATTTGCGCTTTATTAAACGAGCTGTTCAGTGAAGAGGGCTACGTGGTGGAAACCGCTTCCAGCGGTGAAGAAGGGCTCCGGAAAGTCCGCGCGAAAAGGCCGGCGTTAATCCTGCTGGATATTAAAATGCCGGGCATGAACGGTATCGAAGCTCTCGAAGAAATCGGGAAGTTGGCCCCGGGGGTACCGGTAGTGCTGATGACGGCATATACGGAACTGGATACAGTGCTCAAGGAAAAAAAGAAAACCCCTCAGCAATACTATATCGCAAAACCTTTTGCCCTAGAAGACATAAGTCACCTGGTTAAAAAAATTTTATGCGGTTAATCCGGGCGACGGTGTCCCGCACCGGCCATGAACACCCGTGTGCCCGCCGAATGGCTGTTGCCGTGGCAATAACGGCTTTTTCACGCCCAAGTTTATAAATGCTTTTATCCTCTTCCGGTTAATTTTACACCTCTCCGTTAATACCCAACACGCCACAGATAAGCTTGCGTCAAGGTAAAAATAATCAGAAACCATAAAATAGTGCCGTAAAGGAACTCATTCTTTAAGAAATGTCTGCGAATAAGGTACTTCAACTTTTTACGACAGCGCACGCTAAAGAGACTATTACCTTCGACCATGCTTTCAGCAGCGCGCTGGCTGTATGTATACGCGGACATTTAAATACCCCCTCGAATATATGTTCTAAGGGTATTGTAGCAAACAAATGTTTGACAGTCAAGACACATTGCGTAAATCATTTACCATATCGATAATCTCGTCCAAATCGAAAGGCTTGCTGATTAACGCTTTATAACTCCCGCGCGGCGGCATATTATCCAGCTCCGGCAGACAGCCTGAAATGATCACAACCGGTATTTGCCTGAGATTGGGATCGGAATTTATTTTTTCTATCACAGCCCGTCCGCCTAAAACAGGCATGTTCAGATCGACAAAGATTATTTCAGGCACAGGTTTTTGTTTTAAACGCTCGAGTCCCAACAAACCGTTGGGCACTGAGATCACTTCATTGCCTTCTTCAGTTAACGCAATCTCAAGAACCAGAGTAATATTGGGCTCATCTTCCATTATCATCACCAATGCCATACCAATCCCTCCAAGATTTATTAAATAATACCTGTTTTATTAATATTACCACACAGCTTTTCAGAAATTTGTCGGAACCTGTTGCCGCTGTTTATATTTATTATTTTTTTTAATCTAAGCTTCAAGGCAGGATATAAGAAAAACATGTCGAAAACAATGTTGTTTTGGCGTCTTGGAGGTATTAAATTATGCATAGATATAAAGAAATGACCATGGAAATATTTCAGTCTGTCACCCAGGCGATCGGCATTCACGCGATGCTCCTGGTTTTGGAACATGCCCGGTGGAAAACCAGGCAGCAATATGAGGAAGCCGCCTTGATAGAATTTTCAGAAGAAGGTATTTCTTTAGTACGGCTTGAGCAGCTGAGTCCCGAAAAAACCGAGGAGATTGCCCACTTCTTTTTAATGTCCATTGTCGCCACACTTGGACGCCTGGTTGGTATTCAGATCGCCAGCCAGTTGACAGAACAGCTCAAGGTATATGCTGGTGAGTCTTAAGTGCCGGAAAGAGTTTCGACAGGAATAAGCATTTTGGACAAAAACGAGGAGGACAATTATTGCATGGGCAGTTTAGCCAGGGTCAAAAAATATTGGGAATCAAAACGCTGGACCAGCTTTCTGGAAAGCACGGCGGCGGGACTGCAGTTAAACCTCACCTTAATTATTCAATATGGAAATGATTTTTCCCGATCATTCCATCACCCGCCATACTGCCCGGCCTGCCGGACTCCAATCGCCGACATCAATTTGCCGGATATCATTATCTCAATTAAGTCACAAAATGAAATTGTTGAATTAGATATAAATGGTGCAAAACTCGTCGTCGCGCCACTCGGCGGAGATCCCTGTCACGGCAATCTCTACGTGGTCGCCGGGGAATTAACATGCTGCAAAAAGGCGGCGCATCCTACCTTGCTGGAACGGGCCGTGCTGGCTCAAAAACTTTTAACGAGTTTCCGGCACGCGTTAAATGAAGGATTTGAGGGCGGCAGACTGTCCCTGCAGCTTTCCGCCCTGCGCCAGGTAAAAAACATCGTCCTGTCGCTTTTCAACGGCGAGGAGAACATATTGGCGCAAGTATTCGACCTCATCCTGAGCGCCTTGATCATCCTGTCGGACGCCCAGGGCAGTTGGATAGAATACGGCACCGCGGAAGTTTCCGGCGGCCTGCTCATTAAAGGGGATGAACAAAGGGTCAAAAACCACATCGCCAGTCATGCCGGCCACGCGGACACAGCAGAAATAAGCAATGGCGAAAACCGGGTCCGGCTGGGTGTTTTCGCCCCGGCCGACGGCAAACAAACGCAAGACTTGCTAAATTTGATGGCCCAGGAATGCACTTTGGTTTTAGAGATAGACCACCTTTTCAAATTGTTGCACAAGCAGCTGCCAATGATTCTTGGCGCTGTTGGAAGCGCCGTCGTGCTGGTCAGCAAAGACGGCATTATCACCTATGTCAACCACGCCGCGGAACTTCTCCTGGAAGGAAAAGCGCCAAACTTAATCGGGGAGCCGGCTGACGCCGCGCCGGGGCCTTGGTCCGCCTGTATTCAAGAGAAGACAAGCCGCCGTGTGAGCGGACACATGGACAATTTAATCCAAAAACAGGAATTGCGGTGGGTGAACTGGCAGGTCAGCCCCCTCCTTGATGATGAGCAGATTGCCGGGTGGCTCGTTTTAGTCGATGACAGAACTGATCATCACAACTGGCAGGAGGCCGCGCGGAGAGCGGAACGGCTGGCCGTAACAGCCGCCCTGGCGGGATCCCTGGCCCACGAACTGAGGAATCCCCTGGGCGCGGCTAAAGGAATGCTCCAATTAATCGGCAGAAAAGAAAAACCGGAACAGGTAAAAGGATACGCCGACCTTATCCTGCGGGAAATTGACCGGGTTACTAACCTCTTAAACGAGTTTCTGCTTCTCGGGAGACCCGCCGAGATGACAACCGAGCCCTTGGACCTGGCGGCTTTCCTGCAGGAAATAACGCCTTTGCTAAAGAGTGAGGCAAACAATTACGAGGCAGATATTTTTATTAAAACAGAAGAAATCCCCATGATCAACGCGGACCCCGGCCAGTTTACCCAGGCGGTGCTGAACTTAGTCCGCAACGCCTTAGACGCGGCGGGGCGGCGGGGTCGTGTTTTGTTAAACTTATCCAAATCCGGAAACAATGTAATATTAACAATTAAGGATAACGGGCCGGGCTTGTCCGCCAAGGTCTCAGGAAATTTATTCAAGCCGTTTTTTACCACCAAAGAGCGCGGCACGGGACTGGGGCTGCCCGTGGCTCAGGCGATTGTGCACAATCACGGAGGCAATATAACTATTGAAAACGCTCCCGGCGGCGGGGCGATTTGCCAGGTGACGCTTCCGTTTTACGCCAGGCAAGATGGAAAAACAACCGATATTGATGTGCTGGTTACCGTGGCGGACAACCTTTTACGCTATCCGTCCGAACAGGCGCTCCGTACCGCCGGCTTCAGCGTTATTTCAGCCGCTGATTTGAGTGAAGCGCTGCTGTTGAAAGAGCGCTACTGTCCGGCAGTCTTAATAGCGGATAAAATTATTTCCGAACCCCAAAATATTGAGATAATCAGCCGGACATGGCCTCAGGCGAAAACTTTCGCCATTGCTGAAGATGAACATTTCCATGAACATTTTATAGAAGCGAATGTCTTCCAGATTGTAACAAAACCATTGGACTATGTGCGCTTGATCGGACAAGTACGCAAAGCGCTTAATGAAATATAAGCCGTCCATTGCGTTATAGCCCGAATATGTTGCCATGACAGGCATCCTGCAGCAGAATTCAGGCATTATCAACCCCGCAAGCTGCTTGACCTCTATGATAATAATAAGCTATAATTTGATTATAGCAATAATTGTAAATATTATAAACCGTTCTGTTAACGCCGAATCTTCTCCAAGGAGAAGAACGGGGAAACCAATTTTTAGGGGTGAATCCGGCCATGGCCGGTAGGGCTGCCCTTAGCCCAAACCCGTCAGCTAACCTCGCAGGCGTACAGGGAAGAATGGACAGCATTTTATTGGCTGGGCATTCCCGGCCAATTTTATTTTTATTAACTTCCTAATTATTCTTCCTAAAATACGTTTTTCCAACAGAACCGGTTACTATTGAAGAAGAAAACTAGGAGGTGCGGCATTGAAGACCAATATTTTGCCTATAAGAACCCAAAACAACGCGGACTGGTCAGACTGGCGCTGGCAAATGCAGCAACGGATTCACTCAGTAAAGGAGCTCGTAAAATGTTTTGACCTGAACCATGACGAAGAACTGAATATCCAAGAGGCATGCGAAGTATTTCCCATGTCTATTACTCCGTATTACGCTTCATTAATCAATAAAGAAGATCCCAGATGTCCCATCCGCCTGCAGTGCATGCCAAATCTGCAGGAGCTAGTTAATGGATGCGGCGACATGGACGACCCCCTATATGAAGACGCCGACTCTCCCGTGCCGGGATTGACCCACCGCTACCCGGACCGGGTGCTTCTTTTGATTACTAATGAGTGTGCCATGTACTGCCGGCACTGCACCCGCAAGCGCAAAGTTGGTGATCAAAACAGACGGGTCAGCGAGGTTGACATTGACCGGGGCATTGAGTACATCAAATCCCGCCCTGAAATACGCGATGTCCTGCTGTCGGGAGGAGATCCCTTTGTTCTGTCCTGCGCCCATCTAGAGAAAATCATCGCCAAAGTCAGGGCAATCCCCCATGTGCAGGTAATTCGCATCGGCACCCGCACTCCGGTGGTGCTGCCGCAACGGATCACCAACGAGCTTGTGAAGATGCTCAAGAAATATCACCCCATTTGGATAAACACTCATTTCAACCATCCCCGCGAATTTACGCCGGAATCCACCCAGGCCCTGGCGAAACTGGCTGACGCCGGTATTCCCCTGGGAAATCAGACAGTCCTTTTAAAAGGAATCAACGACTGTTCAGAGGTAATGAAAAAGCTGTCGCATCTTCTCGTGCAAAACCGTGTGCGCCCGTACTATCTCTACCAGTGCGATCTATCCCGGGGCATTGAGCACTTCCGCACCCCCATAGCCAAGGGGATAGAAATCATGGAGGCGCTGATCGGGCACACTTCCGGTTTCGCCGTGCCTACTTACGTGGTCGACGCGCCGGGAGGCGGGGGCAAGATTCCGGTTTTGCCGAATTATCAGCTGTCTATGACAGGAACGAAAACAATCCTGCGCAACTATGAAGGAGTGATCTGTGTCTATGAAGAACCGGCATACTCCGGCTCAACCTGTTCCAAAGCTTGTTCTCTGTGCAAGGACGGCAATGTCAAGCATAAACCGGTCGGCCTGCAAAAGCTGGTAGACCCGAACAACCGGACTATCAGTCTGATACCGGAAGGAAACATTCGCAGGGCACGCTTTTTCGGACTTAAGGGTGATCCTCATGGCAGATAGCCTAAAAGCGCATGAACAGGTGCAGCCGGATCAATGGGAGATAATAGAAGGTCACTATTTTAAATGCCATATTTTAATTTCACCGTACAACCGGAGAATTACCGTCTATAACTTTAGTCTGGCTCTGGACGAAGGAGCTTCCGCAATGGTGCAAACCCTTTCAGAAAAGGCTGCCGCGCAGGGTTTTGATAAAGTGTGGCTTAAAACCGGACTTAAATGGGCACATTCTTTTTTAGGCGCGGGAGTCAAACTGGAAGCAGCTATCCCCGGTTATTTCGCCGGGGAAAAGCCGGCCTTGCTCTTCTCCGGTTTTCTGAGCGAGCAAAGGAAAATTCCGTCAAACAGCAAAAACTTGGACCAAATCAAAAAATTGGTTCTCGCCCGCAAGGACGGCGGCGGCCAGCGCCCGCTCCCGGCCGGAATTACGCTGAGATGGGGACAGACCGGACACTGCGGGGCGCTGGCAAATTTATATAGCAGGGTTTTCGCCACCTATCCTTTTCCGATCTTTGATTCCGGCTACTTGAAGCGCACCATGCGCCACAATGTTTGCTATATAACGGCCTGGCACGGCCGGGAACTGGTGGCCGCGGCTGCGGCAGAGATGAATCCTGCAGAAAAAAACGCTGAGGTGACAGACTTTGCAACCGCACCCGGGTGGAGAGGACATGGTCTGGCGGGCTGTCTTTTAAACCAATTGGAATCCCGATTATTGAGTGACGGCATCCGGTGTCTTTATACTATCGCCCGCAGCAGTTCCACCGGCATGAACAGGGTGTTCGCCAATGCCGGCTATGAATATTGCGGGGTGCTGATTAAAAATTGCAATATAAGCGGAAGTTTCGAAGACATGAACGTCTGGGCAAAAATAATTGACGGCTAACTGCTTCCCATACCGGAAAAGATAGTAAAGCGAGGCAAACTTGTTATGCAACAATATTGGGAGATAATCGCAAACTTTTTTAATGGGTGGCTTACGCCTGAAAAAATCACCTACTTTTCCACTAATTTGCTCCTCTCCGTGGCGGTCCTGTTCGCCACTTATCTGTTCATAAAGCTTTTTTCTTATTTATTGGACAGAACCTTAAAAGAAGGCGGCAAGGAAAAACAAATTTTCTCCGACAACTTTATCCGCTCTTCGCGAACTTTTCTGAAAGCGCTGCTCCTGTACGGAGGTTATTTTATCGCCGCAATCATCATATTGGAAATATTCAACGTCATGGTGATTTCACCTGGAGATTTAAAATCTTTAGGCGCTAATGTTTTGAAAATCATCAGTGTGCTGGTGGGAGCAAGGATTGTCATAAATTTCGGGAAACTGGCCATTCAACAGTTTTTCGAACGTCATGAGCTAAAGGAAAATATTATGGAAAACCGCCGTGCGCAAACCCTGGAAATATTGCTGCAAAGCGTGTTGACCTACCTCATTTTTTTCCTGGCCGGCTTAACCATCCTGCAAATTTTCAATATCAACACCAGCGCCATTCTGGCCAGCGCGGGCATTCTGGGGCTGGCCGTGGGCTTCGGCGCCCAGAACCTGGTCAAGGACATCATCAGCGGATTTTTCATTTTATTAGAAGATCAGTTCGGCGTGGGGGATTTTGTGGAAACCGCCGGCGTAGTCGGCACGGTCGAGGAAATCGGCCTGCGCACCTGCAAGATACGGCGGTGGACAGGCCAGCTGCATATTATCCCAAACGGGGAAATAACCAAGGTAACCAATTACAACAAGGGACCAATCCTGGCATTGGTGACGGTAGGGATTGCTTACGAAGAAGACATAGATCGGGCAATGGAAATCTTACAAAATGAATGTGTCAAAGCCCGCCGGGAGATTGAAGCTATCGTTGATTTACCCCAGGTGCAGGGAGTAACAGATTTGACCGACAGCTCAGTCAACATTCGCGCCGTCGCCCCATCCATCCCCGGAGAGCAATGGACTGTGGAGAGGGAACTGCGCAGGCGGTTTAAATACGCCTTGGAGCAAGCAGGCATCGAGATACCCTATCCAAGAAGGGTGCTTTACATACATGAAGAAACCTGATGATATGAGTTATTCAAGAGTGATCGCACAACCAGCTTACCCATATTTCCACCAGGCAATGAGGCGACCTATGCCAAAGCAGTGATCTTGACGCCGATATCAATGGGCTTGGCATTGTAAAGGCTTGTTGTGACCAGCGCATCAACACCTGTTTGGGCATATTCCGCCACGTTTTTTTCTGTGATCCCACCCGCCGCCAATAGGACCAGATGGGGATTGATGGCCTTTAGCTGCGGTACGGCAGCGCCCAACACGTCAGCAGACAGCTTGTCGAACTGCAAGCCGTCCACGCCCGCCCGGCAAAGCTTGATGCTTTCCTCCACAGACCGGGCTTCGACGATCAGCTTCTTTTCACAGACATGCTGCTTGATATCAGGTACCGACGCGATAAAGCCGTCCAGGCCCCCCATAAAATGCATATGCTGCTGGAACACCAGAACAGTTTCAGACAACCCCAAACGGTGGGGGAAGGCGCCGCCGACCATTACCGCTTTGATGGACAAAGCCTTTGTGCCCGGGAAGCCTTTCCTTGTCGTAACGATGGTGATGCGGGGATTGACCGCTCGGGCCAGCTTGGTCATTTGTCTGGTTTTGGTGGCGATAGCGGAGCAATGGTCAAAAATATTCTGGCAGACCTTCCAGGCCATATGCAGGTCTGCCGCCCGGCCACGGGCCCGCAAAAAAACTTCGTCGGCCTTGATCTCGCTGCCGGAAGGCAACGACAGGTCTACCTCGATATGCAGACGCTCCATGATGCGCAGCGCCTCCTCGGTTCCGCAGAGCACCGCGCTCTCCCGCGTGAAGTAAACGATTTCGCCCGTGCGTTCGCCGATTCCCAGCACCCAGGTGGTCAAGTCGATGTAGGGCACATCTTCCGCCAGCAGTCTGTCAATGACCTCGTCAGGTATATACATCATTTCCCATCATCCTTTACTGATTGGTCTGCCGTACAACAAATTCCTTGTCAGGTATGGTCTCGATAATCTCTTTTGGATAATTTTAAGATATCCGCGACCTCCTGAGCCTATAAATCGTTTTTTTATGCTTTTCCTAAAAATAATGCGTTTTGTTCAGTTTTAATGCTTTTTGTATTGATTGTATTTTCTTAGGATATTACTGTCAATGCGTTTTGTTTAGGAACAAAAATTTTATATTGACAACTATTTGGATATTTTTGCAAAATTGATATGTACAAAAAAACATAAAATAAATTTTTATATTAAGTTATTTGGTGATAAATATGATGGAAACAAGATGTAAAGATTTTAATGAATGCATCAACAGAAAATTTCATTTTGAAAGAAAATTTTAGATAAATTCTATATACCACTCCTTGTTTCATGGCTTTATATATTATATAATACATATTTCGCCGTAGCAATAAAACAAGGTGATGACTACAGTCATTTTCCAACTGACAAGCTTAAAAGTAATATTGATCCAAACTTTATTTTGCAGAATATGTATTTACATTTGGCCAATCTAGTTTTGTCGGTTATACATTTATGCAAAAAAGGTCAGGATTATTTGAACGATACTATACTCTTAGATGAATGTGCATTTAATATGCTGAAATATAGGAAAAGTATTCTTTAGCGCTCTTGACTCCTAAAAAATATCATTATAAAACAAAGGTTTTCTGCACTATAAAATTATCATAAAATCCAGTTATATAAAAACAGAATTTGACACAATCAATATAAAAATCAACTTCAATAAAGGATACTTTCATGGTATCCTTTTTATTTTTGGGGTAGACTAAAGCTATAGCCGTTATCGGCAGGAGCAAAATTATGTGCTTTTTTCATTACGCTGGAGTCCCCCGCGTATCTGGTCGTTAATAGCGATGTCTATAAACTCTATGAGTTTCTCCGGCGTCTGTTTTATTTCTCCAAGAAGCCAACTCTCCATCAGGGCAGCCAAAGCTATAGAATAGTAGTGAATCAAAAACTCAGCATAGTCTTTGGGGACATTGGGTACCCCCTCCGTAATCGAAAGGAATGTTCTTTCGATAGCCGCGTGAATATCGTCATAAAAAAATCTTTTCAGATGTTGGTGACCCAAAGAATTGAGCGTGCAAAGGCAAACTGCTTTGTTTTCCTCAATATAGCGAAAAAGCTGAAGTATTCCATCCTGCCATAAGAGGACGCCTTCATGCTCTACAACAAGCTTTACGGCTTCCTCTTGGTACATCCACTTGACCATATCATATATATCTTCAAAATGATAATAAAAGGTTTGCCGGTTAAAGCCGCTGTCCTCCGTGATCTCTCTAACAGATATTTTTGCCAGCGGCTTTTTCGCCATGAACTTTTTGAGCGACTGAACCATCAGCCGTTTTGTCACATCGCTGCTCATGGAGTTTGGCATAGCATTACCCCCTTTAAAATATTCACATTTAATAAGGAAAAACAAACATCAAAACCAGCTAGACAATCAGGGCCTATTTGTCTGGAAGCTTGACAAGTAGGCCCTGATTGTCTATAGATGTACGCTCACTTCGGAATTAAGATATAAATCAAGATCAAATGGCAAAGTTATCTCGGGGCAGCAATTCTGACTATGTTTTTTACATGGATCGTCAATCAATGCATGAAACCGAGAATCAAAAGTATTGATATGCTGGAATCTCTAAAATCAGTGGATTGAAACGACTCAACGCGAAAGAATATAAGGTTATCCCACAATGCGATTGCCGGATTTTAACGCTCATTCATCAGCGAAATATTATACCTGTTATAGGCCGGAAACAAAAACATGCCTTGAGCGGCCTGATTAAATGTGCTAAGTGCGACCTATTCTCTTACGTTGATAACTTTCTCATATCTTTTGACGCGGAGGACAACGAAAAGGCCGAGGCGCTTCAGGCATCACTATCTGAAAAAGAAGCCACGTTGCAGAAGCACAAAAGGCTTTGGAGCTGGTTAATGACGCATATGAGTTTGGTGAATATACCCGTAAAGAATAGTTAACACGCAAAGACAAGTGGTAAAAAATCTATTGAGCAACTAAAAACTATGTCTTGCATAAATGGTCATCTCCTTATATGGTAAGTTTAACCATCTACACAAAATTAATTACGTTCTCATATATTTTTAGTTTTTATCTTTATCTGGTCAATAACTCATAACTCCTGACAGTGTACTTGCTGTACTTGCTTTTCACATTGTGAAAGCTCCTGTCTTTATCCAATGCTTTTATCTTACATATTTTGGGGTATTTTTCTGCTAAAACTAGGCTTTATTCGCGTTCTGTTTCCCGCTCTTTTGTCTGCTATGGGGACTGACGCAAAATACTGTCAATATTCGCCTTGATAACGTCGTATTGCTTCACCTGCTTTGACAATATTGCATCTACATTAGCTAATCAGCAAAGAAACTTTTTGATAGGCTCTCGGCATTAGATGGGAGGAATCATTAAATCTGGAATAAAGTAACTGGAAATTCTGGCATGCCAGGCTAAAAAGACTGTCCTTTTCACGACATTCCTAAAAATGGGCATGGCAAAGAAGCCTAACGGCCTCTATTAAAAATAGCCTTAAGCAGCCGTTTGGAAAATAAG
>NZ_JAKNBL010000014.1 GCF_022410535.1 Pelotomaculum terephthalicicum JT
CGAGCAAAGCTCGCCCTTGACATCCCCAAAGGTAGTGGTTCTGAATTAAGAATATCTATAAACACCAGGAAAGGAGGACCTAACTTAAGTCAGCCAAAAATTTGTCTTGACAATGGGGAGCACCGTAATGTTCCACTGCTTGAGATAAAATGTCAACAACAAAGTCTATATCATTTTCCGTATTTTCATTTCCAAATGTAAATCTCAATGAACTAAGTGCAACTTCTTGTGGTAAGTTCATGGCCAAAAGTACATGTGATGGCCTCAGTGATGCGCAACTACATGCGGAACCACTGGAAACATAAATTCCCCTTTCATCTAAAAATGACAATAGGTTTTTTGCATTTACAAGTTCAAATGAAATATTCGCATTGCCAGGAAGCCTTTTGGTAGGATGGCCGTTTATCCTTACATCAGGTATTTTCTGTGATACTAGATTAACAAATCGATCCCTCAGCGCTTTAATCACCTTGTTATTCTTATCCATATCCTTTGAGGTGATTTCTATTGCCTTTCCAAACCCCACAATACCGGCTACATTTTCAGTTCCGGCTCTCTTGTCCTTTTCTTGGGAACCCCCATGCATAATTTTATCAATATTAGTACGATTCTTAATGAAAAGCGCCCCAATGCCTTTCGGACCATATATTTTATGTGCAGATAGAGAAAGCAAATCTATATTAAGATCTTTGATATCTATAGGTATATGGCCTATTGCTTGTACCGCATCCGTATGAAAATATACATTCTTTTCTTCCGCAATTTGCCCTATTTCTTGGATAGGCTGAATAGTTCCGACTTCATTGTTGGCATACATAACGGATATAAGAATGGTATTTTTCTTAATGGAAGCTTTCAGTTGAGCGATTGATATCATTCCGTACTCATTTACCGGAAGATAGGTAACTTCAAAGCCATTTTGTTCCAGAAACTTACATGAATGAATTACCGCAGGATGCTCAATGGCTGAAGTAATGATATGGTTTCCTCTGGAGTGGTTTGCTAGAGCAACTCCTTTAATAGCCCAATTATCAGATTCTGTTCCCCCTGATGTAAAAAAAATCTCTTCCGCTTGACAGTTTAAGGAACTGGCTATTTTAGCGCGCGCGTTTTCAATAGCTGTTTTACTTTCGTTCCCTAGATTATAAACGCTGGAAGCGTTCCCGAAAAATTCCTTGAGGTATGGATACATTTCTGCAAGAACTTCTTTTTTAACATATGTCGTCGCCGCGTGATCTAAATAAATATATCTATTCATAACAAAATTACTCCATTCTCAAAAGTTTTTATTATTAGTAAAGATAAAAAATTGTTTAATTTGTAAACACGTATTCAGGCATAAACAAAAAAATTTTTTACAAAATCTGTTGCAAAAACCTTATCTCATTGTCTTATATAGAGAGAAAGGATAGGTAAGTGCAATAAATGATATAAATATATGGAAATTATTTACAAGAAACAAATTGCCATAAGACCGCCATTCTTAATGTGGCAATGGATGCCAATATTTTGCTGAAAGCAAATTTTTAAGCCTTTCACGAAGAAGGAAATCGGTATGCTTCTGTGAAAGAATGGCGATGTAAAAAATGAGTAAACGGCGGAAGTTTCTCACATCTATAGGAAACGCAAAGGAGGATGTTAATAAATGCATAATAAAAAAATCTATATCTTAACAACAATTTGCCTTATAGCTCTTCTATTAAGCGGTTGCAACAATAATCCAGCTAAGGGAAAAGATCCGGCAAATAAATCAGCAGAAAAGTCCCCAATACTCTTGAACGCTGAAATAGCAGATGCCAAATTTTCTTTTCTTGACGATAAGGTTGTTTGGATAGGGCTAAATGTTGACAAACAAGATTCGCCCTCTACGTTACTATTTTCTTCCTCCGATCATGGCCAAACATGGTCGAGTACTCAGTTAGATGATTATAGTATTGTATCAATGCAGTTTGTTGATCGTGAACATGGTTGGGCGATTGGGAATGTGAAATCCCAGTCTGCAGAAAAAGCTTATTGTATCTTAGCTACCCAAGACGGCGGCAACAATTGGGTAAAAAAATACGAAACGTTACAAGCTTCGAGAATATCACCTTGTCAGATTCAATTCTTGAACACCAATGATGGGTTTGCCAGATTCAATAACGAACTACTCAGTACAACCGATGGTGGTGAATCCTGGAAACAAATTTGGTCCATAGAGGACCTTATGTCAGTCGATTTTAAAGACAACAAGGAAGGATGGGCATCGAGCAGAAATTCTATCTGGCATACGATTGATGGTGGCAATACCTGGAACAAAGAATGGTCAGTACCCGAAAATATTAAAAAAAGGCTTGAACCAATCAGCAGCAAGGTTATCATTAATTCAACTTCGGAGGGGTGGGCTTTGTTTTCCAGCGAGGGGACAATGTCGCAATCTTCAAAGATTGTTTTGCACAAGGATCAATCTAATCACTGGACAATCGAGAGCGGTTATTACATGGCTGAACCTTCTTTTTCCAGAAATCCTGCTCCCTCTGAAGCCGGTGATCTTTTCCCCATAAGCGGCACAAGCGCTTTTCTGATAGCTTATACACCATCCACATATCCAGTTACTGTACTGAAAACAAACGATCAAGGTAAAACATGGTCAAAAATAATGAATGAGTCAAAACCGAAAGGTTTTCCTGTCATGCTGCCTGGAGATCTCGCCAGAATTAATTTTGTCAATGAGCAACTGGGCTGGGGTGTTATTGTTAATACATCACAGAGTAATAAATTAAACATTGTGAGAACCGAAGATGGTGGGGCAAATTGGAGAACTATCCTGCAAAAATAATAAGCGCCCTGCGGGACGCTCGGGCGCTTATTAATCACCAAAAACTTCTTAATATTATGGTGTTATTAGATGGTTTAACAAGCTAGACTGATTTGGATTGATTTCGTCCAGATCCATATTATTGCAATATGCAGCGAACTGCCAGAGCAGAACAGGTGTTGAAATTGAATAGGAAGGGGTATGCATGCTTGAGTACGTATCCCAGTCAGGTAAGCTGTAACAACCAGATCCGAACCATCCGGCTATCCATAATCCGTTGCATCCCATTCCATAGTCATTGAGTGCTTTTTCAAGTGCCTTGAAAGTAGCAGTATCGCTCCGCGAGGCATAAATGCAAGGGGTTACATAGTCCGAAGTGGACATGATTCCCCGCGCCCATCCAAAATAGTATTCGGCTGAGAGCGGAGTGCCATATTCAACGTCTAAGAAGAAATATGCACCAGCACTGGGTATCTTCGATGATCCAAATGTTAATATGAGATCATTGACGTTTTTTACACCATCGGAATAGCCCTGTTGTTCTGTTCCACCAACGTTGGCTGTTTGACGAGCTATTGGTAAAACCTTGATTCCTGCATTACGCAGGAGACTGCTTTCGGCACTGGCACTATACTCGCAGTCTGAACCTGTAGTATAATCCGTAAAGTATCGTCCCCAAAACGCTGGATTCCTGCCGAATTGGTTATAAGCGTTTGTTATCATTGTACTTGTTACACGGCTGCAACTATCGACACCAGGTAAGCCTGTTGCCATTGTTATCCACCTTCTCCTTAAATTATTCATTTGACTTGCAAGTCTGCTTAATTAAGGAGATCATAAGTCTCAATTTGTAAACCGCATCCTTAAAATTTTTTCAAAAAACATGTTGCATATAGACCGTGATTATTGTCTTATCTTATTGAAAGTAAAGTATTCCATAAACAGAAAGGATGTTGAATATGGTTAAGAAGCTTACTGTTATTTTATTCGCAATCGTTTTTACAACGTTTGGAGCTTGTTGGGCAATAGCTGAAGAGCAAGTTCCAGCCATGACCCTTAATGGTGAGCCGCTGCATTTTGTCAACAATGTCCATCCCATAATCCAAAATGGTTCAATATTAGTGCCCCTACGCCAATTTACGGAAATACTAGGGGGGCAGATAAACTGGAACAGCTCTACCAATACGGTTGATATTGAAATACCGCATGCTATCGCCAGCAATCCTCAAAACAGAGTATTCCTGTATCCTTTTGAATACAGCAAAGCGGCCTACCAAGGATTTATTTTGGAATCCAACGGGCAACGAAAGTATTTTGATTGGGAAAATACAGCTAACCCGTCCTTTATCCCTCAGCTTGAATGTTTGGATATAAATTATGATGATAAGAATGAAATTGTTGTGATTTTATGCAAAGGGACCGGTACTGGTGTAGCCCAATACGAAATTCATATTTTGGATATGGAAACGTTTGAAGAAATACCGGTGGAAAATCCACTGGATTATATTAACCAAGAGGTACGTACCTCGATAACCAAAACCTCCACCGAACTTTTAATAGACATAAAGATAGGCGACAATGAGTCACATCTGTGCAGACGCGAACTTCCCGTTTCCGCTAATGAGAATATTTATTTTGGAAATATTATTCGCTACGAGACAGAAGGGCCAAATATTTATTGCACTGTAGCCGGCCAGTATTCTCCAGCGGGCTTTGTGGGCGATTTCAGAGTATATTATGAATATGACCCAGCAACCAATGAAATGAAGGCTTCTAAAGTTGTATTTGAAGAGTATGATATATAATAAAAAAAAGGGCGTGTCGCAAAACGTTGATTAGAAAACGTAGGGCGACACGCTCCTTTTTGTTTGAAACAGACAAAACATTAGATCTACACGGGTTAATTTCACCATTTGAACCCTGTTTTGGGCACAACAAAAACAAGGGAAGGTCTTTTCCCTGTGAATAACTTTGCGGTTTTGGTCAGGCCGCTTGGGGAAAATGTAAATATGCTCCGCAGCGGTTGGATTGGATCTTGTTGTGGAGTTTGTTTATGTTAAATGCACTGGCCAGCAACAGGAACTCCTGTCTGCACTTTTACCTGGCCTCGCAGGAGAAAACGCCGAAAGCTCATGTCCTGTTTCAGAACGCCGAAGGCACCCTCGACTTGAATGGAACGGTTTACCCGTAAAAGAATGCCTTCGTCGGTATTGATCCGGGCTTCCATCTCCATACGTTGTCTCTGAAAGTTCTTAGAGACATAAAGGTTCTTACTGCGCTCCTCCAGCGGTGTCTTGCTTGCTCCTTTGATGCACTTGGTCTTATGCGGACATCCATCGCAGTGGGTACAGGAATATACGGTGGTCACGAGGGGGTATCCGGTCTTTGATTTGGTTTTTTTCTCATACGCAGCCTGGATCGGATAACCTGCGTGACAGATGTAGGCGTCATTTTCGGCATCGTAAGGCATGTTCTCCCGTTTGCCGATGTCGCTTTTGTATTTCCTGGTCTTGGCCTGGTCATGGTTGGCGGGCTTGATGAAGGCCATCTGTCCGTTCTCCTCGCACCAGGTATAGTTTTCTTCACTCTCGAATCCTGCATTTTACGGCAAAAGACGGCTTCTGGCATCTGCCAGTCGCCGCCTTTTGCTGTTTTTTGGGGCTGTTAGTGCAACAGCCCCTTCTGCAGTGGGCTATACCATCATCGGCATGCCTGGTTCTCCGACCCCGGGGAAGCCCTGCGTAGCTCGCCATATCGCTACACAGGATGTGGTTTTCCGGACTTTCGACGCCGTCAACCTTCCCGGTTTACTCTTTTCGAGGCTCAGTCACTTTCAGGCCTACTACCTGACTGTCTACGCTTAGTGTCTGCGATTACTCCCAGACACCCAAGACTCGCTATTGGTGACTCGGTTGGTGTCTTTCCAAGCAGGATTTCCACCTGCTAAACTTCACAACCTGGGCTTGGTCGCACCGAAAGTTGAGTTAATTATTTGAATAGCGTTTACAAATCACTTATCTTGATCTCTTTAGTAAGTAGGTTTGCAAGCCAACATTATTAAAGTGGGTGAGACTTTATCGAATACTCAGCGCAGGGTCCCAGCTGATCGGCAGAGCCCAACCCACAGGAAGACGCAAAAAACGAGATGAAAGGGGGTAATTCCAATGTTTCTGTAAATGCGCTCATACACAGCAGCTTTATAACACTTTCATCATTATCCAAATAATAAAGAAAGGAGAATTTCAATGAAAAAATCTATAAAAGCAGTCATGGCTCTGACCATGGTCATTACCATTCTGTCCGCAGGTACGGCTTTCGCTGCTCAAAGTTTTTCTAGGCCTACTCTGCAAAACGGCACCCTTAGTGGACTAACGGATTGCGGAGCTCCCGGCTCGCCTAATCTTAGTTACTCAGAAACAGCTCTATCGTCCCCTACCTCAAGCTCCTATATCAGAGCAACTCACCAAGTGGTAGATTATTATACGGGAGCTACTGTTGCGACACCAAGTCCTGATTCCGGGTTTGGGAAGAGTTACGTTTCGTCATATGTCTTTTTGAGCCCTGGAAGATACTCTTCTTTCGGTGCGCATGATTTCTATAACGGCTCTGAGACAATTGCCGAATATACGAATTATTACGGATTTTACGTCTATTAGCATTTATGTTGTCTGGCAGGAACGCGCGTTGCGCGTTCCTGCCAAACAACCAAAAAAGAAGATATTCCAGAAATGGTTCATTGCTACACCCCATGGAGAGATGTATAGCTTTGCTATATTTAGATTTACCTACACACTGCGTTGTTTGTGTACAAATCTTCCTGTCTTACGTATTGTCTATTAAAACAAAACCTACTTGCAATTTACTCGGGGACAAGTGTGGACATTTTGGTTAATCATATCGCATAGATAATCCAGCATACAAAAATCTTTATAATTTGAAAGGAATGACCATTAACATGAGAAAGATAGTAGTATCTCTGGTGATGAGCATCTTATTTTTGTTTTCATCTTGCGCGAAGGAACCCATTCCGTCGGAATCACTGCCGACGGGTATAGATCCCCTTGATACTTCGGTGAGTAGTAATTATGGTCAATTATCGGCAATAGGAAAACCACTGCCGGAGGGTATGATATTGCGTGAAAGGGTAAACTATCCGCATACCTTGGGATACGATATATACAACGGCGAGCCTATCGAGGTTTCACTCGAAGTCTTAGCAAGCAAAACTCCAATTTACACAGAGGGTTACATGGTTTTTGTCGAGGGTATACCTATACTTTCCAGAATTAAGGTAGACGGTGTTATGCGCGAAAAAGAGAAATATATGCACATTGTTCATCATCGCGAGGAAACCACGACAAATGTGAATTTGTATTTTGAGCCGCTTGGATTTCAAGAGGGAGAAATTGTGGAGTTTTATATTGCGTATATATTTACTCCCTCCTATATTCCATACGAGTATTATCCTTTATATGGAAACACGCATAAGATAATGAGATCTCCTTCGAGCCCTGTTAAAATAAAAAGAGGAAGCGATTCCACAACGGAAAAAACGGCATTGTTCCCCTCAAGAATATATGATATTCCTAATGAAATATATAAAATGTATGAGTATGAAGACGGGACGAATTATTTAGACACAAACCCAATTGTCGAATTATGCGATGGTAGCGGGAGTCAGATTGTACAACAAATGGGTGCGAAAGGCTATACAGATTTAAAGATCAAACTATATGGAGGAAATTCAACCCAATATAGAATTACACTATTAATCGACCAACAGCCGGTTTTGGTATCGGGTAAAGACTATCTTGAGGTTACGCTTGAGAAAGGCACGACGGTAGAATTTGATTTTACGATAGACATATCTGAACTTGATAGAAAAAATACAATTATGGCAGTTGCTGTTCCTTTTGGAGATACATTTCAGAGGTATATTACACATTCTGATCCGGTGTTGCTGATAAATCTGGACAAACCACAAGCAGAAGAGGACATCGTCCCATCTGATTATAAATATGCTGAAGGAGACGACTGAGCCAGTTGTGATTTGAAGCCCGTCACACCAAATATTTGTTTGATATCTTTGGCTATGCATGCGAGCCGAGCTGAATCTTGCTAAACCACTGATTCCATGGATAGGTAGACTATATAATCCCGTCGTCTACCACATTGAGGGCAAGGAGGTTATTGAGACTTCTGTTCAACCAGTCTGCAACGTACGTCCGGCTTCGCTATCAACAGCTCCCATTCGTAGTTATTATTCTACGAATGGGAGCTTCTTGCAATGGTCGTTTTTTACGACGCAGTGCAATATGACCGCAGGCTTTCTGATTGTTATACTAAAACTAAGCAGAAACTGCTTGTGGGGATCAACCGTTTTTTAAATGCCTAGGAGTATCGAGTAGACGACCAATGAACGGCAATATTTTTTTGATTGCCTGTTGACAAACTTGGATTACGGGTGTAATATCATGTTAGACTTACAGATGTAGTCAAGGGAGGCGATATATTGTGATTCCGAAAATATCGGAAGCAGAACTTGAGGTCATGAAGATTCTTTGGGAAAGAGGGACCGCTACTAGTACGCAAATTATTGATGTATTGTTGAAAACAACGGACTGGAAGCCCAAAACCATACAGACTCTGATAACAAGACTTGTATCTAAGGCTGCGGTCGCGGCAGACAAGACAAACCCCAAGATGTTCTTATACCGTGCGGAGGTAAGTCGTGAACAGTACATGGCAGCAGAGAACCAATCGTTTTTGCGGCGGGTGTATGACAACTCCATGAAAATGATGCTTGCCACTTTTGTTCGAGAGCAAAAACTCACAGATGAAGATTTTGCAGACTTACAAGCCCTGCTTAAAAGCGAGAAAAAAATATGAGTGCGCTATGGAATGCCGTTCTAACAGCATCACTTTATGGCGGAGTTGTCGGGCTTATACTACTTGCAGTCAAACAGGCACTATTCGGTAAAATCAGCGCAAAATGGCAGCTTGGCTTGTGGATGATTCTTATACTAAAATTGGTTATCCCTATTGGCCCATCAAGCGAATTAAGCCTGTTTAATTGGATACCACAACACCCCGTTACGCCGATTGTTTCCTATACGCCGCCTGTATCCATCCCCGACGACATTATCACACATGAAAACGTGATGCAAACAACCCCAGAATTGGTGGTTGAATATCCATCACCAAAATCCGACACCCCTATAATATCGGTGTTGCCATATGTGTGGTTGGGCGGCGCAATGCTCACATTATGCTGGTTCTTTCTCGGTTCACTATTCTTGCGCCGAAAACTTAGGACATCAAGCCATGCTGCCGATAGCCGGATTATAAGAATATTCCATCAATGCGCAGATGAATTGAATCTCCGGCGCATGCCTGATATCATAACACAAGATACTGTAAAAACACCGTCGTTGTTCGGTCTGTTACGACCGGTGATTCTGCTTGGCGAAAACATCAATGACATGAACGATGAGCATATACGGTATATATTGTTACATGAACTATTGCACTATAAACGCCGCGATAATATTCTTAACATCTTACTCGTCGTTTTACAATCAATACACTGGTTCAATCCCGTTCTCTGGTTCTGCTTTTATAAAATACGAGAGGATATGGAGCAAGCGAACGACCATGCCACTTTACACTATATCAACTCTACGGAACATACATACTACGCCGATGCGCTTTTAGCGGTACTTAGATATGTGTCTTGGTTATCGCCACCTCTTTTGAACGCAATAGGCAGTAAGAAAGTTTTGACAAGGAGGATTCAGATGATTAAGCTAAATGGATTACTAAATCGGAGAAAAAGAGTTATTTCAACATTATGTATTGTTCTTGGTGCATCTTTATGTGCGGTCTTGTTAACCGGAGCGATGGAGAAATCGATTTTTGATTCCACAGTACTCAATGAACAGGACTATATAGTGCCGCAAACGGATGATAGCCTACAATCGTCTGTTGATTTATCGGGTGAAGAATCTTCCTCGCCGGAAATGAGTGCGCCAAACGATAGCAATATCGACGGGAAATATCTGTGGCCTGTAACGGGGTATAATCATATTTCCGCTGCATATGGTTCATCCATGCATCCCATAAAGAAGGAAATGGTGTTTCATAACGGGATTGATATTCCGGCACCTGAAGGCACACCTGTACTTGCCGCCGATAAGGGAACAGTCGTCGAGATAGGAGATAATGAAACAGATGGTAATTATGTCATTTTGAATCACGGCGGCGATATTCAGACTTTTTACTCGCAATTGTTTGGATTTGCAGAAGGACTTGCAGAGGGCGATACCGTGCAACAAGGCGACGTTATCGGCTATGTTGGCTCGACCGGCGAATCAACAGGCAATCATCTACACTTTGAGTTGAGCGTCGATGGTGAGAGTGTTAACCCGACGAGCGTTTTTGCATCGGAGGATTGATTTTTCCGCAGTGTCACGGATGGTGTGTTTACCTAATAACCATTCTTGGAGACATTCTGGCGACGTGGTAGTTGTTAAATATGTGTGGGTTCCGTGAAAATGCGGAGCCCACATTTTTTTATGGACTACCCACAACTATATTTTACGGCAAAAAACGGCTTCTGGCATCTGCCAATCGCCGCCTTTTGCTGTTTTTGGGGCTGTTAGTGCAACAGCCCCTTTTTAAATGATTTAGTAGCCTGCAACTCTGAAGAAAGTATGGTCTTGAAGAACAACCTTTTCGACTACATTTTTCCAACCAGTGCCGAAACCATTGTATTGTTCTACACCCTCGCTTATCCTGGAATGGTTGTTATAATAAGTATTTGTGTTGAACCATAAGCAAGTCCCAATGGGGTTATACTGGGTAGTATGGTTTTGCGCAATATATAAGCTAGAAGTCCATCCATACTCAGTGGTATTAGGGCAACGAGCAGCATAAGTATACATTCCTGCAAAACCGCCTGACAATATTACTCCTGCAAATGTATTTCCCCCAAATTCAGATAAGTTCTTTGCAATACGGTTTTTGACAACCCAGCAGACACCTTGCCTTCCCACATATTCTTGGTTCCCTGCCTCTGAATACATAACTCGGGCCAGTAGATCAACGCTATCTTTCCCATTAAATTCCGATAGTCCGGATTGATCTGTTAAACAATCACCATAGGCCATTTTAAATTCCCCTTTCCAACTTTTTTTAACACATGCATGCATTTGTTAAATAAAGAGAAAGGGAAGTCTTATTTGTAAACCTGGCATCATAATTTTTTATCAGTATCTTCGATTTTTACGAGGACATCTTTCAAATGGTATTTCCTAATGCAACAGCAAGTATAAATATTTTTTAGCAAATACCTGTAAATACGGACTCAAAACTTTTTTTGTAATCGCTCAATAGAATGCCGCTTACATTTTGCTTCAAATGAGACAGTATATAAGCTAGAAAATAAAAGTTCTTTTGTCCTCCTGTGTAATGCTTGTTTGCAACCATTTTTCTAATTTTTGCAAAGCTCGTTTTTTCGTCTGATTGACTGCTTGTCTACTAATTCCATAAATATCTGCGGTTTCGGTTACGGTATAGTCCAATAGATAGATCATTTTAATTATTGATAATTCAGATTGGGTCAGCAATTTTTCAAAACCTGTTATTTCAAGTTTTAAATATGGGTCAGAGGTAGTTGACGCAGCTTCAGCATAATAAAGTTGACCCTCACTAAGGGCCGAATATGGTATATAATTGCGAAGTTTCTTTAAGGATATTAGCCTTCTTATATAGCTGCTGCGGATAGATGTGCATATGTAGGAAACGAGGAATTTTTCGTTTGGTCCGCGTATACGATCAAGCCGAATATTATGGAGAAGCTCGATAAAATCTAAAAGAAGGTCGTTATATGCATCGTCATAATAAAGCTTTTTGGCATATTTTTTTAATAACGGGTTGAATTTCTTTATGAGCGTTAAAGTTGCCTCGCTATCGCCTGCCTGTGATTGGTTAATCAGTTCCTCAATCATTAGGCATACCACCCTTCGACTGCTAAAGAGATGGAATGCCTGATTTTGTAAACATTAAAAATATTTTTTTTGCATCAGTTTCACCTTCCCAAATAGAAAAAAGAACAGGAAATGCAGCAAATAAACTGCTTATCCTGCCCTGTTACATTCTTTTTGGAGAGATGATGCTTTTCTATATTTTAGGGAAAGCAATTCATTGCTAGCAATAAATAAAAAGGGTTGATTTTATTTGGCATAAATAGAATCACTCCGCACTTGATTTTGTTGGCATGGTTATTAATGCCAAAATTTTCCTTTGTGTATTTAAAAGACAATTTAATAAAGATTTTGCAACACTTCATTTTTAAATTTTTATCCCACTGCAAAAGGGGTTGCCTGATAATTCTCCGGATCATTGCGGTTGGCATGGCCAAAGGCAAAAAAGCCCGACTGGAAAAAATAATCGGGCGCGGAAGCGTGTATTTCTTAATGAGTGATGTGTGTATGTAATCTCATGGCCGTAAGAGTCCCGTAAAACGTCAAGGCTTTTTGATAGAGCAGAAGCAGATTATCAAAAAAATAGACACTGCATCCTCCCTAGGCCGCCGTGTCCGGAAATATTTTGCCTGTGCCATTGATATAATAGGATTTATAAAACTACACAGTGTATGACACCACATCGTTTAGATTTTGTGATGCGCATTGTAAAATGACAAAGGGTGATATGACTATGTCAATGCGCAACACAAAAAAGTTATATGATTTTAAGGCTTTCGGTCAAGTCATAAAATCAGCACGGGAAAACAAAGGATGGACACGAGAGGTATTAGCCGGAAAAGTTAATCTTGCCCCTAGGTACATCATGTCAATTGAGAACAAGGGACAGCACCCGAGTTTTCAGGTTTTTTATGAGCTTGTCACTCTTTTCAATATTTCGGTAGACCAGTTTTTCTTTCCTGATACCGGGGCTGAAAAAAGCACACGCCGCAGACAGCTTGAAAAACAATTGGACGAATTGGACGACAAAGACCTTATCATCATAGAGGCTACCGCAAAGGGAATAATCAAAACAAAGGAAGCGGAAAAATAAAAGACCTCCGCTTCCTTTGCTGTCAGCCTAGAAAAGCTCACCGGCAACCGATGGGCTTTTATAGACAGACAAAATAAAAAGGCCCGCCATGGGGCAAGCGCTCCCGTGGCGGGCCTACCCGAAACAGGATTTTGACGTTTCGTTTCCAGTCTACAGCGCAAGTCAGACAATCCTTACCATGCCGCCGTATAATTGGAGAAGTACAGCAGGGGGTCAACCCTTGTACCGTCGATAAAAATTTCAAAGTGCAGGTGCGGGCCTGTGGACAGTCCCGTGCTGCCCACGAAGCCGATGGTCTGGCCCTGCTTCACCGTCTGCCCGGTGCTGGCGCTCATTTGGCTCATGTGGGCGTAAAGGGTCATATTGCCGTTGCCGTGGTCAATGATGAGATAGTTTCCATAGCCGCCCGCGTCGTAAGCGGCGGTTGTGACCACGCCGTCCGCAACAGCCAAGATCGCCGTTCCGTATCCCGCCCCGATGTCAATGCCGCTGTGGGTTTTGTAGACGCCCAGGATGGGGTGCAGCCTGGTGCCAAAAAAGGAAGTTACATAGTCGCTGGCGGCGCTGGGCCAGATATAAAGGCCCTCCGCAATAACCTCCGTCCCGTCCCCCAGGTGTCTGAAACCCGTGATCAGGGCTATAAAATACTGGTCATAGTCGCCGCTCAGAAGGTCCTCCAGTACTTCCCTCTGGTCGCCGTTAAAGCGGTAGATTTCCGCCTGCTCCCCTGCGGTTCGCTGGGTGATGATGATATGCAGAATGCGCTCGTACCACGTTCCCCCGTCGCTGTCGGTATGTGCCACGGTTTCTATCCAGTGGTCAATCTCCGTCATATCCCAAAACACTTCCCGGATGAGGTCAACACGGGTCTGGTCGATGGTGACAACATCCGTGCCGTCGTCGGTCAGGGCGGTTTTAACGGCGAACACGGCCAGAATATCTATCCAGATATTGCCCCGGCTGCCGCCGGTGCCGACGTACTGAACATCCAGCGTGTCCCAGGTGTTGTCGTTCTTGATTTCCTCTATCCGCTGGTTGTATTCCTCATTCACTTCCTGTATCACCACGGAGACGGGCGTTACTCCCGCGTCCTTGTTCTCATCGGAAAAGAGAAGGCCAAAGGGAGACGCGAATAGGGCGGACACGGCGATAATAATCAGGAACAGGGCAAGGACGGCTCCGCCTGAGCCCACCACGGCGATCAGTCCTTTGGTCAGCGCGGCGGCGGTTTTGACGGTCAGCTTTGCCATATGAATCGTGAGTTTGGCGGCGGCCCTTGCTGTCTGCGCTGACCGTTGCGCCGCTTTAGCGGTGGTCTGTGCGGTTTTAGCCGCCGTTTGAGAGGTTCTTACCCCGGTCTTGGCAGTTTGCCCGGCGGTCTTAACCGATTTTTGCGCCGTTTTAATGGTGCCCTTGGCAGTTTCCTTTACCGCTTTGCTGCCGGACCGGGCAGATTGCCGGACGGTGCGGCCAGTGCCGCCGATGCCAGTTTGAGCGGTATGCCGTGTCATATTTCCGCCTGATCTGAACACGGGACTTGGGATGGCCTGCGCGGTTTTGGCTTCCGCCGCCTGAATTTCTCTGTTTTGGGTAAACCGTGCCTTTGCCCGGCTCTGAACAAACCGGCGTTTAGCCAACTCGTTGGGCTTGGCCAAGGTATATTTTCGTTTGCTCCTTTCCTTTGCTTTGAATGGGGCGGCTTTTCGTTGGGCCGATTGTTTGGCCTGCGCGGGAGCGGGGTACTGCTCTGGTGCTTTTCCGGCCTTGGTCGAGGCAATTTGCTTTCCCTGGGAAGCGGCGCTTTGGCGTGTTGGGGGACGCCCGGCTTTGGAAGGGGAGGAGGTCTGCTCCGCCGCATGACCGTCGTCGGCGGCGTGATGGCTGTCCGAAGGAGGATTGCGGCGTTCCTTAATTTTTTGAACCGTCTTTTTGCCCTGACGCCCCATCGTGTGAACAGCTTCATTGCCGACCATTTCCGCGCTTTCCTTTGCCTTATCCTCGGCATACGCCAGATAGCTGTCGTGTTCCGGCTCCTGCGTCCGCTCGGCCCGCTCCTTGGTCCGGATAAAAGCGTTTTTCGCCCTGCGGGTCACATCGAGGCTTTTGTCCAGCGTCTTAATATCCTTGACGGTGGCTTTGGTCTTGATGTCTTTCAACGCGCCCACCTCCTTTCGGTGTTTCGCTGGTTGTTACCGCGCTTTTTCGTAAAGCTGGGGCACGGTGCGTTCCAAGCTCCGGCAATATTCGGGATAGCGAAGCCGGATGGCTTCAAAAAAGTAGGGGGCAAAGCCGCAGTCAAACAGCTCGTAGGGAGTGGAACGGTTTTCTTTTCCTTCCTCTGTCCAGCCGTTCCAGAGGTTGAAGGCCAGGCGGCACAGGCGGCGGGTTCCGCCCGTCTGCCACGCCGCCGCAAGACCCTCCGGTCTGATGCCGTCCTCGTTAAAATCAAAGAGGGTATGGATATTACACCTCGTTTCCGGGCAGATGCCCATTGCGTAAAAAAACGCCTGGTGATAGGGGTCATTATTGTGGGTTTTGGCCAGCATTTCGCTAAAAAAAGCCTTGTGTTCCCTGTCTGCAAACCGGATAGATTCCATTGTGTTTTCCTCCTTCAAAACAAATGAACGGCTGGCCGGGAAATTACGGCCAGCCGTTGGTGCTTGGCGGCCTGATTCAGCCCTGGGCCTGTTCGCCCGGCTTGGTAGTCATCAGGTTGTAGAGCTTGGTGTTGCGCGGAAACTGGTCGGTGAAGGGCACCAGGGAGCTGCCCACCTTGATGAGGCCGTTGCCCGCGTCCACGTTGGTGATATAGCTGAGCTGCAGGTCGGAAATGTTCAGGAGCTTGGCAAGCTCTCTTCTGTCCGTGGAAGCCTGGTTGAGCATGACAATGAATTCGCTGTTGGCCAGCATGGTCCGGGCCGTATGGCTCTGTAAAAGATCGTCCACGTTCTGGGTGATCCCCGTACAAAACGCGCCGTACTTACGCACCCGCTTCCAGAGGGTGAACAGGAAGTTGGCGCTGTACTCATGCTGAAAGAGCAAGTAGATTTCATCAATAATAATGAAGGTGTTTTTTCCCTTGGCTCGGTTCTGGGTGATGCGGTTCAGGATGCTATCCAGCACGACCAGCATCCCGATGGGCAGAAGCTGCTTGCCGAGATCCAGAATGTCGTAGCAGATCAGGCGGCTGGTCACGTCCACGTTGGTAGGCTTGGCGAAGGTGTTCAGGCTGCCTGAGGTAAAAAGCTCAATGGCCAAGGCGATTTCCTGAGCCTCCGGCTCCGCCTGCTTTAAAAGCTCCCCGTGGAAGTCCTGCAAGGTGGGCGTTTTCCCCTTGAAATTGCTTTGCAGGTATTTTCGGTAGACATTGGCGGTGCAGCGGTCGATCAGGGATTTCTGCTTCGCCCCCAGATTCTGGCCGCCAATAAGCTGCTCGCATAAGGACAGGACGAATTCGGATTTTAAGATGACCGGGTTTGCGCCGTCGCCATAGTCCTTGCTCATATCCATTGCGTTAATATGATTCGGGGAAGTCGCGGAAATATGGACGATCTCGCCGCCCAACGCCTTCACCAGCGAAGAATACTCGCGCTCCGGGTCGATGAGGATAATGTCGTCGTCACCAACCAGCATCTGGTTGACGATTTCCCGCTTGGCCGTGAAGGATTTGCCGGAGCCGGAAACGCCTAAAATGAAGCTGTTTCCGTTAAGCAGCAGCTTGCGGCTCGCGATAATCATATTTTTAGAGATCACGTTCTGCCCGTAGTAAATGCCGCCGCTATGGGCGATTTCCTGCGCCCGGAAAGGGATGAACACCGCCGTGCTTTCGGTGGTCAGGGTCCGGATGGCGTGGATTTTGCGCAGGCCGTAAGGCAGCGCCGTGTTCAGGCCGTCCATCTGCTGCCAGGTCAGGGGGGAAAACTGGCACAGGTGCTTTCTGGCCGTGGTCAGGAGGGTTTCCGTGTCGCTGTCCAGTTGCTCCTTACTGTCCGCCACATGCACCATTGTGAGGACGGTGAACATCATGCGCTGGTCGCGGGTGGTCAGGTCGTCCAGAAATTCTTTGCTCTCTTTCCTTTGCTGTTCCATATCATAGGGCACGACGGCGGAAAAGTTGTTGTTTTGGTTCTGCCGCCGCTGCCAGTTCGTTATGTTCGTTTCCACGCCCAGCAGCCGGTTTTCCACCTCCCGCACGGCCTCGTCGGTAGGGATGGGGATGATGTCCAAGGACAGCATCATGCTGCGGTTTAAGTCGCACAGCTCGGCCACCATGCTGTCCTTGATGAAGCTGGCGTATTCCCGCAGGAAAATGACGCGTCCGAACCTGTTGCCCATGCGGAAATAATCGCGTTCAAACTCCAGGGTGTCGGGGCAGATGTAGTCCTTGAAATCATGCCCCTTGCGCATGGTTTCGGACAGGTCGAAACGGAAAAACGTTTCCTCACCGGCCCGGAAAAAGTCGTGCAGGATTCTCAGGCGGTCGGTGGTGTCCAGCTCCGCGCATTTGGAGCCCAAGTGGGAAAAATGGGTGATGAGGTCGGTGCCGATGCGGGAAAAATAGTTCCGCGCTTCCTCAATGTTCTTTTTCGCCACCGACACGGTGACGTATTTGTCCTGCACGATGCTGTTCGCGCCGGTGGCCTTCTCTAAAAGCATCCGGTTGTATTCCCGGCGGTACTCGTCCAGCCCATCCTCCCGGAGGGGGATCAGAATGGAGCTTTCAAAGTCCGTCTTGTTCAGGCGGCGGTTGTTGATGGTGATCTTGGTGGTCGCGCCGCTGTCAAAGGAATTCAAAAGCTCCGAATAGGAGAGGAACATGGCTTCCTTGTCTTCCTTGGAGGCCACGGCGTAATTGATGTCCGCAAAGCGAAAGGTCCGGGAGAACTTGTTCCCTACCTGAAAAATCCCCTCCGGCCAGATGGCGCGGATGGGGATGGCCTGCTGCACGCCCTTGGGGACGACAAACCTTTCCTTGTCCTGCTTCATGATTTTTTGCAGGGTTTTAATCATGGTGTTTCCATGCCTCCTTTTCGCGTTTTTCCAGGGCGGGCTTCAGGGCTTCGTAATAGATGTTGGTCGGATGAAAGGTCAGGCGCTTGGGCAGGAGAAATTCCGATTTTATCCACGCCCAAATAAATTGTTCTGCCGTCATGCCGTGGTATTGAATAAAGCCGAGAGCGGCAAAGGGGGCGGCCCCCAGAATGCATATCCAGCTTACGGTTTCCGTGCCGAAGAAGCTGCGCAGGCCGAAGTAGATGCCGATGGCCACGATGACGGCCAGGACAGAGAAAATGAACTGCCGCATGGACAGTCCAAAAAACAAACTTTCGGTATAGTCCCGGATTTCCCGGTTGATCTTGACTTCCAAATATCATCACCTCCACAAAAATAGCGCCTCTTTCACGAAGCGCCAGTAGATTGGTTGCCTATCGTTCCCGCTGTTTTTTCCTGTGCCGTTCTTGCTCCTTAGTTACCTTGACTACCAAAGCGTCAACCTTGCGGTTCTGCGCCATAAGCGCCTCATCCTGGGTGAGGGGGATGCCGTTTTTCAATGCTTCATCCGCAAGCCTGTTGAGTTTTTCCTTCTCTTTTTCCAGTTCTTCATGGTAATTCACCCGTTTCACAGTGAAGCCTCCTTTGCCTCGGTCGCTGCGGCAGCATTCCATTTCTTTTTTACATGCGTGATATGGACCAGAAGGAGGGGTTGTTCGTGCCGTAGCCATCCATCTTCATCTTCCTGGTGATGCTCCTGCTAAACTTCATGTTCAAGATTGCCTCGATTTTTCGGCCTTATTTGTATATTTGCGCCGCGTGATATAATGGAAATATACGGTTTATGGGGAGAGGAGTGACCATTATGGCAGCCGCGGCCCTTATTTCTCTTTGTCTTACGGTGGGGTTGCTCATTCTTTCTTTCATATTCAAAGCGGCAGGAAAGCTCCGGCTGACGATTCCCGTCCTTTGCTTCCTGCTTTTCGGCACCGTGCTGAACAAGTGGGCGCTGGAGCATGAGACCTTGGCGTATATCATCCTGTTCTCGTTGCTCGGCCTGACCGTGTTGAGCTGGATTGTATCGCTGATAAAGGCGATACGGCGCAAACGGGACGAGAAATACCTTGAAGATGACGTCGTGTGGCAGATTCGCCGGGCCAGAGAGATGGGCGTACCCCTTGACAAGGTTCAGTTCAACGAGCAGGGGGATTTGCTTGACCCCAGAACAGGGAAACCTGTTGTTTACGGGGATGGCGTTCCGTTCAAGGACATGTGAGGATACCGGATTTTCGTGTCCGGTATCCCTTTTATAATCCCCATCACTTCACACACCGCATCATCTGTCGTTATCACCGCGCCCCGGTATCCCGCTGCGGAGCTTTCGGCTGCAAGTCCGTCGGCCTCCTGCCGTCAAGCGGCTTGACAAAATCGACATAGTTCACGGCATAGATAGCATTGTCGTTTAGCTGCCGCTGCCATGCGCCTTCTCGCGGCGACCAGTGAAAGCCCTTGTGTTTCAAAACGGAACATCTTTCTTTATCCGGTCTCTCGTCGAAAAAAAGCTGCAGGCGATTGATGTTATTGTTGACGACCGCCTCGCCGCCCGCAAATTTCCATCCGACAAAACCGACCTCGCGATGTCTTTCAATCTCATTGATCCGCTGCTTGATCCGTCTTATCTCGGAATTGTTGCTGGTCAGTTCATAGCTTGCAAACGGCTGCTTATCCCAAGAATAAGACGAGCTTTCGATTTTCACGTCAATTTTCGCGGCCATCTCGTCCGGCACACCGGGGCAGCCCTTGCAAGTGCCGAACTTTCGGTAATAGGCGTTGACTTCTTTCATGAACGTCTGCCGTTTCTCGCAGGCTTCCAGCTTCGCGTTCAGCTTTTCCAGAGCATTGGGATCGCTGCTTGAAATCGCTTTATTACTCATTTTGTTTTCCTCCCATCCAAAAATTATAGTCCCATCATCTCTCGCACCACCCGGTCGGCCATCTTCACCGCGCCGACCAGGATCAGCATGTTGAAAACTAGTTCCCCGATATAGCTCCACACCATCGTCACGGCGCTGGCGCTGGCGTCCACCACCGGCGGGGCGGCCGCAAAGACGGAAAAGATGACGCAGGCCAGGACGATGATGGCCCCCTCCAGGCAGACGGCGGTATAGCTTTTGAGGAAGGCTTTGCCAATGCTCTGGCTGGGCTCCCCGGCAAAGGAGGCCAGCGGCACGGGAGCGATGGCGGTATAAAGATAGAGCTTGAAGAATCTGCCGTACACCGACAGAATCATGATGAAGGACAATACCGTGATGAACAGGCTGCCGATAATCGTCACCGCCCACAGAGGAATGCTCGCCAAGAAGCTGCACTCCTCGACGGCCTGCACGATGGCCTGCGGCAAAACGGCTTGGCTGGTGGTTCCGAAGCCAACGCTGCCCATGATGGTGGAGACAATCCCCTGGGCAATGTCAAAGAGCGCCATCATCAATTCCAGCCCGTAGGTCACAACGCCTTTGGCCAAAGCGAAGCGGATGAACAGCTTCAGAGCATGCTCCGGCTTTTTCACTTCCGCAAAGCTGCCGCAGGTCTTGACCACACCGATGACAAAAAACAAGACCAGCAGGGCCAGACCGATGGCCTGCAACGCGCCGTGGATATCGGCAATGACGTTCCAGATGCCGCCGCCCCGGAATTCCGTGGGGGACTGGGTGACAAGCTGCCAGATTTCCGCCAGCTTTTCGTTCCAGGTTCCCAGGGCGCTGTTCAGGTTCTCAATCACCCAGTTGCCGCTTTCCAAATAAACTCACCTCGTTTCCAAGGCAAAGCCCGCGTTTCAGGCGCGGACTTTACTTCCATGATCGTTACCGGCATGGTTCGTCCCTGCCGGGCTTTTTGTCTTTGATGACGCCATACTTGTCATCCACATAGAAATGATTGACAAACGGGTTGTAGATCGCATGGCACTTAACGCCGTTATATTCGGCAAGATAATCGTTGTTGCCCAGCCGCCCCAGGATGGTAGCTTCCCGCAGTTCGCCGTCCAGTGAATGAATGTGCATTTTTTCCGTGATCGGGAATTTGTTAAACATGGTAATCAACCTCCTGTAATGAGATTAAGGATTTCCTTGACAAAGGTGATGATGACGCCGCCCGCCAGGGTCAGGAAGCCGTTGGCACGCTGGCTTGGGTCGTGGGATTTCAGCGACAGGCCGATCTGCACGATGCCGAAACCCAGCAGGATCATTCCGATGGCGCGGATCAGCCCGAAGATAAATTCCGACAGATTGTTGACCACCTGAAGCGGGTCGCCGGCCGCGTAAGCGGGGACGGCGAAAAGGGCCAGCAGCAGCGCCAGTGCGCAGCAAACCGCAAAAACCCTTTTGGTTTTTCCAAACATTTTCATCAAGATAATTCCTCCTCGTTTTTATGATAGGGACAGGCTTTCGAGTTCTTCCTCGGAAAGCAGCTCGTAATCGCCGTCTTCCTTTAAGGCCACGGCCTGCCAGTCTAAGGCGTGCTCCGTGGTGCCGTGCCGGTAGGATTGGCCGCCGCCGTCAACCGTCAGCTTTAAATTCGGGTGCTTGAGAATATCGTACTTGTCGTCCATCACGGCGTGTTCGCCCCGGATGAACAGCAGGGCGTAGCGGTTGTCCAGCATCCGCACCTCGTCGGGGGTAAGAAGCTCCCGGCCCGACAACTGATAATTGGTGGAATAGCTGCCGTTTCTTCCCGCGCTCTTTCCGTAGGTGTTCAGGTCGATGGTTTCTTTGCCTAAAAGCTCGGACACATACTTGTGGGTGGATTGCTCGTTGCCGCCTAAATACAAAAATTCATCGCAGTTGCCGACAATGGATTCCCAGGTGTCTTTGAACAGGGCTTTGAGCTGAGCCAGGTTTTGCAGGATGATGGAGACACTGACCTCCCGGCTGCGCATGGTGGAAAGCAGCTTGTCGAATTCATCCGGCAGGGCGACGTTGCTGAATTCGTCCATCACGAAATGGACGTGCAGGGGCAGCCTGCCGCCGTAAACATGGTCGGCCAGATAGTAAAGCTGTTGAAAAAGCTGCGTGTAGAGCATCCCCACGATGAAATTGAAGCTGCTGTCGTTGTCGGGGATCACCGCGAACAGGGCCGTCTTTTTCTCCCCGATGGCGGGCAGCGCCATTTCATCCACCGTGGTAATTCCGGCAATGGTGGACAGGTTGAACTTTTCCAGCCGGACGCCCAGGCTGATAAGAATGCTTTTCGCCGTCTTCCCCGCCGCCAGCTTGAAGATGTTGTACTGTTTGACCGCCAGATGCTCCGGCTCCCGCATGGCCAGCCGCTCAAACAGCTCGTCCAGGGGGCTTTGGTAGGTTTCGTCCTCTTCCCGCACCTCGGCGGCGGCGATCATCTCCATGACCATCGGGAAGTTTCGCTCATCCTCCGGCGCTTCGTAGAGGAGGTAGAGGATGAGGGCCTCCAGCAGGGCGGTTTCGGAGCGTTCCCAAAAGGGGTCGTTGGTGTTGGAGCCCTTGGGTGTGGTGTTGCGGATCAGGTTGGTGACCAGCTTCAGCACGTCCTTGTCGTCCTGCAAATAGGTAAAGGGATTGTAGCAGTGGGACAGATGCATGTTGATTAAATCCAGCACCTTGATGTCATAGCCCTTGGCTTGGAGCAGGTTTCCGGTATCCCGTAAAATCTCTCCCTTGGGATCGAGGATCACAAAAGAGGTGTTGGCCTGCATCACGTTGGGCTTAGCGTAAAATCGGGTCTTGCCGGAGCCGGAGCCGCCCACCACCAGGACATTCAGGTTGCGCCGGTGCTTCCTGCCGTCCAGCCCGATGCGGACGTTCTGGGTCAGGATTTTGTTCTTCTGCGGATTCTTGTCCCGGTATTTCTTATCGACAGCCGCCGCGCCGCCCCAGCGGGCGCTGCCGTGTTCCTCCCTGGGCCGGTAATTGCGCTTGGTGGACAGGTATATCCCGATGCCCATACCGTAGGCGGCGACAAAGAGCAAAACGCACTTGGGCGAATTGTCTACCCATCGGATATGAAACGGATCGTTCATCGCCGCCGTGAGGTTTTCCAGGATTTCGGGCAGGCCGCCGGAAAGGGAGGGGGCGACCAACAAGGCCGCCCACACCACCGGAATTAAAAAAACCGCCCAGAGGATGAGATTGCTCTTGGCGGTTTCATCGCGCCTCATCGTGGTTCCTGCGCTTCTGTTTTTTGGTCGGGGCGTCGATGGTTTTCAAAAGCAGTTCGTCCACGGCGTCGGTGGGCCGTTCCTCTTTAATCAGGTCGTTTCGCAGTTCGTTCAAAGCGTTCACCACCACGCCGTATTCGTAGTCGTCCAGGGTCAGCACCCTTTCTTCTTCCTTCACGGGCGATCCCTCCTAACGTTCCGGTTCCTGCCGCTTTTGCTGACGCTGCTGGTTGAGCATCCGGTTCATGCAGCCGGAAATTTCGTTGGCGGCCTCGCGTATAACGGACAACTCGGTGCGGATTTCTTGCGGCTCTAAAGTCTCCAGCATTTGAGGGACCCCCTCGAAGTGATAGAAGCCATCCGTTTCCACGCCGTACTGCTTGCAGAGCATATACGACACGCAATAGGCGCGGAAGCCCTGCTCGGAACGGTTGTAGCTCCCGTCGCCCTGGTCCATTTCCGCCTGGGCCAGCTCCTGGGCGAGGGCGCGGAAAATATGATTGGCGTCCAGGCCGCGCCGGATTTGGATTTCCCGCGTGTCCGGCTGGTACAGGGCGTTCACGCCGCTCGGCAGCGTGTCGCTGATGCGGACGGGCACGGGGGCGTGGGCCAGCAGTGCCTTGATGCGGGTACGCTCGTCAGGATGGACGGGGGTTTCCCGTTTGCGGCTGTTTCCGGTTTGGGAAATGTCGAACATCTTTTTGGGGTTGTAGCTGATGCCGGTGGAACCGTCCGCGCGCCGGTATTCCTCGCCCGGCTCGATGATGTAAAAGCCGGATTCCTTTTTGCGGATGTACGCGCCCTGCTCCTTCCAGGTGTCAAAGTCCGCGATGCGGGTGGCCTCCGGCTTCTGCGCCAGGATTAGCAGGGCGTTGGAAACGCTGTAGCGGTCAAAGCGGCTCTGCACGTTCAGATACTTCTGGAAGGTGTCGCCGTCCCGCGCCACGGCTGTCGCTGTTTCATCGATCAAGGCGTACACCGCTTCCCGCTGCTCCTGCTTTTTCTGCGCCCAGGCTTCCTTGTCGAAAGGCTGGTCGCTTATGGGCGCGGCTTGGCTTTGTTCCTGCCGGAAAAGATCGTCAAAATTGCTCATCTCACTTTACCTCTCTTTCGGTTTTTTAGATTTGGATTTTGCTTTCGGTTGACCAGATTTGGCGGGCTGGCCGGTGGATTTGGATTGCTCCTTGGATTGTTCGCGCTTGGGTTCCGCCTGCTCCCTGTGGGCTTCCCGGATTTCCTTCAGTTCCTGCCGGACGGATTTTCGCTCCGGCTCACTCGTACCCTCGGCGGCTTTCCCGCTGCGCTCGTAAGTAGGCTCGGACGGACGGGATTTCTCCGCCTTCGCCGCCGTAGGGTCCGTCGTGGGGTTTGGGTTGTCGGTCCGCTCCTGGTCCGGCTCCGGTTGCTCGGGCTTGGCCATCAGTTCGTCCAGAAAATCGTCCGCGCTTTTTTCGGCGGGCGTTTCCTTTTCGGCGGGTGCTTTTTCTTCTTGTTTGGCGGCCCTGGATTTCTGGATTTCGCTCTTGATGCTGGCGGTGTCCACGGTGGCCAGCTTGAAGCGTTCCACGATGCGGTTAATCTTGGAGGCGTCCTCGGCCCGCACCATGATGTCGCACATGCCATCCGTGTCCTTTTTATCGCGGAGGGCGCAATAGAGGACGCCGTAGCGTTTGGCCTCCTGGGTGAATTTCTGCAGGTCCTCGTTCCTGACCGCGAAGACTTTCAGCTCCTTGCCGCTGCGCAACAGCCCCTCCAGCCGGATTTTCCCCCTGGTTTTCTTTTGGCCGGTGAGAACGGCATACAAATAGGTGGCGAGGTTTTTGGCTCCCTCGCCGGAGATTTTGGCCATTACCTCGATCCCTTTAAGAGTCATGTTGACGACTTGATCTGCGGCGGCGGCTTCGCTGTTCATAGGCTTTTGCCTCCTTTCGCTGCTGGATTTCTTCCTGCTTGATCCGGGACAGCTTTTCCTGCATTTCCCCGGAACGGGACAGGATGCCCGCGCAGAGCTTCACCTCCTTGCGAAGCTGGCTGATTTGGCCGGCCAGCCCGGCAATTTGCTCCTTATAGGCTGTCGCCTGCTCCTCATCCCCGCACCGGCGGATGCGGTTGTAAAGGGACTTGCGTTGGGCGGACAGGGTGCTCATTTCCTGCTCCACGGTTGAGCGGTAGGCGAAAAGCTGTTCCTTGCTGGAAATACGGTTTTTGCAGAGAAGCTTGGTTTGGGCGGTGATTTCCTCCAGATGCCGGAGGTCCTCGCGCAATAAAAAATGCGTCCTTTTGCTGGACGCGCGGGGCTTGGGCAGGATGCCCATTTTATAGAGGTAGTGGAAGTATAACGCTTGCAGGCCGGTGAGCTTTTTCGCTGTCTTGAGAGAACCTTTGAAGGCACAGCGTTTTCGCTTCGGCTCCGGCAAGGGGGGTGGCCGCCGGGGTGTGCGGTTTTGCAGGATGCGCCGTTTGATAGCTTCCTCGGCGTAATCGTCGCCCAGGATTTTCAGCCGGACAAACCGCTCCTTGCCTAAAGGACGCACCGCCAGGTGTTTCACGCCGGTTTTGACTTCATAGCCCTGTTTGCGCAGGGCGGCGATAAACTGGGTGAAGGTCATGGCGGCGGCAATGGCTTGGTCCACGTCCTCCCGGATCAGGCCCCGCCAGGTGGGTTTGCCTTCCCGCTCGGCCTTCCATTCGGCGTAGTGCTTGGACTTGCCGCGCTGCGGGTTTTCGATGACGGACAGGGCATATTCCCGGCACAGCCGGTCGGAGGTCTTGCGCATGAGAGCGTAGCTGGCGTTGTTGTCGTAATATTTTTTCCCATCGACAAAGGACACGGAATTCAGGACGAAATGGTTATGAAGATGCTGCTTGTCCAGGTGGGTGGATACCACCACCTCAAAGCGGTCGCCCCAAAGCTCTTTTGCCAGTTTCACGCCGATGGCGTGGGCGGTTTCGGGGGTGGCCTCTCCCGGCGCGAAGGCTTGGTAGCCATGAAAGGCCAGGATGCCGTCCTGCTTCTGATATTGCCGCTTTGTGCGGCCCATCTGCTCGCAGGCGGTGGCCGGGTCGCAGTTAATGCCGGTCACATAGAACTGCTTTTCGGTTTTGACATCCTGCTGGGTATAATCCAGCACCTTGCGTAAGCCCTGAAAGTCGGGACTGGTAAAATCGGGGTTTTCGGTTTTTTCAGGGTTGGCGGCGTAGTTGATTACTCGGTCAAGGCGGTCGGTCACGTCCCATATTGCTGTGGTTGCCATCGGTCATCGCTCCGGCTCCCCGTGCTTTTTCATCAAAGGGTGATTTCCAAAGCCATCTTGTTTATTGCAAGCCCTTACAATAAGCTCAAGCACGTCGTTCACACACCGCACTTCATTTTGGTATTTGTCGGTCACAACCTCCAGGGGGTTTTGAAACAGCAGGAGGCAATCCAGTTCCTCCGGTTCATAGTGATGGTCTACTGTCAAATACCAGTGGGCCTGGGTATAGGCGGCGATTTCCTCCGCTTTTTCAAAGATGCGCTGGCCGTTCAGTCTAAGCATTTTTGCCTTGTAATCCATAAAGTTTCGGTTGATGCGGTTTATTAGTTGTGCTTCCTTATTCATCGGTTCTCCTTTCCGGCGCTGTGACCGCCTCCATAATATCCTGTACCGCCTTTCTGAGCCGGTTGGCTTCATATTGAAACGCCGTCTTGTCAATATGCCCGGTGGCATTGGCCTTGGCCGCAATCTGGTTTAGGTTGCTGCCGATGGCGTGCAGTTCCCGTGTCATGGAAAAATAGTCGGGAGGGGGTAGCTCCTTGGGCACATAGCCGTTGATGAGGGAACGGAGATAGCCTTCCTGTGAAAGCCCCGATTTTTTTACCTGCTTGGCAAGATTCTGCTGTTCTTTGGCATTCAGCCGTATAATGATTTGGATATTCCGTTTTCTCATCGTTCCGGCTCCTTTCGCGTAGGATGGGTGTCCTTGCACTCAATGAGGGCGCGAAATTCCTCCCGCCACTTTTGTTGCAGTTTGTTCATTCATAGCACCTCTTTTCTTGATAATAGGAGTGCAGCATGAAGGGGGTATTAGGGGCGAAAGCCCCTAACAAGCGAATTTGGCTAGCCAAATTCAGTGCTTGCTGCAACACACAAGACCACTGTCTTGTGTTGGGTGTGGGTTATGATTGTTCTTATATCACCAGCCGAAAAGAAAAGGCAGGAGGTCATCGCTCCTGCCCGTGTGTGTCCATTTCCTTTTCCCGTGTGCTAAAATCCACGCCAGCGAAGTGTTCCGCATCAAGTGCTTAATCTGGCCGATTCGGCCGGCAATCTGGTCACATTCGGCCTCCGAATCCGATAGGATTCGGCCACCTCGTGAAGTGTTTTCAGTTTAACAAAAATTAATTAGCGTTTGCAATATCACCATCGCTATTTGAGTCTTGATAATCATTTAGGGCACGTTTTGAAGGGCCGTAAAGCTCGAATCGGTAGGCATTGTGTACGAGTCGATCCAGTACGGCATCAGCCACTGTGCTGTCCTCAAAGAGTTCATGCCACTCTTTAACGGGAAGTTGTCCAGAAATAATTGTCGACCGGTATCCAAACCTATCCTCAACAACTTCAAGTAGATCCCGTCCGGAAACCGGGTCAAGGACAGCCATGCCCCAATCATCAAGGATTAACAGGTCAGTTTTCTTGAGTTCACGCATCAACCGATTGTAAGAACCGTCGCCACGGCTAATGGCAAGGTCTGTAAGCAGCCGATTAACGCGGTAGTATTTTGTTTTTAACCCCTGACGGCAGGCGGAATTGCCGAAAGCACAAGCAAGATAAGTCTTGCCCGTACCGGTTGCACCAGTAACAATAAGATTCCGATGTTCTTTTATCCATGTGCCGTCAGCAAGCCTGGCCACATAAGCACGGTCGAGCTTTCGGCGAGGATCGTAATCCAAGTCTTCCAGGCATGCCCCTTGAATACGGAGATTGGCTAGACGTAGCAGCTTGGTTAACCGGCTATTATGGCGTGAAGTCCATTCAGCATCAACCAGCATACCAAAGCGTTCTTCAAAACTCAGGGCAGTTGTATCAGGGCTTTCCAATTGTCGGCGGTATTCCCTGCCCATAGATGACAGTTTCATTGACACAAGTTTCTCCAAGGTCTGATTATTCAGCATCCTGTTCACCTCCCCTCTATGTATAGTAAGCCGCACCGCGCACATTTTCATGGCTAGGCGTAGCTTTTTGGGGAGCCGAAACTTGTGGTTTGACAAAATCCTGTCCATTTTTCAGGATATTAGCCACTGTTGTATAGGTGCAAGAATTCATGGCTTTTGCTTTGGTACAGGCGGTTTCCAGACGTTCAGGGCTATACTTTTTGGACATCTGTAAAAGTCCCATGCAGGACTTATAGGCCTGTTCCTCTATCTTCTGGGCCGTAAGCATCTTGTCTATGACATACAATGTGTTTTCCCCGATATTCTCAGCCCATAAGCGGTATCTGCTGCCGTTGAATTGCTTGGCATCCCAGTATTTTCGGTGATGCTCTGGCATATGAGCCGGGTCGGTTACATATCTTTTTCCGCAATATCTGCGGGCGTGAGAGGCAATCCTTATACGGTTCGAATCAAATACCTCTATGCTGGTTGAGGTTGCTCTTATGGTTACTTTTTGCCGATAGGACGTATAAGGAACCGAGTAGTAGAACCCGTCATATTCCACATGATAATTATCTGGTACAGTACGCAACTTCATATCGGCAGTTTCAAAGGGTGAAAGAGCTAAAGGCCGTAGTTTCGGACGGTCAAGCTCATTGAATACTGAAAGTCTGGTTCCTGGCCGTTTCTGGTATGGCCGCCGTACCAGTTCTGAAAGCCTGTATCTTATGGCTGAATTGAGTTCGCCAAAACTAAAAAACTGCTGATTTCTAAGCCAGCCCAAAAGCCATGTTTCCAGCCAGCGAACCCCTTCTTCGACAGGTGCTTTGTCTTGCGGCTCTCGGATCCTGGCTGGTATGACTGCCACATTGTAATGTTTAGCAAGTTCCCAGTAGGCTGGGTTGATTACCGGATCATAATGCTGTGGTTTGGTTACAGCTGTTTTACAGTTATCTGGCACGACAATACGAGGTACGCCGCCATAGTATTCAAAAGCGTGTGTATGGGCGAGCAACCATTTGTCCAGTTTCTCGTCAGGAAAGGCTTCAACATACGGGTACCCACTGTTACCCAAGGTGCATACGAAAAAATGAGCATCGCAGATTTCACCAGTTGATGGGTCTATGATAAGCGGCAACGTGACGCCCATCCAATCTACAAACAATTCCTTGCCAGCTTCACGTTCCTGATGCATAGTGAGGTTTTTACCAGAATACCCTTTCCAACGATTGTATCGTTCGCAAAATTGGCTGTATTCCAATCCATTTGGATTCTGGGCCTTATATTCTTCCCACAGAAACCGCAGATTTAGGTTCGGGTGTTTCTGCAGTTCTTTGTAAATGTAATCATAATCTGGCTCAGGTTTTATGTATTTCTTTCCTGCAGAAGCTGGATACAGAAGCTTCTGTAGGGCTTCACTGGTCATAACTGATGCTTTTTCGTAGCAAAGGCCTATTTCACGACAGCGTCGCTGCACCTCTCCTACGGTTGATCTGGCACAACCAATACTGGTTGATATTTCGCGTTGGCTGTGGCCATTTTCGGTTAGTCTTAGTATTTCAAGTATTTTCACAGGTTCCTCACACCTCATTGCTTTCTCCCCCTACGATGCTTATTAAAGAATTGTAGGGGATTTCCCTCACGAGGTGGTAGAACCCTTTAACCTGGCCGAATGTCTCCAGATTTACCGGCCGAATGTGAGCGGAATCAGTGGCCGAATGTCTCCAGATTCACCGGCCGAATGTGGGCGGAATCACCGGCGGCCGAATGTGAACGGAATATGCATCAAGGACATAGTCCTCGTTTTTGTACGCGTCCGTACCATCGCTTCGGCTTGTTCTGCGTTCGCTTTGATCTCAATGGTTATGAAAAAGCGTTTCCTTGATTTCCACCTGATAGATTTTCATAGGGACAGTCCTCTTTCTTTAATTTTGGGCAAAAGAAAAAGGCACTGATTTTAGCACCTTTAACAACAATTAAAAACTGATTATATTGTATAGATAATGCAAATGTATCCGTATGAAGTTCAGCTATAACCTATACCAGATAAATTCCATTTTATTGCCTTCATTATCAACCAAATCATTTATAACACTATAATCAGGGAATTGTTCATCCAATATAATACCAAATCTATCCTGTCCAATATCAAAAATAAATAAACGAGTGTTATATCTTATTAGGTCATATATACCATACCTATATAGCGTACGCGTTTCCATAGAATCATTATCTTCATCTATTTTAAAATTAATTAGTGACTTATTCAATGAGCTATGTAGAACTGGCCAAATAGTTTTAACTGTACCATATCTAGCGTACTTCCTTATATCATCATATCTTTTATCAAAAACTTCATCTCCATAAGCTTTATATAAGAATTCAAGTGCCATTTTCCCTAAAAATCTGCCTATTTGTATCAGCATCTTTGGAGTCATCATAATATTAATTTTGTTTTTATTTCCACTCAAAATACTATTTTGCAATTCCTTATCATTTATTTCAACTTCAACAATTGATTCTTCCGAGATATTTGCAGGATGAAAAATAATATTGTTATCATTATATATGTGAGTATCTGGAATAGAACCTTTTTGTATTAAAGGTAGCGTAGTATCATAATAAGGCGATTTTCCTTTTTTACTCTTTAAATTATACAGAACACGCCAAAAAGCAAAAGGTGACTTACTCAATACATACGACTCTACCTCTTTACCAAAGTAATTCTGGCACTTGTCGCACACAACTCCTGTTAAAATATTTTCAGTATTTCCTAATGATTCTGGGATTATATGTTCAACTGTAGTATATGGACCATCTGACATACAGAAAATACAACTCATTTTGACCACCTATTAAAAATTTTTCATTTCCTCATATAGGCAAACCCTATCCAGTTTATGGGAAGTTAACTTAAGAGATAGTAGTCTTCAAAGGAGTTAGTTGATAGAGGAACCTCGTGAGAGATAGCTTCTTTATTTTATATCGTAGAGAACTGACAATGTCTTGTCGCTTTCTTATTCCAGTTTCAAACAGGTTAGGCTACAGGTTAAATGATCTTACTTTAACTTTTCATTACTATATAAGGTATTTCGTCCAGAGCGGAAATGCGAAGTTAGCCGCCGTTAGCTATGATTGATAGTGGATTTTTATGTCCTCGTAGGCATTTAGAAGCAACCCATAAATAGTGATTATATGATCGACAAAACGTAACATATGGGGATATACGCTCCCGGTATTCATTTCTTTATGTCCATTAATCGATTCACGGGTGTCCGAAATATTTTCTCCCAGTTTGTGAAGAGTATCTTTAATTAAAAAATCAGTTTCGTAATACACTATTTGAGGAATTAAGCTTAAAATTTCTGAAAAACGCACTTTAAAGTCCGTAGTCTCATATAATTCTATTGCAATGTCGCTCAAAGATTTTTCGTATGCAATTTGAGGATCACTATGAAATTTTGAGTATTTTTTAATATCGTAGTCTTTCATTGCTTCATATAGGTGTTTCAATCCTTCATGTCCTTCTTGTTTCAACTCAAAAGCACTGAAAAGGTTTGTATGGTATTTAAATCCACTCCCTTTTACCTGATCAATCAGTTGAAACTTCATTTCGATATCCGTTGTACACTCACATAAACGTTTCACGAGCATTCTATACAAATTTTTGAGCAGCTCTTTTTTCAAACTTTCTTCGCGCTTTTGAAAAATATGATTGATGAGCTTAAAGAAAATGAATGAAACTATATACCCTATTGATATCTGATAAATAAAGTTGAATAAAGCCCCTCCATGAATTGGCCCTATTACATATTCCGGCAAATCAAAGGTAAATATATATACCACACATATCAGTAGGGCAAGGTATAAGATTTTGATTAATATTTTTTCGTCCTTCATGTATTTGCTTCTCCTCTTTGCTAATGGCGGCTAACGGTCCCGCATTGCCGACGTCTTCCGACCTTAAAGCGAAGGCCAAGCCCTAGAAAGCTCTTTTCTTGGGCTTGGGCGAGCCGGCCGCTGCCGCGGTTAGGTCGGGAGATGTGGCGCGCCCGCCCGTGAGAACCGCTACCCGCGCCCTCGCCAATGCATGGTTAGACGACGTATGAGTAAAATTTAACACACGATTATTATTTTATTTTTGATTTCTAATCTCTTTAGTTAGTTTCCATAAAAAATATGATGAATTCTGTTTTACTGCAGATGAATAATCTAAAATATCTTTATAACCTTTAGCTAACGCTATCGCAGCAGTATATAAACTATAACCTCCTGTTTGAATAACAGGCAATAAACTCGCTCCTAAAATAATCAAATCTGCTAAGAATGCCTTCTTAAGATGGCTTATTTTTTTATTTATTTCATTAACTTGTACTTCCATTAACTCATGAGATACATTTTCTATTTTCTTCCTTAATACGTCTCTATCATCAATAAACCTTAATTCTCTTAATTGCTTCCTCAATTCTGTCCTAAAATTATAAAATGCCTCCCCATCTTTATTACGTATATCCATCAGTTTTTCAACAGGACAATCATTTATTATTGGTAAGTCAATCTGCATTATTATATTTGACAAAAAGTTTTCAAGATTATCATCGGTTTTATATTTCAAGTTTATAAGTTCTGAGATAAACGACGAAATTGTTAAATATGAACTCCCGAGTTTCCCACTATAAATTAATTCCGTAAAGACATCTTGAAATAATCTTATTGCAGATCTATTTATTGATTGATAAACCCATCTGTTGAATTCAGCTTCTGTGGGTGGTTCATCCGGTAGCCAATTTCTAAATTGAGCAAGTCCAGTTTGCTCATCAAATGATACTACTTCTGTTTTGAAAAGCATATATGTATATCCAACTGGAGAGTTATGACCTCTAAAATTGACTTCTATCCCTCTTGATATCTCAAGAGCCTGACCAGAAGTTATATGCCAGCCATCTTTGGCTTTTTTTACAGAATTAACAAACGCCTTATCTTTGAAATACTCCATTATTTCTTTAGGTAAATCGTCAGCAAAATAGTTTTTAGAATAATATAAAGGAATATCTTTGGGGGGCTCATGCAAAATACTCAATGGAAAAAATTTCACAAACTGTCCTGCAACTAAAGGTGTACATTTTTTCATATATTCTATATTTCGAACAAGTTTTTTCTTATCTATGGTCTCATCACTTGAGAAACCCAAATATTGGTTCATTGCTTTTGACATGTTTCCTTGGGTAACCGTCATCTCAAATATAGGGTCGTCAATAATTAGCTTGTCAAAATATAATGCATGTTGTTTTACCAATTTATCATTTGGTAAATAAGATTGAAAAGACTGCATCAAAACAGATAGTTCCTCTTTATTACATCCTGCCTCACCTTGAATATCGTCAATATTTCTAAGTATGTATTCACGATAACTTTGAAGTTCTTTCTTAATCTCTTCATCGCTCGTGTCAGAAAATTCATTCTCAAGATTTCGGTCACAAAAAAGAGGACTTTCTGTTAAGAAATCATACATAATATTTGACATGTAAATCACTCCCGTATACTGATATGTCGTCTAACGGGGCGCGGGTTTACGAAGTCCTTGAGCCTTAGAGTTGCTTGCAACTCTTGGCGAAAGGATTTTGTAAACCTGCTGATAGGTGGCGTCGCGAGCGCTTTGCGCGAGCGAGCCTATCAGCAGGCGAAGCCCGCGCCCCGATAATCGGACGAGCGAGCGCAGCGAGCGATGTCCGCTTATCTACTGAATAAACGAAGTTGTTTCGTCTATCTGTACTATATCTAACTTCACGTTATAGACATACCCCCGAAAGCTCAGTAATTTCCTAATTTTTAATCTAACAACCATTTACACCATATATCGAAATCTACCGTACCAGCCACCCATAATCCTATCTGCAATCCACGATATAGTCAACGTACACCGTCTGATCCTTGATTTGATACAGAATAAGATACCACTTTTCTACGAACATCTTATGGTATTTATTGAGCGGTATAAACTCGGCATTGAGAAATGGACAACGCTCCGGCAATTGATGCAGGAAATGGATGGCGTCCATCAGGTCGTTTTTGATTTTGTGGGTAGCGGCGGTGTTTTTCTGCGCCAGAAAACAGGCATGGCCCACCAGCATTTAGCGGAAGCGGTCGGAAACAATCACCTTATACTGAGGCTTCTTTTCCATGCTCCACCTCAACAATGATGCTTTCCAGATAATTGTCCAGTTCATCCGGCATCGTTCCGGCGCGTCCGGCCAGACGGTCTTCCTCGACGGCCAGCAGTTCTTCCCGCAGCTTCAGCATTTTTTCACGGCGAGTAAACGCCTCTATATCCATAACCCCAAGATCCCCCTCGCCATTTTTGTAAGATATACCGGCTTTCCGGTTAACTTACGCAAAGTCGCAAATCCATTGTAATTGCGCCAAATACTCACATAGGGTTTTAATCTGTTATATTCCTTATATTTACAATCTAATCATATTATACTTCTTTGCTCGAATCAATGAATAAAGCAGCGGCAAAGCGCATTTATTCGTTTCAGTACTATAAAAAAAGGCGCTGATCTCTCAGTGCCTTAATTAGTGCCATCTGTGCTATCACGCACTTCTTTATAACTTCTTACAATAGTTATTTCAACGTAACCTGCACCTCTTTCCCAAGGGAGCGGGCAACCTTAGACAGAAAGTCCAGTGATGGATTGTACGTTCCGCTTTCCAGGCGGCTGATATTGGATTTTTGGGTCCCAACCCGAAGCGCCAATTCTTCCTGGGTAATATTTTGGCTGGTTCGCGCTTCAATGATTTGCGAAATCACATCATAGCGCGGTTTCAACTTTTCGTACTCCGTTTTGAATTCTTCGTCTTTCTTTAGAAGCTCTTTTACTTCGGAAGACTTAGCTCCTGCTTTACCCATTGCCACACCTTCTAAAAAATCCCCGATATTACCCGAGAATTAAATTTAATATTTTCTATTTATCTAATAATCTTACCATTTGAACTAAACCATCATCCGGGTCTTTTCTGAAGTATTTAAACCCATTTCTGGTATAGAAGTTTATCAATTGGGGCTTGTCCTGGCATTCGATAAAAGCCACCCTCCCGCCGACAATTCCCTGTGCTTTACTGATCACCGAAAGGGCATATTCTAACAATTCATCACCAGCTATTTTATCTGCATACTCATCATTCTTGCTTAGTTGACCAATAAGATATGATGGAATTTCCGTTAGTGCTTCGGATCCCTTTTTGGCATACAGACCATCCAGTTTTCTTATTTGAGACGCTGCCGTACCATTCGGAATTTTTAAAGTCTGTATAGCAATCGTAAAATATGCCAGAAGAACAAAGCTTCCATTTTCTAAACCATCTTCATCAAAAATAAGATATGTACGACTTTTGGATTTTCTCTCGTATAAAATAGCTTTGTTTTCATTTTTTAAAAAGCTCTCTATATCATGGTCTTTAGAACAATAAAAAGTAGAAATGACTTCCTTTACTGTTTCTTTGGAAGTCATTTCTAAAAACGTTTCGAGTGGGATAAGCACTGTTTTAATAACTTCTCACCCCTTGCCATAGCCTCATCGGAAGCAAGTTTTCTGTTTATTGGCTTTGCTTCCTTTGATGACGAAAGCACTTCAACGAGTCTTTCTATTGCTTCCGGTTCCTTTACGACAATGTTCTTGTCAAATGAAACGGTTGCCATAGGTATCACCTCTTTCAATCATCCTACTACTATTATTATACATCAAATCACGCGAACATCCATGAGTAAATTTTCCTCTTTACCATTTATTCATTTAAACTTGCTATATATTATACCCCAATTCTTTGAAAATGTGTTTTTTATTTTATTCTCTTCCTTGCTGTTTTTTGTCATCATTGCCATCGCTGCTATCGCTCCTGCCCGTGCCGCCCCCTCAACACTATTCTCAAATAATCGTTATAATCCTTTCCGCGCTTAGGCGGCTCGTCGAATACGGCGTAGGTGGAGGGAAGGAGGACCTTGATGGTCTGTGCCGCCAGCCGTCCGGCTGCGTCGTTGTCCAAATGCAGGGCAATTGCGGTTATTTGCGGGTAATCCTTGAGGTACTGCATCAAAGCGGCGGGCGGGGTGCTTTCCTCGATGTTCTTTTTCGGCTTGTAAATACCCGCCAGGGACAGGCAATTTTCCTTCCGCCAATCCCTGCCGGCAAGCAACTCCAACGTGCCGTAGGACAAAAGGTCGATGGCGCTTTCAAACAAATGCAGTTTTGTGGATTTACCCCTTGCCAGTATGGAGAAGGAGAAGTGCTTGTCGCTGCCGCTTACGTCCCCCATAAACCGGCTGCCGGACGTGCCCCGGAGCGCACCGTAGCGGGGAACGCCCTGCGGGTCGAAGCCGACAAAGACCGCGTTGTGGCGGTAGCAGCTTTCATACAGCCGCCCGGTTTGAAGGCAGTAATCAATTAAAGTACGGTGTATGCCGCGCCCGGTGAGATAGGCAGCCACGCGGTCGTTATTTTTGTTTTTCTCCGGCAACAGCAACCTTCTCGGCTCGGCGGGTTCCCGCGCCTTTGACGGGACAGGCGGCTCAACAACTGCCTGCCCGTCTATCTGTATGACCGCCTCGGGAAGCGTCATGCCCCGGACTTTGATGAGATAATCCAGAGCGGAGCGCCCGCCGATGCCGCGGGACCACCAGCACCACTTTCCGTTGGAGATTTTCAGGCTGTCATGGCTGCGGGTGGTATAGACGTTGCCGGAAAAGCGAACCAGCTCCTGCGGTTCGTAATGCTGCAAATAGGTCAGCAGATCCATCTGTTTGGCGCGCTTAATCTGTTCCGGGGCCACATAGGGCATAGCGATCACCTCCAAACGTGAAAAAGCACCGGATTTTGTCTTCCGATGCTTTTCACGAAATTTTTGCAATGCGACTATATCGCGTCGATTTTTTTGAGATAGGAAAAGCCGTCCGTATGCCCGCGAAAATAAAGCTGCATACGCTCCATGTCCTCCATGCGGGTTGCTACATCCAGATAGTCCGTAAGGATTTTATGTTCTTCCGCGCTCAGAGCAATCGGCCCCTCGCCCTCCAGGACAGCCGAAATGAAAGGGTGCCGCTCCGTGAGTTCCCCTTTCCTTTGATGGAGTTGGCCATACTCGTCATTGTTGTGCAGCAAGTCAATGGCGGTGTCGCTGTCAATTTCGGGGAACAGCGCCGCAATCCGCTCCGGCAGGGTCTGGAATATAAAAGGTTCGTTCATCACGCGCCTCCTTCCTGGTTTTTTGTTTTACTGTAAGCCTGGGGGAATGGAAAGTCAAAACTGCTAAAGAGTATTTTCAGCCATTACCGTTCATAGCCCACGGCCTTTTTTTCGGGGATATCCATACCCTCGTCCGGCTCGTCCATTATCTCGTTTTCCGGCTTGTCCATATTCAGCAGGATGTTCAGATCATGCAGCCGCGCGGATTTACTTTGCAGCTCCTGCTCCTTTTCAAAGGGGATGTCAATTTCTTTCTTCGCCGTTTCCATCTGCTGGCGGAGGGTTTTTAGCTGCTCCCGGCAATGCTCCAGTTTCTTGGGCATTTCGGCAAAAGCGTTGTTGAGCCTTGTGATGTTGCCGTGCACGTCCGCGCCCAAGGCCACCGTATGGCTGAGAGCGCCCTGGAGCGTGATTTGATACTTCTTGTTGAAGCTGTCGAAAGAAAACAGCATCGGAAAGCCCAGATAGCTGCCCATTTCCTGCGGCTCCGGCGAGGTCATCAGCTTGCAGGCTTCCAAGATGGCCGCGCCCGCCTTGGCCTTTTCGGGGTAAGAAATGCCTTTGACCGTCATGCCCGCGAATTTGCTTTCTTCGGCTTTCTCCCCGACGGGTTCCTTTGCGCTGTACTTTTCATACTGGGCAATGTCCTTCTCATAGCCCGCAATGCGTTCCTCGGTGAATTTGATCTGCTGGGGGAATTGTTTGAGCAATCTGTCCTCCAAAGCGTAACGCTGGCTGAGGTGGTTCGCTTTCAATAGCTTCAGCTTGGAAACCTGGATGTCTAAATCCATCTTCTCCTTGATGAGCGGGTTGCCCGTCGCCAGCGCCTTGACTTCCGCGTAGGAAAGGGCCGTTTCGTCAATGTCCTCGGCGCTTCTTACGGGGGATTTGCTGGTCATGATCTGTGAGATAAACCGCTGTTTATTCTCCAAAATCTGATAGAGATAGGCGTCAAAGGTATTTTCCGTCACATAGCGAAAGATATGCACCTCGTCGTTTTTGTTGCCCTGGCGGACAATCCTACCGCTGCGCTGCTCCAGGTCGCGGGGCCGCCAGGGGCAGTCCAGGTCGTGCAGCGCGATCAGGCGGTCCTGGACATTGGTGCCCGCCCCCATCTTAAAGGTGCTTCCAACAAGGACGCGCACCTGTCCCGCGCGCACCCTGGCAAACAGCTCCTTTTTGCGGGTTTCCGTGTTGGCGTCGTGGATGAAGGCGATCTCGTCGGTGGGAACGCCGCGGGCCGTGAGCTTTTGGCGCACATCGTCGTAGACGTTGAAATTCCCGTCGTTCTTGGGGGTGGACAGGTCGCAGAAGACAAGCTGGGTCAGCTTTTGGTCGCGGTGCTCCTGCCAGAAGCGGAAAATATTATCCACGCAGGCGTTCACCTTGCTTTCCTCATGGTCGGGCAGCATGGGATTGGCCAACCGCTGGTCAAGGGCCAGCTTGCGTCCGTCGTTGGTGATTTTCAGCATGTTGTCTTCGTGTGGTTCCACCATGCGGTTGCGCACCTTTTCGGCGCGCTCGCCAAGCTCGGCCACCATGTCCCGCTGAAACTTGCTCGGCTTAACAGCCACGTTGTGATAATTGGCTTTGGGCACGGGGAGGTCCAGCATGTCGGCTGTCTTGATATCTGCGACCTCCTTAAACATGCTCATGAGTTCAGGCAGGTTGTAGAACCTCGCAAACCTTGTTTTGGCCCGGTAGCCCGTGCCCTCCGGCGCAAGCTCGATGGCGGTCACGGTTTCCCCGAAGGTGGAGGCCCAGCAGTCAAAATGCTGGAGTCCCTGTTTGCATAGAGCTTCGTATTGCAGGTATCTTTGCATGGTGTACATCTCGGTCATGGAGTTGGAAATGGGCGTGCCCGTGGCAAAAACAATGCCGCGGCCTTCCGTCAGTTCGTCCAGGTAGCGGCATTTGGCAAACAGGTCGCTGGATTTCTGGGCCTCGGTCTGGGCCAGGCCCGCCACGTTGCGCATCTTGGTGTAGAGGAACAGGTTTTTGTAAAAGTCCGCCTCGTCCACGAACAGCCGGTCAACGCCCAGTTCCTCAAAGGTGACGACATCATCCTTGCGGCTGGTGTCGTTGAGCTTTTTCAGCTTCAATTCCAGGTTCTTCTTGGTTTTTTCAAGCTGCTTGATGGCGTAGCGTTCGCCGCGCTCCGCCTTGAGTTCCCGGATGCCGTCGGTAATCTCCCATATTTGTTCCTGCAATTGGCGCTTTTGGCGTTCTGCGGAAATGGGGATTTTCTCAAACTGGCTGTGCCCGATGATCACCGCGTCGTAGTCGCCGGTGGCGATGCGGGCGCAGAATTTCTTGCGGTTCTTGGTCTCAAAGTCCTTTTTGGTGGCCACAAGGATGTTGGCCGATGGGTAAAGCTGCAAGAATTCCCCGGCCCATTGTTCCGTCAGGTGGTTGGGCACAACAAACAGGCTTTTTTGGCACAGCCCCAAATGCTTGCCTTCCATCGCGGCGGCGGCCATCTCGTAGGTCTTGCCCGCCCCTACGCAATGGGCCAGCAGGGTGTTGCCGCCGTAGAGGATATGGGCCACCGCGTCCACCTGATGCTGGCGCAGGCTGATTTCCGGGTTCATGCCGGTGAATTTGATGTGGCTGCCGTCGTATTCGCGGGGCCGGATGGCGTTGAAGCGGTCGTTGTAGATTCGGGTCAGCCGTTCCCGGCGCTGGGGGTCTTTCCATACCCAATCCCGGAACGCTTCCTTGATGGCCTCCTGCTTCTGCTGGGCGATGGCGGTTTCTTTTTTGTTGAGGACGCGCGTTTCCCTGCCGTCTGCATCGTATCTGGTGTCAAAGATGCGCACGTCCTTGAGATTCAAGGTTTCTTCGATGATTTTATAGGCGTTGACACGGTTCGTGCCGTAAGTCATTGCCGCTTTGATGTTTGTGCTGTCGGCGTTTTTGCCGGAAATATTCCACATCGCGGTATAGCTTGAAAAGCTCACGTGAATTTTGGATTTTATATAATACGGAGGCTCAAGCAGCTCAAACATGAATTGCTCTACAACATCAGGAGGCAGCCAGGTCGCGCCCAAACGCACGTCGATTTCAGAGGCGGACAGGTCTTTGGGCTGCACCGCTTCCAGCGCCTTGATGTTGGGGGCGATCTGCTCCGCAAGGTCGGGTCGCATTTCGGCAAGCCCTCTGGCCAGGCGGAGCTTATTCCGCACATTCCCCGAAAGGTATTCATCGGCGGTAACGAAGGGGCAACGGGTGATGTCAAAAAAGGCTTTCGGCACTTGAGCCGGGTCTTGGTCGCCGAGGTTGCGGAAGATTACGCCCTGCAGGTCGTCGGCAAGCTGTTCCTCGGAAAGCCCGGTCAGGTCATGCATGAAACCTAAGTCCACGCGGGCTTTTTCCGCGATGGAGATGGCCAGTGCTTCGGCGGCGGTGTCCACATGGGTCACGGTGGCGCGCCGCCGGATGGTGCGCTTGGTAAACATGTCCGCCTTGCGCTCCATCTCGCCGTTTTCGTCCAGCACCTCCAAAGAGCAGAGCAGGCAGTAGGCGCTGTCGTCAGCAAAGGCCATGCTGTTGCCCCGGCTGTTGATCAGGCCGTATTTGGCGGTAAAGGCATCGTAGAGGCGGTTCAGCTTGCGCTGCTGCGCCCGGATGGTTTCGTCGCCGTAGTCCTCGGTCTGGTATTCGATCAGGTCGCGGACGCAGTCCCGCAGCTCGATCATGCCCTTGATGCGGCCCTGGGCCGTGACGGAGGTTTCCACCCGGTTCATCCGGCTGTTTTCCCGGTAGTAAATCTGGCCGTCCACCAGGCAATAGCTGAAATTGCGGACGCTGGGGTCCGCCGGGATGGAGGAGGTATCCGCATCCTCGCTGATGTCGTCCATCTCGTAGTCGCTAATCTCGGCGTGGATGTTTTCCAGCGCCTCCCGCAAAAGCTCGGCAAGGTCGACATCCTCATGAGGCAGGCAGGCGGTCTCGGATTCGTTGCCGTACATGCTTTTGTCAAAGACCATCCTGCCCAGCACCATGTCCGGGTTGTCGGCAAAATATTGGTTGACGGGCACGCCGTCCCCGGTGGCGGAAAGATGCACCCAGTCCGGTTCCACGTCCATCACGCGGTCGCGCTTCTGCAAAAAGAGGATGTCGGTGGTAACCTCGGTTCCGGCGTTGGCCAGAAACGCGTTGTTGGGCAATCTGACCGCCCCTAAAAGCTCGGCCCGCTGCGCGATGTATTTGCGCACCTCGGGGTTTTGCTTATCCATCGTGCCTTTGGACGTGATGAAGGCAATAATGCCGCCGGGCCGCACCTTGTCCAAGGTCTTGGCAAAGAAATAGTCGTGGATGTAAAACTTGTATTTGTCATATTTCTTATCTGCTACGCCATAGCTGCCGAAAGGCACGTTGCCCACGGCCAGGTCGAAAAAGCTGTCGGGCAGGTTGGTTTCCTCAAAGCCCTGCACCGCGATATTGGCTTGCTGATAAAGCTGCTTGGCGATCCGGCCCGTGACGCCGTCCAGCTCCACGCCGTATAGCCTGGATTCTTTCATGCTCTCGGGCACCAGGCCGAAAAAGTTGCCGCTACCGCAGGCGGGCTCCAAAATGTTGCCGGTCTGAAAGCCCATGTTTTCCAAACAGGTGTAGATGGCTTTAATCACGACGGGCGACGTGTAGTGGGCATTGAGGGTGGAGGCCCGCGCGGAATTGTATTCATCCTCGTCCAGCAATTCCTTCAGCTCCGCGTATTCCTTCGCCCACTGGGGGTTGGCCTCGTCAAAGGCTTGCGGCAGGCCGCCCCAGCCGACGTATTTTGACAGGATCTCCTGTTCTTGCGGGGTGGCCAGCCGGTTTTCTTCCTCCAGTTGGCTGACCAGACGGATGGCCGCGACATTCCAGGCGTACTTGGTCTTTTGGCCGCCCACGCCCAGGTTGTCGTCGGTGATCCGGAAATTGACGCGGGGCTGCTTCGCTGGTTCCGGCGCAAGGTGCAGGCGGGCTTTGGCAGCCTCGCCGCCCTGGGCCTTCTGCTGCTCCAAAAGGCGGCGCACGAAGCCGACGCTCTCCCGGCGGAAGATGGGGAAGCCCACGCCGTTTTGAAAGGTGATGTCCCGCAGGCTGACCGTGCCGGTTTCCTCGTCGATGGTGTCAATGGCAAAGCGGCGGCCGTCGATGGACAATTCCAGGCCCGCGGCCATTTCTTTTTCGGCTGGTTGTTTAATATCCGTGTCGGGATAGATGCCGATCCTGAAGTCTTGAAAGTATTCGAGGGCCGCGTCGTCATTTAAAAAAGAGCCCTGCATCCGCCGGGCAATTCCGTGGATGTCAAGGGCCTCCAGACGCACCGTGAGCTGTTGGGGAGAATTCAAGTCCTGTAGAACTACCGTTCCCGCTTCTTTATCAATACTGAACAGATAGAACGGCGGGGAGCGGTCTTCTTTCCGCGTCGGGGATTCGCCCTCGCCGCCGCTGCCGATGGTGACGGTATCCTGGCGGGTGACGCTGGCATCCCCGGTTTGCCGCGCCCAATCCAGCGCGGCGGAGTCGTCGGCGTGGATGGCCGCCAGGTCGCGGGTTTCCGTCAGGTGATCCTGATAGGTCCGCTGGAACACGTCCTCCTGGAGCCATTCCCGAAACCGCGGCAGGGTGGCGTAGGCTTCGTAAAAGTCCTGGTGTTCCTCCCGCATGGAAAGGGCGATCCGGTCAAGGGCCTCGTCCAGCTCCCGCTTGGCGCTGTCGGGATCGGTGTCTCTGTCCCGCAAGAAGGAGAATATCTCATCCTGCTGCACCCGGCTGACCAGCTCCGGTAGATATGTCCGGTACAGGTCGCGGGGGGATGGCGCTTGCTCTTTTTCGGCTGGTTGCTCTGCAGGAGCTTCCGTCTGCATTGCAGCAGTTTCCTGCTTGTTGGCGATCAGATGGTCGTTGAGGGGATTTTCCCGCAGCCTCCGGTCAAAGTCGCTCCGCGCAAGCTCCTTGTTGAAAAGCGGAAAGCTCGCGTCCCGGAGCTGCACGGTGCTGTTGTCAAAAGCCAAAACTTCGTATTCGTCCGCGCCAATGTAGACCGTGCTGCCAAGGGAAAAGGCGTAACGCGCCTTCTCCCGCGACGGCGGTGTTGCCTCGGCGGGGGCGGGCTCCCGGTTCAGAATTTCGCGGGCGTAGACTTCCTCGGCAAGCTGCTGGCGGCGTTCCTCCGTCTGCCGCCGGTAGGCGGGCAGATACTCTTTTTCTTTGTCGCTTAAATAGCGTCCGACGGCAATCAACTCGCCGATTCGCTTCTGCACCTTCATCCAGGGCAGAAGGATTTTGGCATCCGGCCCGGTGCGCTTTCCCCTGGTGAGGGTGATGCCTTTGACATCATGCCATTCGTCAATGTCCAGGTCGAACAGGGCAGGGGCGCGTCCGCCTGTGCCGTACTCCTTTTTCAGAAATTCGGCGTTTTCTTTGGCGGAGGCGTTTTGTTGGAAGTGGAGATAAATCCGGTACTTGCCGTCCTGGACGCCGCTGCCTTGCCGCAAAACCGCGTCAATGGCTTCCTGGGGAATAGAGAAAGCGGAGGATTTTTCGTCCTCCGCCTGTTCTATGGCCGCTGTTTGCTGTTCCTCTGTTGGCAGCAGGGTTAGCTGTAAATAAGCTCCGTCAGTACGCTTTCCTCCGCCTGGTGCTTGAGGGTGTTCATGTGTCCCGTCCAACCCAGCGGGTCGGTCGCCTTGTCCGGCGCGGGGTTCTTTGCCAGGAGCTGCGCCGTGATCCGCTCGACGCGCTCCCGCGCCATCCGGTCGATCTCCGCCAGGTGGCTGTTCAGGTCCCCGGACAGCATCAGGCTGGCGTACATTCCTTTCCGGTGGTTTTTCAGGTATGTTCTGCGCAACATCCCATATTTGCCGATGTGCGTTTGTTCTTCCGGCAGGGCCAAGTCGGGCAGCAGGTAATCGCCCTGCTGCGTGTAGGTCAGTTCCATGCTCACCGCTCCTTTCATCACTTTGCTTTACGGTTTTATTGTGCACTTCGCCTCGACTTTTGGCAAATGTGCGGCTTTGCTTTCGCTCCGCTTTTTGCATGTCCTTGACCGTGGCCTCGATTTCCCGCAGGAGCATTTCGGCTATGTCGCTGGTGGCCGCACCCAGGCGGGAAACGGTGTCGAGGGTATTGAAATTAAGGACGCTCTGAAAATCCTCAAAGGTCAGGTATTCGTCGGCGTTGTAGCCGCAACGGGTTAAGAGCATGCAGGCCACGGAGCTTTTCAGGGCGTCCTTGAAAAACACCTCGACGTTCAGCTCGTCCAGTTCTTCCAAAAGGCTGCCTTCCCGGAAAGGAAGGAGTTCGGACAGGTAATCCGTGAAATTGTCGTCCACCGCGTTTGCGGCGGCACTGAGCAGGGCATGGGGCAGACCGCTTTTTTCGGCCAACTCCCCAAAGGTGTTTTCCAGGGATTCCGTTACCGCCTCGGCATATTTGTCCCGCATTTCCCACAGCGGGACGGGACGGTTGTAGCGGCTGTTGGTGTCGCTTACGTCAAACACATGGCGGAGCCTTAAGCGACTGCCGCTGTCGTCGATGAGGGCAATGCCCTTTGCACCTTTGTTTACCCACCGTCCCAGTTTCCCGTTCCACACTTCAATGGGAGCACAGGCCGTCGCGCCGGGCCGCTGGGCGTAAATCAAAAGCTGGTCTTGAAAGGGATATTTATAGCTCCAGGCCGCGGTTTTCAGGAAGGAAGTCCATTTGGCATGATTTCTGGTGACGCTGCGGGCCGTCCTTTCGGAAAGCTCTGTGATCAGTTGCAGCTTGGTCGCCAATGCGCATCCCTCCTTATTTTAATGTATATTGGTTGGACAGCCTGCCGCCGTCCTCGGAGTACCGGGGAACAATGCCGATCATGTCCAACCGCCGCAAGCGGTTCAGATTGCGGCTGGTGGCCGAACGGGACAGGCCCACGCTTTTACCAAGGCTCTTAATGGATATGACCGCGCTGTGGTGGCGGCCTCCCGCCATGTCCAGCAGATAGCAGTACAGGAGCTTTGCCGACGCGGGGGCGTGGAGGCCCGCGCACAGCCTGTATCTCGTCAGAACGTTCATCTTTTCCCTCCCTCCTTAAAAGCACTGGGCCTTACCGTTCCGGTTCGTGCTTTTTCTTATGGATTGGTTTGCTCTGTGTTTGCTCGCGTAGTCGTTCCTTTTCATCACCGGTGTCCTTTTGGGGCTGGAGGGAGCGCAAGTACTCGATTTCTTCCAGGGCGCGCTTGCATAAATCCTCCACGGCGGCCAGCCGGTCCCCCAGGTAATGCCCCCAAAAGTATTCCTTTTCGTCCTTTCTGCATTTCCAGGTGACAAACTGCGCGGGCGCTTTCTCACTGTGCCCGATGACGAATTCCGCGTTGCCCACGGCCAGCCGGTCGGTAATGACATACCCGGCGTTGATCTCTTTTTCCATATCCTGAAAGCCTCCTAACGCTCCTGTACTTGTTTTTTGTGCTTGGCCTGTTGCCCGGCCAGTATCTGTTTTAGCTGTTCCTTTGCCCAATCGGGCATATATTCGGTTTTCAAAACGCCCAGGATGTCCTCCCGATTCCAGCGGTATTCCTTGCCGGAGTATAGATTGACGGTGTAGACCGCCCGGCCCCTGGCGTTGGCGTAAGCGCCAAAGCCGCCCACGGCCAGCACAAGCTGCTTGTCGGCGGTGCGGTATTCGGGACGCAGGCGTTCCGCCCTGATGACCACCACCTTGTTTTCAATGCTTTCGCCGTAATCGTTTGGTGTGCAATGTTCTAGCGCGAAGGGCGAAAGCGGAACGGTGATTTTATCCCGTTCCGCTTTGACCGCCTCAAGCTGCGCCCGCACCCGGTTGGTAAACTCGCTCATCATTTCCAGGTAGTCCGCGCTTCCCACGACGTTAAAATAGTGGTCGATGCCCAACGGGTTATCCCAGGTGCAGTCGCATACCATGTACGGACAGTCGGTTTTCCCGTCGTCAACCGCAAAAAGGATTTCTCTATCACCAACATGGATGGCGTGTGTCACCTCGTAGGTATCCACCATGCGTTTTTCTTCAGCCATTTTCATGCTCACGCTCCTTTGCGGGCAGCGGAAAAGGGACGGCTATCCGTCCTTTTTCCGCAGGTCCGTTATTTCTCTTTCCGATTTAGGTGCAGGTACACCGCGCCGCTGATAATCATCAGGCAAAGCACAGCGGCTAAAATCGTCTTCAACTCCACAAAAAACACCTCCTTATATATAAGTCAGCAGGTTAGTCCGTATAAAAAAAGAACACCGGCGTACATAAAAGCTCCAATGCACAAAAAGACGGCCAGCGGTACGCTTCTCTGCCGTGTCGCCAACCCATAGACGAGGGCGGGGGGCAGGCTGAAAAAGAGGATGGCCGCCAGCGCGTTCAGTCCGAGATAAAAGCCCAGCGCCGCCGTCAGCTTGATGTCGCCGCCGCCCACGCCGCCGTATTTCATGGCCAGAAAGAGCAGGCAAACACCCGGCAGCAGAAATCCCGCAATCCGCTGGGCCGGGGCCGGTTCTGGAAACAAAAAAGCGGATACGCCGCCGATGGCAAGGATTGTTATCCATGTCCAATCGGGGATAATCCGCTTTTTCCAATCCATGAAAGCCGCCCACAGGAGAGGGATAACACAAAGCGGCAGCATATCAATTTCCCGTGGTGACATCATCGTCATACATGCTGTCCACCACATAGATTTTCAGCGCCCCGCCGGTAATCCACTTTGATAGTGTTCCGCCGGGGGTATGCGCATCGGTGACAAGGAGTTGCACGATGTAGTCCTTATCGTCGGGGAACCAGATGGGGACGTACTGCTTTCTATATAAAAAGGGGGAGGTGGGATTCTCCCGAAAAACAAATTGGCCGCCTTCCTTCTCTAAGGGAATGGCGGTTTCATAGCGGTGCTCGGGCAGATAAACCTCCGCCGTCTGCGGGGCGGTAATCAGTTCCGGCCTGTCGTAGTTGGTATCCACGGTGGCGGTGACACGGATGGCATAGCCGTAGCCCGACTTGAGATAGCCGCGGGATTTGGTTTCGTAGTCCAATGCAGCGGTAACTTTCAGCTCCGCGTAAAACTGCCGCCATACAAACTGGCCGTTTTCGTAGCGTTGCTCCCACCATGTCACCCTGGGCTGCTCGCTTCTTTGCGGCGGGTCGGGCAGTGTCCGGCTTTCCTCCGGTTCCGTATAGGTTACATTTTTAATGACGGCCTGTTGGGTATAGGTGTTGTTGCTTGTAGAAGTTTCATTATCCAAAACCTCATCGGGGTTGATGGTGGCAATCAGGGTAACGCCCTTATCGGCCTGCACATGGGGGGTATCCCATTTGACCGACACGGTATTCCAGGTATTCTGCTCCATGACTACCGCATCCACACGCTTTTTTAGCGAAAGCTCCGGGATTTCAAACAGCACGGAAACCTTCTGTCCGGGCGTAAAGTCCAGACTGCCTTTGTTGGACACCTTGATGGTGGTGATAACCGACTGGTTTTCCTTATACTGATCCGGGGTAATACGCTGCACGTCCAGGTCATAGGGGCGCTCCAACACCATGATTTCCGCCGCCGCCCGGTTGTTGCCCATGTTGGCGTCCGTGTAATCCGTAGGCGGCGACACCTGCGCCGCAAGCCGGATGGTTGTGCCTTTTTCGCCCGCCGTGCCAGTAACAAGGTAGGATTTTTTCTCATAGGCCCCGAAATTGGCCGTGGCGGGCACAGCGGGAACCGTCTGGCCGTCGATGGCGGCATTCAGGTACACATCAGTCAAGGCCTTGCCGGTGGAGTTGGCAAAGTACACGGTAAAGCTGTATTCCTCCTGCTGGTAGGCTATGGGAGGCGAGGACAAATTCACCCATACGTCGCACAACAGGTTATCCGGGTTATCGGGATTATTGGGATTGTTCGGGTCGTCGGGATTGTCGGGTTCCTCGGGATTATCCGGGTTGTCAGGGTCCGGGGGGTTATGCGGGTTGTCAGGGCTGCCGGCAGGTCTTGCCACTACCGTGATGCTTGAAACGGCGGTGTTATTGCTGAGATTTCTGTCAATAAAGCCCTCCGGCGCTTGAACGTTGGCCCACAAATGATATATCTCTCCTGCCTTCCCCGCCGTGCCCTCAATCGTAAAGGACTTGGTTTCGCCTGGCTGGAAGGCTGCTGTTTGCGGAATTTGCACCAGCGTATTTTCATCGCTTTTCACTGCCAGGGGTACAGCGTTCAGTTCCCTGCCGGAATGATTGGTGAAACTCACGGTATAGGCGTATTTTTCGTATTCGTAAACGGTTGGCGGGGCAAGAATGGCAGCCGACAGGTCGCAGGATTCCTTCAGGCCGGGCGGTTCATCCGAGGGATTGTCAGGGTTGTCGGGATTATCCGGCGTGTCCGGCTCGTCGGGCGTGTCGTTGTTGCCGGGTGTTGACTCCGGCGCGGGGTCAACGATTCGTATAACCGCCGTGGCTGTGTTGTTGTTAAGATTTCCATCATGGAAGCCCTCGGGCACGCCGATATGCGCCCAGAGACGGATTTCGTCGGCGGCGGTGTCCGCCGTGCGCTTCACTTCATGGGCTTTGCTGGTGTTGGCAGGGAAGTCCTGCGTGACCGGTATTTCCTCGATGGTTACGCCGTCCACCGTACCCTTTAATGGCACATCATAGGCCGGGCTGCTTCCGCTGTTCATGTAAATCACGGTAAAAGAATAATTGTCGCCCCGGTTCACCGTGGCGGGGGCGCGGATGGCAACCGACAGGTCGTTTCCGTCACATGCTTTGAACTTAAAATAGAAATTGGCAGCGGGAATTTGATAGTGGATTTTCTGCGTGATTTCGGTCTGCGTTTCGCTTTCCCCATCGGTGTATTCGGCTGTTTCCGGGGTGTAATCCCATTCAAGGCCGCAATAAATGAAATTGCGGGACAGCTTAATGTCGTCCTTGTGGAAGGTGACGGAGGTGGTCTGATAGGGATATAGCAATTCCGGTATACCTTTGTCCTGCGCGGTGAGCTTCCCGAAAATCTCCTGTTTGCTTTCGTCGCACCAGGTTGCTTCTACATCAATCTTTACCGGGGCTTGATAGGATAGCACCGTGTCCCGCATGGTTTCAAAGGCGATGAGCGTCTTTGCCGTCCAGCCGTAACGGGTGGTCAGCGGTTCAAAATCGGTGTCCGTGTCATAGGTTCCGTACAGCCTGCCGGAAGCATAGCCGTAGATTTCCACCACCAGGCTGCCTTTCAGAGTGTAGGTACCGCCGTCACAGCGGTTGATCCAGGCGGCGATCCGCTCCTGTTCATGGTCGGCCACAGTGTTGGCGCTGACGAGATCGATGCGTTGCGGCTCTGGGAAGGCTTTCAGCAGCGTTTCGCCCTCGTAGATTTCTTTCACGTTCATGCCGATGGTGCGGTATCGGGTGTCATATGTGGCGGGGACTTGGAAAACCACATTGGCCGTAACGACAAGAACGGCCCCTTTATCTGTCTGGGCGGTCACGGTGCAAGGGCCGCAAGCCTCTTTGTTCTCAATGGTCAATGTATAGTTTGGGGTTATTGCTTGACTTTGGCCGCCGTACTCCAGCCGAACCTCGGTGAGGCTGCCGGTTTTGGCCGTGGTGTTTATCGAAATCCGGGCCGGGAATTGTTCCACGGCGATCACTCCGCTTTCACTGGCCAGGCTGTCTATGGGGGAAGCGATATTGATGGCAATGTCGCTCTCCGACAGGGCGAAGGCTTGTGCCGACATCAACAGGCAGCAGACCAGCACAAGCGGAATGGCAAGGATGAACTTTTTAATCATGGGAACCTCCTTCCTCAATGCGGATGTTGACGCTGGATATGGTAAAGGGAAGCCGGATCGTGCCGCTCAGAAAGTTAAAAACGCTGCGGGTTTTCAGCGCCCCGGTCAGCGTCAGGCAGGGGGGGCTGTCGGTGGCGTCGATGCGCTCAACTTCAAGCTGGTAAACCCACTGATTTCCGGCATACTTGTTTAGTCCAGAATCCAGCCCCATATTTTCGTAGAAATAGGCGTATAGCGTCTCTTCGGCCAGGGCGCTGTCCATCCGGGAATAGCCGTCCCTGCGGTAATCGTCCCGCATGGCGTATTCCACGGAGCTGTTTACGCCCCGTTGAATGACATACTCCGCTTGCTGGTAGAGACTTTCTATACGGAAATATTCGCTTAGGATCACGGCAAGGGTCAAAATGAAAAAGACGAGGATCAGGATAAACAAAAAAACGTCGCCCTTCCGGTTGTTCATCATTCGCTTGAAATGGCCCACGGCTTTTCTCCTTTCCAGCGATTATTCGGGCAGCTTCCAGTATTTTTCCGACATGCCTGCGATACTTACGCGCATGGGAATATGGATTTGAACGGGGGCCGTAAAGGACGGCCTGAAAAGGGTAAAGGCGTAGCTGTATTCCATTGTGATGGTGAAAGTGTCCCTTAACTGGATTTTTTGGTTTTGCTCGTCGCAATACGCCACGTCCTCGACGGTCATTTCCGGCGACAGGCCGGTTTGCTGCTTCAACCGATAAAACACGTCATAGGCAGCGTCGGCTACCTGGCCTTCCAGCTCAACCACACGCACAACGCGGCGGCACATGTGATTTAAATTCAAATAGGTCGTGAAAACGCCCAAAAAACTGATCACCGTGGCCATGAGCGTAATCACCACCAGCGTTTTGATGATTAAATCGACATAACTGCTGCCTTTTTTGTTCAAAAGCAGCTTTGGAAAAGGCCGGGGGAGAGAAGCTCTCCCCCCCATGCCCCGGTGCCGGTTGCTCATTGGTCTTGCACCTCCCGCGTCTGCGGATATGCTTTTTGCGGTTTTCATCAGTTTAATAGGTTGGTAATTTTGGTGACGATGCTGTTCCAAATTTGCGTGATAGAGCCTTGATAGAGGGTCATAAAGACCGCGCCCACGACCACGACAATGAGCACCACGATGAGCCAGCCGGTCATTTGGTCCCCGGACGGGTTTGCCAGTACGTTTCGGGCTTTCAGGCCCACCATTCTGATTTTGTTTTTCAAAGTAGTCATCATCATAAATACCTCCGTTTGTTTTTAGATTTGGTTGGAAAGGGGAAGCGATACTTCCCCTGCACCGCTGCCTTTTGGCTGCAATTAGTTCAAAAGGCCGGTGATTTTGTCCACGATGCTGTTCCAAATGTCGGTGATGGAGCCCTGATACAGGGTCATGAATATTGCGCCTACCACCACGACAACCAGCACCACAATCAGCCAGCCGGTCATTTGGTCGCCGTCGCGCTTTGCCAGCACGTTTCCGGCTTTCACCAGAGCGGTTGCCATCCTTTTTCTCATGGATTTTCCTCCTTTCTTCGGTAATGAGGGGGTCCGCGGCTTTTTGTTTTACATGCTCTACCTCCTGAAAACGGCTTATTTGAAAGGGGTTTTCCCCGTTTCAGCGCACTAAAAGAGGCCCCCCATTGATCTGGTCATGTGGGAGCCGATGACGTAGAGCAGGGTAGCCAGGGTCACGGCCACTAGAGGGATGGATGCGATTTTGACCCGGCGGGGCAGCAGATTCAGTTTTGTCTTGAGGGCTTCCCTGGCTTTGATGTCCATGTCCCGGGCGAGATAGGCCAAGGCGTCCCCTTGACGTTCTCCTCGGTGCAGCCCGATGAGGGCGTTGACGAGAAAGGAAATATCGGTCAGGCCGAGGCGTGTGTTGAAGTTGCGCAACGCGGCTTCAATGCTGATGGATTTCATCTCCAGGACCAGGATGGAGATGTCGTCATAGAACACATCGCTGGCAACGCGCAGGTAATCTTCAAAGATTTGCACCAGGTCTGCCTGGACGGCGGTTTTTTGATTGCCCTCCCGCATGTCGTCCAGTTTGTACAGGATGGAACGGATAAAACCCGGCATTTCCATTTCAATGCGCTTCTTTTTCGCTTTCAGTTGGTCTTTCAGGTCGGACGTGAAATGAAAATAGACGACCACCGCAAAAATGACAATGATCGGGGTAAGGCTTGCCGCGCCGATGAGCAAAAGCGGAATCAGGAGCAGCAGGGTGAAGGCGGCGCAGATAAGCGCCCTGGCTTGGTATTCCTGGGGTGTGAGGGCCAGCCCGCCGCGCCGCAGCATGGAGAGCATCCTTGCCTCCTGTACGAGATCGAGCCGGATCAGCCGGGCAACCGGCTTGACCAGGGGCATGACAAAGCGGTTCAGCAGCCGTCTGCCCGGTTTCTCTTTTTGGGTCCGCAAATTTCTCAGGTTTTTCTTCATGCTGGCCCTGGGGATTTGCCAAAGCTCCCGGCACATAAAAAATCCTGCCGTAAGCAGCAGGATGAAAACGACAATTTGGTAAAACAACGGTACACCTCCTTTGCTATCGGTTGGCCGGTTTCGTCGCCCGCAGCACGTAAAAGGCCGTGCCAAGGGCGGCCAACAGCATGAAGACAACCAGCAGCTTGCCGACGGCGGTGGTGGTCAGAATGGAAAACCATTCGGCGTTGGAGAAACGCATGAGGGGAATCACACTGAACATCAGGCCCGCCGTCAATAAATAGTCCCGCCAGACGCGCACCATCATGCCGTCGCTCTCCACCTGCATGGACTTGGCGTCGTTCATGGCCTTTACCACCGGGAACAGGGCGAACTTCAATCGCCGGTCGTAATGGCACAGGATAAGTATTTTGGTCCACTCGGCGAAATAGCGGTTGCGTATCTTGGCCGCCAGACGGTACAGCCCGTGTTCGATGTTGGGATTGATGTATTTTATTTCCGAAACAAACTCGTCAAAGGGTGTGACGGTTCTCAGATGGGGCGGAAGGTAACGGTTTTTTTCTTCAACGTACAGCTCGATTGCCTTGACAACATCGTCGCAGGAGGCATAGGCGTTGGTGATGACAGACATGGTATTCTCCAAACCTTCTATTTCCTCACGCGCCACCGTTGCGCTTTTTACGGTCAGGTAGATGTAGGGGGCGGGAAGCAGACATCCCGCCGCTACCGCTGCCAGGTCGATGCTGTTAAACAGCATTATTCCGGCCAGAAAACCACCTGCCGCCGCCGCCAGCATCATTATGAGAAATTTCTTCCGCGTGCAGCGGGTCTGGCGGAACAGGGTTTGCAAGCGGATGGCGATCCGCTCGGCGGTTTTCAGCTTTGCGCCTGCCAGATAGAGGCGGCGTTTTTTCAGCGGGTTCTGCTCCACCGCAAAAGGGTTCAGCTTTAATAGAAGGAACAGGGCAAGGCTTACAAGTAAAAACACAAGCATAAGGGATGTATGAATGGGGCTCATGCGGCAGGCCCTCCTTCCGCAAAACGGCCGATTTCCTTTTGCGGGACGCCGCCCACCAAGAGCTTTTCGGCCAGCGCCGGGGAGATGTTTCCCAAACGCTGGTGGCTCCCCGCTACTTTGGTAATTCTCCCGGATTTGTCATGCTCATAGTGGTCCACCGCATAGCGGTAAAGGGTGGTGCCGGTAACTTCGCCGTTCTGCACGCCGGTGGCTTCAAAAATCTCCATGTATTTGCGGGATTTGTCCGGGAGCTGCCGTTTGAAAACCATAATCGGAAACGCTTCAACTATATTGCGCAGCAATCGTTCCTCCGACAGGGAGGTCCCTGCTTCCAGGCACATGGTCAGGATGCGGTCGTAAGCGGATCTGGCGCTGTTGGCATGCAGGGTGCTGACAATGGTGTGCCCCGTCCGCCCGGCCTCCTGTACGGTCAAGGCCTCCGCGCCGCGCATTTCCGCCGGGACAAGTATTTCCGGGTGCAGTCGTAACGAGAGTTTTAATAAGTCCAGCATGGTGACGGGATTCGGCGCTTCTTTTGTCAAAAGGTGAATCACGTCATTTGTCATGATGCCGTTTTCATCATACTTTGCCAGGGATAATTCCCGCGTGTCCTCGATGGTGACGATGCGCTTCTCGGGAGCCACGGTGCTGAGGATGTAGCCCATGTCCGCCGTTTTACCGCTGCCGGTGGCTCCGGCAATGGCTATGGAAACGCCATTGTTGACGCAAATAGTCAGAAAGTCCAATTCCTCCGCCGTCGCCGTCCCCCAGCGAATCAGGTTCTGCCTGGTGATGAAAGATGGCTTTTGCTTGCGGATGGAGGCGACGCCCCCGGCATTCGCGTCAACGCAAGGCTCTATTGCCCCTGACATCCTGACGCCCCGTGAAATATAACTGTCCCCGACAGGCTTGGAGCCGTCCAGGATTACGCCGCCAAACCTGCTCATTTTCCTGACGATGTTGGCGCAGGCTTCCGGACTGCCGAAGGTTTCCGGCAGGCGCACCTTTTTGTCCTTGTACTGCACCCAGACGCCGCTATAGCCGTTGACGTTGATCTCCTCAGTATCGGCGTCCTGCAAATAGGGGGATAAAAGCCCCATAAAGGCCATATCGTTATATACCGCGTCCACCAGCTCGGAAATGTTCCGCACGTCCTTGGCTACCAGTTGTTCGCTGGCTAAGTAGCGCATAATCAGGTCCTTAAGTTTGGCTTCAGCTTCTTGGGAGTACAGGACCTGGGCCAGCTCCGTGGAATGGTTTTGGGCAATAATGCGCTGCAGTCTGTCCAAGATTTCACCGTAGTCCCGCGCTTCCAGGCCGCTTTCCTCAGTGGCGGAACGCCGCTTATTGGCGCGGTAGATCAGGTCATGGATGGAAAATCGGCTGTTCATGGCTTGCCACCTCCGCAGATTCTGTCGGCAATCTGTTCCAACACCTTGCCGTAATACCGGCAGGCCCGGTCGCGGTGGAAATACAAGGGCGTTCCGGCGTTTTGCAGCTCGCTTGCCCGCTTAACGTAAGTCAGCTCAAAGGGAAAGGAAAGCCCGGTCATCTCCCGGTAGGTCTGATCATCGAATTCACCGTCCGGAGCCAGCAGGATATGGATTTGCTTCTCCGCTATGTGCAGTTCCCGCACAAAATCGGAAACGGATTGATGCCACATCTGCGCTGCAATGGAGGGGCGGTGCAGGGTGCAAACTGTTTCCGCCAGCCACAGGCCCACGCCCGACACCGGGTTTGTCAGTTCCGCGGCTCCGTCGATGACCAGAATGTCGAACGCTACGGACGCCGCGTTTATCATTTGTTCTACTTGCTCAAGGGTTACGGTGTCGCAGAGAAGCCCGGTATAGCGGGTGGGCGCGGACAGGAAAAACAGGTTTTTGCTCTCCCCCGACTCCACGAATTTCTCCCCGATGTTGGGGTTGTCTTCGCTTAGCGCCCGGAACAGGCCCTTTTCCGGGGGAACGTTCTGGCCGAAGAAAATTTGCAGCTCTCCGAAGACCAAATTGGTGGAAATGAGGCCCACCAGACGGTCACGGGCGGAAAGGGCGCAGGCCAGGTTGGTGGCGAAGGTGCTTTTTCCGCTGTTGCTGCCGCCCCAGACGGCGATGATTTTACTGTTCACGGCTCACACCCCGTTTCTCAAAGATCAAATGCAGCTTGCCGGTGTATTCGGCCTGGATGAGCCTTTCCGCTTGCGCTTCGGTGACAATCAGTGTCACAGCTTTCACGATGGGGTCGCTTGTGGAGGACTGGCTTTCGGCCTGCTGCTTCCGAACCTGGGCGGCGTCCTGGGCGCGGGCGTTCTCCACGCTGTAAACCTCCAGTCCCTTTAATTCGGGATAGATGATCACCTGCGGAGAGGCGCTTTGGCCGTCGGGCGATTTATCCGTAAACACGGCCACCGTCACGATGTCGCCGCTTCTCAGGTGGGAGGATAATCCCGCCGCGATGCTGGGCACGCTGATGGTGACCAAACGCTGATTGTTTGCGGCAACGCGGTCAAGCAACTCGCTGGCAATCGCTCCGCCGAGTTTTTGGGGAAACAAAAAATCCCCCTTTGTGATGTTGGTCTGCGCGATTTTTCCGATAATCAGGGACTTGTCATTCATGACATTTTCCGGCAGGCCATAGCTTCCGACTTCCACTGAAACAAGGTGCTTGTCCTGGATTGCCGTCCCTGCCGGAATGTCCGCTGCCGCCCGCAACACTGCCACGGTCGCGTTTTTGCTTTCGTAAAAGCGAGGCAGGAGAAAAAACGAAACGCCCGCCGCCAGGATTAGGCAAAGGGCGCTTAAAAATATCCGATTCTTGAGTAGTTGCTTCAAGTTGTTCTGTTCCTCCTTCCGGAAATTTTAGATGGAGGACGGCTTTACCTTCCGAAAAAGAAGGCGGACGCCCGTCTGTTTTTCATTTTCCCGGCAGCCTGTCCATTGCTGCCGAGTGATGGTTTATCGTCCATGAGGATGCGCCGGAACAGGGTTCGGAACACCCTGTGGCTGTTCGTTCTACCGCTTCATGCAAAGCCTATTTTGTGTATTACCTGCCAAAAGACAAGGATATTTTCTTTTTCGGCTGGTAGTTTTTAAGGAGCGAGGCATGGAGAAGGGCGAAGGAAGGCGGCGCTGTCTGCGTGTTTTATAAGCAGGCTGACTACCTCCTTAGTGTAAAATGGCACCTTATTCCCTAAAAACAATACATCTTTCTTTGCCGCATTTCTCATGCTGCGTATCGTAATGAAGGCAATGCTTGCAATCCTGATCCGGCATAGTCTTTACGGGATCGTGTTCATGCCTCGGCTTCTCCTGCATCATGCGCTCATAGGCCCGCAACCGCCCTTCCGTAAAGTACATCTAAGCGCCTCCTTTCCAAAGGGCATAAAAAATCGCTCTCCTTTAAGAGCGAAGCTGCCGCGTTTTAGCGTTCCTGTTCCCGCTGCCGCTTTTTGTACCAGCTTTCAAGAAGCTGAACGATTAGGTCCTCTTTCTGTTTTTCGGTAAAGTTACTAGGGAAAAAACGGTCGATGCGTTCCCGCCGAATATTGAATTTTTCCTTTTGATTGGGCTTTTCCTCGGTGAGAATGGAAAAGATGACATCCATGTTCAGCCTGCCGTCCTGACTGAGCTTTTTCATCCGCTGCGCCTGGGCCAAAGACGGGGTGCAGTCTTCCGATTGCATGGTTTCATAAAGCTCTTGCTGTTCCTTTTCGGTCAAATAGGAAAGCTCCACAGCAGGATTAAAGGCGATCTGCTTTTCGTCTACCATCTCAAGGATGGAGGGGAGCAAGGAGGTAAGGCGAATATGGCGGAAAATTTGATTTTTACTTTCGCCCATTTGTTCTGCTAAAATTTCACTTGATTTTTTACCGTCTAACTTGTTCCCAAGTTGGGAACAAGTTAAATCTGTTCTTTGTCCCTGCCTGTTCATGGCTTCTAGCTTCATTTTATATGCGAAGGCTTTTTCACTCGGCAGGATGCTTTCCCTTTGCAGATTGCTGTCAACCATGATGATTGTCGCGGCATCGTCATCCATTTCACGGACAATGCAGGGCATGGTTTCCTTGCCCGCAAGCTCGCTTGCCTTTTTGCGCCGGTGTCCGGCAACCATTTCATAGCCGCCGTCCGCTTTGGGCCGGACAAGGCCAGGGACTAAAACGCCGTATTGCTTTACACTGTCTGCCATTTCCAGCATGGCTTCATCTGCTTTCACCTTAAAAGGGTGGTTGGGGAAATCGCTGATTTCCGACATGGGAATATCCATCACCTTTTCGCGCTGCTGCTCGGCGCGGCTTTCCTCGGTGGTGAACAGGTCATCTACTGAGGCCAGCTTGATGCTGTCTCTTGCGCTGCTTTTCGTCAATGTCCCGCACCTCCTTCGTAAAGGCTTCATAGGCTTTTGCCACTAAACCGTGAGGGTCGTGAAGATAAATGCTTTTTCCCTGCGCGCTCGTTTCAGCCGCACGGATAGACAAGGGGATTTCCGTTTGGAAAATGCGCAGTTTGTCGCCATAGTCGCGGCGCAAGATAAAGGAAATGTCCCTGGCAAAGTTGGTGCGGTTATCCACCATTGTCACCAGAACGCCGTCAATGGTCAGCTTCGGATTGATTTGCCGCCTTACCCTGGCTATGGTTTGTAAAAGCTGCGTCATTCCTTTGGCGGGCAGATAATGGGCCTGAACCGGAATAATTACGCTGTCCGCGGCGGCAAGGGCGTTGATGGTCATCATGCCCAGGGAGGGCATACAGTCGATCAGCACATAATCATACCTCTCCTTAACAGTATTGATATAGCTGCGCAGCACCGTTTCCCGGCTCATGATGTTGACGAGGGAAACCTCAATGGCCGACAACTCAATGTTGCCCGGCATGAGGTCAATGCCTTCCGCATGGTGAAGGATGCCCTCGCCAGGTTCATACGGTTCCTCCAACATGCTTTTTGTTAAAACGGTCGCCAGTGAAGCAGGTAGATTGTCCGGCTCATGGAAGCCCAACGAATCCGTTAGGTTGCCTTGCGCGTCCGCATCCACTAAAAGCACCTTTTTATCCTGCATCACAAGGCCGATACCTAGATTGACCGTTGTGGTCGTTTTGCCCGTTCCGCCTTTTTGGTTGGCAAGGGCGATTACTTTTGACACTTGAAATTCCTCCTCTCATACAAAAAAGCCGCTTGCTTTATATGCTCATAAAGCAAACGGCTCTCTACTGTGGTTTATATATAACAAGAGAACATAAACTAAAAATTATGTTCTCTTGTTCGGTTTATGTTATCCACGATTAACGGGATTATTGGCTATAATAGCAATTTAATAATTCAAAACGATATCATGACAGCATCCGGAATATTGGCAAGGAGTTGGTATAATAGCAAAAATGCCAATCCTTTTCGCGTACTTAGCCTTTTTCGATATGAACGTTCAAATTATGGTCAACTAATCCAGATATAGAGTCGGGTACTTCGACTTCGAATGTACCTTTAATTTTTAAATTAAATTTAATACCTAGTTCAGTAAAAACTGCGGAGTTTATCAGCAACTGAATTGTTGTTGACTCATCAAACAAGCCAAAATGATCAGAAATTTGGGGTTTTACTATGGATTCAAGCAAATCTTCAAGTGCAAAATCTGCTTTACTACCTTTAAGATCAAGTAGTAATTGTTCGTCCCAATGCCAAGGAATTAACTTGCGCCCTTTTCGCCAACGTTCAACAATGTTAGCATTTGAAATATTCTCGACCACTCTACTTCCAGCATGGTCACTAACAATAACTTGTAAAGCACCATTTGTTCTATCAATAGCAGATGAAAAGGTCACAAAAGCTCTTCTTACTGCATCAAATTCTTCAAATTCAGATTCCTCATCTTCATCGTCAGGAAAGTGGGTTTGGCTTGGTTGATCTAACACTAATAGGTTTGGAACATAGGGTAAAGACCTGTTAACAAAAAACTCATGAAGAGCAGACAAAGTTGAAACGTGATATCCTAACCAATTGGCACCACTTCCGATTTCCCACATCCATGCACTCTGACCGTTCTTACTAATAACTTTTATGGATAATTTTGAAGTGTCTAGTTGAATTAAATCGTCACCGGTTTCTAACTCCATAAGGTTACCATAAAGTTGAGCAAACTTTGATATAAGGAACAGTGCTGACTCTTTACGTTCGGCTAAAACAGAGAAATCTACTAATTTAAGTAAATCTTTTTCTTCATTTTCTAGCTCCTTAATTTCATCAACAAGATTACTTCCATCATCTATAGTCTTCTGAAAATCCAAGAATTCCTCTAAACGACCAATAAAAATTGCTCGCTGTTGCTTTACAAGCTTCTTTTTATCAGTTTCTTTATTCAGAGTAGCTAACTCAAATTGAACCTGTCTAAGTTCCTCGCCGATACTACTAATTTCTTTTCTAACTTGTACCTCCTCAGCGTCTAACATCGGCGGGATAACCTGTATTCCATCCCAAAGTGATTCTACACTACGATGTATGGCACGAAGATTTTCTAGTTCGTCATTAAAGGAAATAGGGTGATTACCACATATTGGGCAGACATAAGGATCGTTTAATTTTTCAGTTAACCATGATATTGAGGACAATCTATCACGTTCTCTGGAAATATTAGATTCAGATATACTTCGTGCCATTGTTAACTCACGTAATTGAGTAAGCCTTATTTTTAATGCAGTTAATTGACTAGCTAAAGACGATTCTTTAGCTTTGAGAAATGAAAATCGTTCGGAACTTATTGCATAATCTTTAGATTGAAAGGTAAGTAGGTTTTCGTACCAATTCGAAACAATATCCTTCAATCTCATTAATAATACATCAATATCAACATCATTTACTGAGTTACTATCGCCTTCTATTAAACCTAATTCTACGGCTACGATATATCGACCACGAACTTCACCTGCAAAATCACGAAGAGCCATTTTTATTGATTCAAGTTTTCGACGCCTAGACTCAAGTATTTTTCTAATTTCTCGTAACCTGTGTTGCATAATTAATGTATCGGCATCAACAACTCCCAAAACTAAAGGGAAGACCTCCCTTAGTTTTCTGGCATGATCTTCTTTATCAGTTTTATAAAACATAGTGTATTTATTTGCTACTATCGGCTGTGGTTGAAACATAAAAGCCTTCATATCACCAAAAGACGGTTTTCCCTTATAACCACTACCGGTTTCAGCAAAATCAGAATCCACTTGAGGTAGTTTCGCTAACCTCGCCAACATTGCTTTAATAATATCACGGTTTGTATTTTTAGTTATTAAACTGGGAATTTCAATGTTTCTACCTTCTGATAAGTAAAAGTCGTCAGTGGAGTTTTGGTCATCAGGATCTTTCCGTGCTATTAACTTTTCGCCTTCTGAAGTATCAACTAGAAGTCCATACCAAGAGGAACTCCTCCTAATTGGGCCAAACTTAGGAATGGAACAATCACTGGAAGCCAAACAATAATCAATAATCTCAAGAACTGCGGATTTTCCACTTTTACTAGCTCCAGTGACTAAGTTAATAGACGCAGGCTTAAAATTAAGTATTCTTGGAGATTTTTTTGTATCTTTAGGCCAAATAATTAGCTTCAAAACTACTAGTTTCATGCTATGGTTTCACCCCTAAAATAGTCAGATACTCAAAAATAGATAACTGGCCGGCCCAAACGCCAAGTTTTTGGGAAGATTTTATAATCTGTTTAGTTTCTAAATTCATCTCTCGGGGTAATTTCAATCGCTTTGAAGGAATAAAATAACCTTCAGTAATTTCAATAAAGCCCAAGGCTATGGCACAGTTTAATGATCTGAAGCTTCTCTCTTGAAGATTTTTTATGCGGCTTGCTAAATTAAATATAGCCTCATTTTGTGCTACATCAATTTCTGGGTCTCTGTCTAAAATTGATCTAAGACCTGAAGAAACACGACGTTTATTAATTGCTCTTCTTGATACTTCGTGAAACACAAGAGGTAAAACAGTAATAAGATGCCAGAGAGTTAACTCGTTCTTGTAATTCTTATCTACTGATGAGAAGCCATCAGCAAAAGCCCAAAGTACATGTGCACCCAGTACGGAATTCTGCATAATTTCAAATTCGTGGAATACGGCTGTTTTCATCTAAATTACCTCTTTTTTTTGCTTGCAAGTTCCATGAATTTAGGATGCCAGCCAATAGTTGGTTGCTTATTTGGGGTAAAATCCGCTAGCACATGAAAATTCCCACACGATATTGCTTTTGGCATTGGTTCACCATCTAAAATTGTGTCTTCTGAAAGGGTAGCATCAAGACATTCCTGCCCTTGAATTTCCAAAGTCGCCCAAGATCTTCTTGCAGTTTGACGTTGAACCCTTCTCCAACGTGATATTAAATCTTCAAAGTACATATCAAGAGACTCTTCTGAAACAACATCACCATCAGTCCATTTTATTCTTGTATCACGAGCCTGTATATAATGAATTATAGCTTCACGTATGAGCGTTTCATCACTTTCAATCCAGTCTAGTTGCTCAACAAAACCAGCGACCTCGAAATCCTGTAAATTTGGGTCTAAGACTGGTGATACAATTAGTGAAGTCAATGGTGCCACTTTTATACGTCGAATTAAGGCTCGAACCTCTCTATCAAAATCTTCTTTAATTATTGTAAGAGGCAAATTATTTTCAACTAAATACATAATCTTTCTCTTTACCCAACCACAAGCTTGATCAAAAATGCTAATTTTCTCAATATCTGAGAAATAACGCAAAGATTGAATTGCGGCCAAATCCCCCCCGAATTTAGGGCTAACGTTATCAAAAACAAAGATTCGTGAAATTATTCTGGCTAAAGACTCGATTGATAAATTAGAAATAGTTTTACCATATCCAGCTAAATTTTCTCGAAGGTTATTTGCCTTTGAAGTTAATTCTTCAGCAATCTTTATACAGTCTTCCATTTCTGTTGCTCGCCCTAAACGGCTAGCAATACTTTCATCAGAAACCTTTCCATTTGTAATAAGGTGGAACTCGGTTATATCCATCAATGAGGGATTAGCGCCGAATTCTTCTGCCCAAATATGTAAGGTTTTCCATAAGGCAATGCTCTTATCAGACAATGGGCTATACTTAGCGACAGTTGTTAATTTATCTTGCTCTCGTATTGTTTGGCCATCTTCAAAATGTACGCTAACATCATCAACATGTTCTATGCCCACCGCAACTACTGAAATGCTACTACTTAAAAGCCTATAAGTAGCGCGGTCAAACTGATAAATATAGCCTAAAGCTTGACCATATGCAGAGTGTTTGTTGCGAGTTTCCATATCAGAACCCCTTATAATATTTATTACATGCTAAATATGCTAATCTTTTTATACTATGTGGCCACATAAAGTTGCCCATTATTAACCTTTATCCTATACTTTTGTTGCCCTGAAGATGTTTTCTCAATCGCTTGTATAGAATCCTTTGATGTATTCACGTAATTCAAGAATAATGTACCAAGTAAAAGACGTTGGCTCCGAGAAATCCGATTCCATTCATAACCCTTAAACAAATCTCTTATAAGAAAAACCTCATCTTGATTCAAGTTCTCTGTTTCTTGAATGGCAAAATTTAAAAGTTCATTTACATCCGGCATTAAAGAACCTCCGTAATATTGATGGAAACAACGTTGTTAATATAAATTATATCAGCTACATGAATTTATTTCCATCAAAAAAGAGAACATAAGCCAAAAACCTATGTCCTCTTGTTCATTCATTTTAATTACTGCTAAACCTGTGCTTTTAGCTCTTGCCGGTATTGGGCGTAATGGTCGCTTAACACATACTCGATAACCCATACTTTAGGTATCCTGTAGGTATTGCGGATGAAAAAGTATTTTATATGTTTCCCATGTAAAATCTTTCGTGCCGTTTTTTCATTGATGCCGCCCAACATGGCTCTAAATTCATCTAGCGTAACTACATCGGGATACGGCTCAAAAAGCCGCTCGTAATATTCTTGATTTTTCACAGTCATCAACTCCTGAAAAGATTTGTCAATGGTAGGATGACTGTTACAATATTGGTTTTTGATAATACACGTTCGACATTCCGACGAAAGATGGCCCGGATATCCCTCCAGCATATCCCTCCAATATCCCTCCAACGTCCAAAATTGATGTCAAAACCGCTCTTTTGAGAGAGCCTTGGAGTGGTGTGGGTTTCAGGGTTTCAAGTGCCGTGAATGCCCATTATACAAGGCTTTTCGCGGTCTGAGGATTCCGGTAGAGTACGTTGCATTCCCGATGCTTCCGGTGATGTTTTGGGACTCAAAATCTACTGCTCGCAAGAGCGTGGGGGTTCGATTCCCTTCCGCGCCACCAAAAAGACAACTTCCATGGTTGTCGTTTCTTTTTGTATTCTTATTTTTTATTTATTCATTCTTCTTTTTTCTTTAAAATACGTTATTTCAACGTAACCTGTACCTCTTTGCCGAGTGAGCGGGCAACCTTAGACAGAAAGTCCAGGGATGGATTGTACGTTCCGCTTTCCAGGCGGCTGATATTGGACTTCTGGGTCCCAACCCGAAGCGCCAATTCTTCCTGGGTAATATTTTGGCTGGTTCGCGCTTCAATGATTTGCGAAATCACATCATAGCGCGGTTTCAGCTTTTCGTATTCAGCTTTGAATTCTTCGTCCTTCATCAAAAGCTCTTTCACTTCGGAAAACTTTGCTCCTGGCTTACTCATTGTCACACCTTCTAAAAAATGCCCGATGTCACCCGAGAATTAAATCTAATATTTTCTATTTATCTAATAATCTTACCATTTGAACTAAACCATCATCCGGGTCTTTTCTGAAGTATTTAAACCCATTTCTGGTATAGAAGCTTATCAATTGGGGCCTGTCCTGGCATTCGATAAAAGCTACCCTCCCGCCGACAATTCCCTGTGCTTTATTAATCACCGAAAGGGCATATTGTAATAATTCATCGCCAGCTATTTTATCTGCATGCTTATCATTCTTGCTTAGTTGACCAATAAGATATGATGGAATTTCCGTTAGTGCTTCGGATCCCTTTTTGGCATACAGACCATCCAGTTTTCTTATCTGAGACACTGCCGTACCATTCAGAATTTTTAAAGTTTGTATGGCAATCGTAAAATATGCCAGAAGTACAAAGCTTCCATTTTCTAAACCATCTTCATCAAAAATAAGATATGTACGACTTTTAAATTTTCTCTCGTATAAAATAGCTTTGTTTTCATTTTTTAAAAAACTCTCTATATCATGATCTTTAGAACAATAAAAAGTAGAAATGACTTCCTTTACTGTTTCTTCGGAAGTCATTTCTAAAAACGTTTCGAGTGGGATAAGCACTGTTTTAATAACTTCTCACCCCTTGCCATAGCCTCATCGGAAGCAAGTTTTCTGTTTATTGGCTTTGCTTCCTTTGATGACGAAAGCACTTCAACAAGTCTTTCTATTGCTTCCGGTTCCTTTACGACAATATTCTTGTCAAATGAAACGGTTGCCATAGGGATCACCTCTTTCAAGCATCCTGCTACTATTTATTATACATCAAATCAGGCGAACATCCATGAGCAAATTTTCCTCTTTACCATTTATTCATTTAAGCTTGCTATATATTATACCCCAATTCTTTGAAAGTGTGTTTTTTGTTTTATTCTCTTCCTTGCTGTTTTTTGTCTCATTGCTATCGCTCCTACCCATGCAGTCCCTTTAACATTATTCTCAAATATTCGTTAACATCCTTTCCACGCTTGAGCGACTCGTCGGAAAAGGCGTAGGTGGAAGGAAGGAGCCATGATGGTCTCCGCCGCCAGCCGCCCAACTGCGTCTTTGTCCAGATGCAGAGTACGTGTCATCCCTGCTGGTTTACCGCTCGTCTCGGGATGAATGGGGTTTATCCTTATGTGATTTTTGTTTTGGAATATCCGGCTTGGGATACGAAAAAATCTTGTATTCTTCCGGGATGTCCCTGCCGTTATATATCTCGCTAAAGCTGTCACCCGTACTGCGGATGTAGCCGTTACTGGTGAAGCTGCTACCCTCGTCGATGGCAATATCACGGCCAAACCTTTCATAATCAAAAAGGATAAAACGCGGCCCGAATCCACTTGTTTAGTCTGGCTGCCAATTTTCTTGGTTTTCACCAGTATAACACGATAAATGCTACCCAGGGAGAAATATTTCAAATGGTCGGTTACCGTCAGCAAATGTTTCTTAAACGCCTCTATTATTTCTGTTAAAAATCCGCTGTTCACGTCGCTGATGGTCTGCAAAACCGTCACTGAATTGCTGTCCGTATAATAAACAATAAAATTCAAATTAAAATGCTCTATATCAGCCAGCGGGTTTCCGCACCAATGCCGTTGATCCAGCTCTCAGCCTCTTGGGGCTTAAAGACAAAATCAATTTCACGTTTTATTTCGCTGATATTTTCATACTTAAAATCTTTTAACAGCCTTCTGGAAGAATAAAGGTTCTTTCCCCGGCCAGGCGAGTGCTCAAACGGTTGAGCACCACTCTTTCCCCTTGCCGCAAATCGTCAAAACACTCTTTGCAGAAACTGTAATTGTGTTCATAACCTTCCGCTTCGATATTCTTGGCATAATTAATGGTGGTGGTGGTAAAAACTTTGTTAATACCGTCTCTTCTTAGTCTGGTCGAGTAGGCTGCGCAGGCCAAACTATCTTTTTTTAAGCCGCAAATATAGCAGGCTTCGGGCTTTTTTACGGCTTTTCTATTAGTTTTGGCGATCTTTTCGTTGCTCTCTTCCTCTAGCTTATGAACGCGCTTGATTAATTCCAGATAATCGTCATGGGTGGCAATTTCAATGAGTTTGCCTTCCTTTGTTTTAATTTGTGGTATTATCAAAGCAATCTGATCCCCGGGGCTTCCCCCTACCGCCTTTTTCACCAGTGTCTCATAGTGATTTCTTCTGTTTTGGCCGGTGTTTTGTGTACGAACCTTTTTTTTGCCGTCATATTGCAAGTCCAGATCCGGATTTTTAATGACATAGGCCATTTTTTCCAGAACCAGGTTGCTGCCTCGATTAAACCGGCGCGGTTTAGCTCAAGCAAATGGCTTGACAAGGTCTTTAGATCATTTGACTCCAATAATTCGCGGAGATTCTGCCACAAGCCTATAAGATAATAAAGGTCTTTGCCTTCCCTTACCACATGAAATTGTTTGGCCGCCGCCTTGTTATTACCAAAATATTTATAGCGTCTGATTGCTTCACTGTTGTATGGTAGTAAGTCCCCAAAATCAATTTCATTTTTGCATAAATCAAAGGTCATAAAAACTATATATGGCCGCTTATCTTCTTTTTGCTTGAGTCTGGGTTCTTGATACAGCACGCTGAAAATATCCTCATCGGCCCAGGCCCGTCCAATCCTTGCGGTTAATAACGGTAAATTCACTATATCACGTCCGTCTTTCATAATATAGCAAGCGCGAATTCCTACATAACCCTGACCAGTTCACCCACTACCCAGGGATCATCTTTTTGGGCTTGAACATCCCTGCGGTCGATCAGAGCAGCATAATGTACTTGAACACCCCTGTTTTCCAATGCTGAACCGGCACGCTGAATGATAAACTGCAAGGCCGTAGTGCCGCCGGTGATGTTCACCACGCATGGGCCGCGGCCTATTAAATCCAACACCTCATCCACCTTTTGACCGGCCTGGTTAAAACAATTAAACGGATCATCCACGCGTACGACCTCCACCGGCCCACGGTAATCCGCTCTCCGGATTATTTCCGCCAAAGAATGCTCTCCTTCTGCTGATGTTAAAAGCACCAAGCGCTGCGGCTTAATAGTCATAAGGGCGGAATACAGCAAACCTGGAGACAATCCCAGGGGAGAGAGCAGCGTTACGGATTTTTGTGCAATCTGATCATTATTCAAAATCAATCACCTTTTTGTTACACTGTTTATCCGTCCATTTGTTGAAAAGCTCGCTTAGCCTGATCGCAGTATTTGATACAATTGGCGACCGCGGAACGATACTGATCTTCACTGCCGCCCTGGGAATGTGCAACCAGCCTTCGTATTTGATTTACTTTTTTATATAATTCAACTAATCCATATGAATCATCATATTCTTTATTTATGAAGGCCTTGACGATTTTTTGTCTCTCTTTCCAACTATTTATGTTAATAATCTTTCCCTCGCACAGCTTAGTGATGATTGCCTCAGTTAAGGTTATGTAGCCGGCCGCATAACGCTTCTGCTCAAAAAACCACAATGTCAGGTTTAATTGAAAATAGGCTTCAGGTTGATCATTGTTAAACTTCTTTAGAGAGCGTTCTATAGCAGAAACAGCCACGCTGTCGGGGCCGTCAACATTCTTCAATCCCTTCCATAGTTTACGTCTGTGCTCATTTCTAATATCCTTTAAAAAATTCATGTTGATCCTATCTGACAGGTCCTCAATACTTGCTGCCAATTCCGATTTTTGTTCCTTTAGTAAATCAGCGACCAGGTAGCCATTGCCATATTGCTCAAGCTCGTAAATCCCTTTTATCCAGTGGTTGAGTTCGTTGATTAAAGTTAAATCCACAACCGGGGCCTTTCCACCCATTTCCCTTACGATATCCAGCATCCCATAGAGTATTTTTGCGATTTTAATATCTCTATCACTCAGATTCTCTATAAAGCTGGTCATCATATACTGGAAAATAGATAGAGAACGAAAAGAATGGGTGATATCGACATACAACTCGTCCCCAGGTTGCAATTGCTCGCCTATCTGCATCAAAATAGTAAAATTGCTAAGCAACTCCTCCCGGTCAAGTCCATATTGAATAAGATAGCAGCCAGAGCCGACGCAACCCAGCTTTTTATCCAGCGCCGCTTCGACTTTCTTTAAATAGCCCCGATCATAGGGGTAATGATCATATCGGCTGTCGTCGATCATCCGCCCTAGTTCCAAATAATAATCATCATCACGGTCGTCGCCGCTGAAGGTGTCATATAATTCTTCCCACATTGATTTGGCCGTACCGACTACATAAACCCGCTCAATTGCGAAGTGTTTTATCAATGCTTCGGCAATAAAGGTTGTTGTGTATTCCGCGCTTGATTCCCCATCTTTTATAACATAGGTGGCTGAATCATATTTCCGACTAGGCCGCGCGTCAGCTGGGTCATGAGATTTTGAAATCAATCGGCCTGTGCCCAGGGCGGTCACCAGTACTCTGGCCATAAGGCGCCTCCTTTCATCATTTCTAATGGCTGTTCAAAACGACTTTAATACGCTCAACTTTGGCCTGGTTTTTGCTGTTTGTGGGCTTTTCCCAATCTTTTGACTTGTTTTTTTGATACCACTCAGCCAGCAAACGGGCAATCTCCCGGCGGTCATCCCCCGAAGTATCGTTGTTTTCCATTCGATCCAGCCATTTCACTGTCATAGCTTTCATAAAAATATCCACATTGGGGTCTGTGTATCCGTCCTGGTCCATTTCCTGTCGGATCGGGGACATAGGTTGAGCGGCAGCCGCAGTTTTAAGGGCTTCAGACCGCTGCTTTAGCTCCAATACCGGAATATTATAATTCTTTTCGGGCTGGAAGCAGCCGTAGCCGGAAGCGGTTTTTGCTCCGGCCCCGATAGTTGCCAGAGCTTGGTCCATCCAACTAAAAACCTGCTGCAGATCAATAGCTGACTCTTTACGGGGAGCCAGACCAAAGACGAACAACTGGTCCTTGACTACCGTTAAATAGGGAATGGGTACCGGGCTATACCAATCCGCTGGTGGCTTCCCAGTTCCTGTATCCTGATAATACTCAGCATAATGCGGAGTCATTATTTCGATCTCCAGCTGAACCAGCCGCACCGGCAGAGCATCGAAAACAATAAGGCCTCCTGCTGCCGTTTCACTTTTATCCTTTTCCGGTCCAAACAGCCGGTTAACCTCAGATAAAGGCATATCCAACCAGTGCTGTACCCAAGCCCGCAATACCCCTTTCACCGAAGATCCCGGTAGGTATGGGGTTCCCAGTGTATGATGCCAGGTGAAACCGTTTTCCACCGGATGCTCATTACCCAGGCCGGTTACAAAACGGCTGGCGGTGCGATATACTCTTACTTCTCCGCCGCATGATCGGACCAGTGTTGAGTAACGCGATATTGCTTCATGCAATATCGATTCCTCACCACATTTTTTCCCGGTTACCGATGAAATCCATTTCTCTTTGGTTTTGTCCAAAGTCCATTGTTCTTTATCTATTTGCCAACGATTACACATCTTGTTATACCACAGGCCGACATTAGCCCAATCGGGGCGCTTTTCAAGCTTGCTTAGATCATCTCGGGCTTGGGCGTATAAAGGCAAGCTCATGACGGATCGCCCTCCTTTTGTTTTTTCAGGTAGGCCACCGCCAATTTTTTATGCCATTCCAGCCATTTCAGAGCTTCGACCCGGGCATGAATGTAAGAGTGCCTATCGCCTGCGGTTATGGCCTGCATCAGTTTATCCGCACCTTGATAAGGCGCTTCAGTAAAGCCCCGGCACAGCCAGTCTTGCAAATCTTCATAAAGACGATAGTGAGGATCGTTCTCAAATTTGCCGTCCTTTTTCTTGGATGCAGCCAACAGTGTCGCCGCAGCTTGCCCTAAGCCGCAATTCACAATAGTGGCCGGAAGAGTTTCAACATAGCCGGCGTATTTGTCTTTCCAATCTTCGCTGAGCTTACCGTCGTCCAAGATCCTATTGACTTTTTTCATAGAATCTTTGGCCCGCTCCAGATCCAGCGTCCTAGCCATTGGCCTGCCCCCCTTTCCAACAGGATACGGCGCACCAGCCCTGCCCGATGGTCTCATTACCTCCGATCTGCAAATAAGGATGGTCGTCGAACATACCCAGCAATTCCGGCAGCAGCGCTTCCTTTCCCAAACGCGGCAGCAGCAGGGTATAGAAAAGGGAATCGGCCGGAATGATTTCTTCATACCATAGATTAGTACTGGTTTTCCTCTTCTTGCCGAGCACATTGCGGGCATTGACCGGCAGGCCGGAACCGGCAAAATACTTGAAATCATCGTCACTGACGATAACCAATTGATTGACCAAGCGCTTTTGTACGGCTTGGTGGAGAACCAACGGCTTGATCGCCTCTGCCACGATTTCGATGGTTTTTTCATCTTGACTGACGGCAAAGGACAGCTCTTCTAGATATAGGTTTTTGCTGCCGACCGCTATGGCTTGGGCCTCCTTCAGCTGCGGGAGCCCAAATTCCTGTTTAAATCCGGCCAACTGCAGGTCTCTTTGAAAGCGTTCCAATACATAGGGGCAGGTGACCCAGCGGTAATTGGTGTTAAGGGATCTGACCGGGAGCAGCAGCAGCCTGCCGTCCGTAAGGGATATGCCCCCGGCCCCGTCGGGGGCGCCGAATATCAGATCTGTTTTGTCTTCAATAGCCCTTCGCCTGCACTCTGTTTCATAGGCGTCCCGCATAGCACCTTTCAAGCCTGAACTTATTAAAACCGGATATGATGTAGTCGCCTCCCGGGCTACCGGTAAATCCACCACCCCGCCGCTGGATTCGCTGCCGGGATGCAGACTGGTTTCTGCTAACAAACCCAAAATAATTGCGCTCATATCTTCTCCTCCCATCTTCCTATCAATATCTGACCGTAGCCGTACGCATTGCTAGACTTTTCTCCAATATATTGTCCATGCAGTTCAGCAACTGCGCTGGCTTCAGATGCATTGGCTTCAAAAAACCAGGTGCTGCCGGCTGGTATATAAGACCGCAGAGGACGGGGACGATTTACCTTAAGATCCCAACCGCCAATCTGCTTGGCTCTGCCGACACAGGCGGTTATGCAGGTGTAATTTATCCAGGGTTTTAAATCCTTGAGCGCCTTTTGCGTCTGCCCTTGATTCCCAAAATAACCGGGTGTGATTAAGGTTACCGTAAAAAGTATTTTGCCGTTCACCGCAGTCAATTCCGGCATAACCGGCAACTTGATCGAATCTTCCACTATGCTTAGTTCAGCCATCCTGCCTTCTCCGCCCAAATTCACAATATCGTTTTTTTGCCTTACAGCTTGGCTCCACTCTATGGGAATACCCTCAACGCCGACCACCACCCACACCTGTTTTTTTGTTCTGACCGTGTTAATGGCATAAAGGTTTTTATCCATAGCGGTTCGGGTATCGGATTCACGCCCGATCCCCACCTTGGCTTCACTCTTCCAGAGTTGATCGCTGCAAGTGACTCCATTGACGGGGATACAACCAGCCGGCTTGTCGACCATTGCGGTATAATCATCATCTTCCGGAACCCCGCCGGCCAGCACTTTTTCCATAGTTGCAACCGAAAGCCAGTATTTATCCATGGGTTTTGATCCACGTGCTCCAGCCGGAATAACCGGCAGTCTGACCTGGCCAAGATCGCAGGAAACTTTATCGCCGGGAAACAGGCGATGGTAGCTGGTCCTTTTGGGCGCTTCATCGTGCAAACGCAGTAAAAAAAGCGGTGCCGGTAAAAGCAACCTGTTATCATAATACAGATAAGAACCGCTCAGTCTTAAATCTCCCAGACTATCACTATCTCCCAATTCTATCGGCAAACGATCATCACCCGGCGTCCATCCCTGGCTCAAAGCCAGTTGATATCGTATCGCCCCCTGCAAGGTGGACATCAGGGGAGGAAAAACGCTGTCCTGCCCGCCCTGTCCCCCTTCACCGGCATGAAAGGGCGCTGCTCCGCGGAAGAAATAAGTATCCAGGGCTTTAAACTGCCATTGCACAGTCATTATAACGCCACCCCCTTTGTCGCCAGGAATTTGATGAACAATGCTCCGTCAAGGGAGAAAGCCTTTTTGTTTACCACGACTTCGCCCGCGCTATTCCTCCTCTGGCTTAAACATATGGATAGCAAGTCTTGTGCCAACTCTTCGGCTTTCTTGATGGAAATATCCATTTCCCTATTCCGGGCCAAATCAGCTGCTAATAACTTTGGAATATCGATCTTTTCAGGCAATTCGAAATAATTACCTCGTGAATTACCTAAAAGACGTCGGATGCCGTATAGCCAGCTGTTGCTTAATTGCTTGCTCCCGTATTGACCGGCTAACGAATTTACTTTCTCAATCACAGATACTTTATCGTCCCCGGCATGCCGCACCTCCCAGGGTACCGACCAGTTGATGACCGTTCCCCCGGTCTTCCATACGGCAACGGCCAAAGCATCGCGCCCGGTTTTCTCCTTGGCTTCTTCATCCAAAACCTGATGGGCTTTGCCGATAATCTGCCTCAAGGGGGCATGGTGGTGGGCGTAAACAATGGCCGCCGATATGGTGGCTTTGATCCCCACGGTTGTAAAGCATTTCGTATAACAATCGCGCAAGACCGCCGCGGCTTCCAGAGCTTTGTCCATGGGCAGCAGGGCCAGCACATCGTCGCCCCCGGCATATACGGTTACCCCTTGGTGCCCACTTATGATCCCCTCTACCCGGCCGCTGAAGTTTGACAGGGCCCGGCTGATATCGACCCGTTTGTCTTCCTGATCCAGCAGGCTGCCGATCCGATCGCCGTCCATGATCAGCAAAGCGTAGAAGGGATCAGCTTCGGTCTTAAACTGTTCGAGCAGCTCTGCCATATGGCGGCGGCATTCCTTGGATACATCATTCGGCCATAGGTTATCGTTTTCCAAGGTGGATTGGAAAAAACAGTTTCCATCCAGGTCAAAAAATTTACCCAATTCAGCATCGAGATCGTTTTTATTGAAGAAAGCGGCGCTGTTTTCATGCCCCAACATTTTCGGGTGGGCGGACCCGACCAACCTCCGGGCGGTTTCATGCTTCGCGGGATCGCTGATAATGCCTGACAACCAGGGAACGGCCGCCAAATAAGGCGTTGACGGATAATAAACAACAGCCCTGCCCGTCAATACATGGGGGAACAGCCTTTTTATGAGCGCAATACTACAAAGGCGTTCATCATTCCGGAGGTCTTCTCCCGGCGTTTTATCGCCCAATTTCTCCCAGAATCTGCGCTGCCTGCCTTTATCCCCTATCCGCATATAACTGGACAGCTCCTGCCAGTTACCCATCAAAGTGCATTTATCGCCCGGCTCTTCGGGGGGAATGTGGCTGCGCCAATTTTTGCGCCGGTCGAGCAGATCGGCATCCTCCCCGAATACCCAGCTCATTTCCCAGAAGTTTTTAACCTGCCGGTTCCATATTTCTTCGGTACCGCAGCCCCGCCCCGCAACCGGGGCCACGTATTTCTCCCATATCTGCTCTGCTATGGCTTGCCAGGCCTTATTAACCGCCTCTACACAACATTGCCCTTTAAAATCATCCGGTACCTGAGCCAAAAATCGGTTGGGAATGCTGCCGACAATTGGAAAACGACTGAGTTTGCCTTCCTGCCCAACTGCTAGGGCCTTCAGCAGAGGGTCGATAATATTGCCCCCAGTATCTCTTATGGCGGGAAACACAATCTCTCCTTCGCTATGTTTTAAGACCGCCAGCATGGCCTGACCGGTAAGGTAGGAGAGCAGAAACGATCCGGCCCAGAAATCCCGGGTCCGCCGGGCCTGCGCCACAAAGCTCTGCACCGGTCCCAGAGTAAACTGAAAATACCGCATTAAATCACCACCTCCAGCGCCTCAGGAATTCTGGCCAGAAAATCCGAGATTACCCGAGGGTCAAAATTACAGGGAGCCTTTGATTCCGTTAATATTTGTTTGTTTTTACGGACCACCATTTTTATGTGCTCCCCGTCCGGCAAAAATTTTGCCGGCAGACAGGCCAACACTGCCGCATACTCCTTCTCCAATTGATGAATGTGAATGAACAACGGGCTGGCGCGGCGCTCGCTTTGTTCTCCAGTAATATCAACCTGAGTTGATCCGAAAAAATAATTATGAGGTAATCCAAAGGCTACCCGTCTGGGATGTTTTCCCGGATCAGGATTTTGATTAAGAGACAGCAATAGGTCATGATCGGGAGCAAAGAATTGTTCCGCTTTTTCCTTACTCCCGGGCAGAGTATGATCTCCATCCTTGTTTCTTCTCCCATAACTTCTGTAGCGGATCATTTCCCGCCCGATGCTGTCCAGCAAGTTTATCGGATTCTGGCTGGTTTTCGACAGGATAATCCTGCTGGAGGAGGTAAACGCCGTGTACACCGGCAGGCCAGCTATATTTTTGATGCCAATAGACGTGATAAATTCCCGAATGGCATTATGCAATTCTTCCCGGGTACGCGGAGGTCTCCAAAGTTCTTTTCCTTCCTCATCCTTTAGCGACGTTAATGTTACCGATCCAAAACCGCGCCTTGACCTGGACCCCATCCCGCCAAACAGGGACAATGCTTTTATGGCCCGCTGCAGACCTTCAACATCCGCATCCTTTAATGGCGGGCGGAAAATGAAGCTAATGCTGATGGTAGAACCTTCCTGAATATAATTCCTTTGCACTTCACCTCTGAAATTCATTGCTCCATAGCCCAAATAACATATCCCATGCTTATTCTGTGCCCACCTGGCCTTGTCAGCATCAGCTATCGTTATTTGACCGGAGTTCGCCCTGACCAAAAATCCGGCCTGGCCGGTGCCGGTGCTGCCAAACAGCTTGGCTTCGGCTTTTCGTAAGGCAGGTATATTTAGAGCCAAATTCCCGGGAGCGGTGGCCCGGTACCAAAAGCGCAGCGCCCCCAATAAGGAAGGAATTCTGAATTCAGCCTGCTGTTGACTGTTGCCGGCCATGAACATAGGAGTTGTCACTTTAAATATGGTTTCAATTTTCTTCGCTCTTTTCATAGGGAATCACCTCTTTTGCTTTTAAGGTATTGGTTTCATAAACTGCTGTCTTATTGCCAAGAATATCATCATCAGTGCCAATAAGCATGGTAACCTAGTCATAAATTTAACTCTTTTTAAAAGCATCTAACCGATATCGTCTGTCCTCAAAGCAAAATACGGCGCCAATTCCGCAATCAGCACGCTACGCTCAACTCGGCAGTCGGGAAATTCTAACCATTCATGCATTTTTCCATAAATACTGGTCATTTGATTGACCACCGTACGTTCTTGCTTATGCAGATATCCAGCGATCATGGCATTGTCCCATCCCTGGCAAGCCAATTGGGCTACCTGGCGTTCGGCCTTGGATAACCAGTGTTCAACAAATTCCCTCCTGCGCCGCATCCTCTTGTCATCGATCAGTTTTTCCTGCCAGCGTATCAGATCCAGCGGAGAGGCAAACTCTTCCATTCCCAACAGCAATGAGGATTCTTCCCATCTCACTACAGGAACTTCGATAAGCAAATGGCTGTTAAGATTACTTATATGCATGTCTTGACTATTCCCTGGCTTCCAGCCTTCAGTGATCAGATACCACAATCGGTCCTCCGCTCTGAAAAGTATTTGTGCTACCACCATTGCCATAATACCCATTACCTTTCGGCCTCCGGATACAGACAGATGAATTTTTGCGCCTTTTTGCTTGTAATCTTTTATGACTTTATAAATAATTTTAAGCATGCTATTAACGTCATTGGCAGTGCGAAAATCATCCAGGGCAGTCTTTTCTCCGGTAATCAAAACCGACCTTAAAATGATTTTGGGGTAAAATTCCGATTCTATTTCACGTTGTATTTTCTCTATTCCACCCATTACCAATGGAGATTGAGTATAGAACAATACTACTTCATCAATATTACATCCTTTTAATAGAAGTGAGTCTAACACCAAGGTAATAACCTGTGGCTCCGTACCAACAGTTGCAATTAATATTTCCTGTTCCCCAAAAGCATTCATGCAATTCACCATCCAAATGAACATTAAATCAGTAAATTTACATATCATTTCCACATAATGTGTTAAAACTGTTTTAATGTGAAAGGAAGGGGTCTCTTTTAACACACATGGCTCAGGACAAAAAATGTACCTTTTTTCGGAAAAAACTTCTACTTGTAGTTAGCGAGGAAAATATGACAATCACCAAAACGCTGTTTTTCTCGTAGCTGAGGTGCTCATCCATCTCGGCCTCAAGCATCTTTTCCAGAACACCGGCAAACAAATTCTTGAGTTTCGCCGTCAAATCAGTGGGGGTTGAAGGTCTACAAACTTTTTATGCAGGTATTAGTTTAATTCCTCTAAAGGGCCCACATCGGAATAAGAAACAAAGAACTTTCTAACCGCCTCTTGCCCGCTTTCTCGACTTCACCTTTCTCATTGCCTTTACCCGGTCTACAGAAGTTGGCCTGATAAAGGTAATGGGTTCTAAGGGCTATGAATTGTTCCTGTTCTTCCCGCTTACTGCCCTGCATTATCTTTTTTTACTTACGAACAATACAGTTCCATTCATAGCCTTTGAATAAATCTCTTACAAGGAAAACTTCCCCTTGATTTCAGTTCTCTGTTTCTTTAATTGCATTATTTAAAAGTTCATTAACATCCGGCATCAAAGAACCTCCATATAATATCAATGAAAACAACATTGTTGAATATATAAATTATATCAACAATATGGATTTATTTCCATAAAGAAGAGAACATAAGCGCAAACCTATGTCCTCTTGTTCATCAGTTTTATTACTACTAAACCTGTACTTTTAGCTCTTGCCGGTATTGGGCATAATGGTCGCTTAATACATACTCAATAACCCATACTTTAGGTATCCTATAGGCACTGCGGATAAAAAAGTACTTTATATGGTTCCCATGCAAAATCTTTCGTGCCGTGGTTTCTCCAATGCCGCCCAACATAGCTCTGAATTCATCCAATGTAACGACATCAGGATACGGCTCAAAAAGCTGCTCGTAATATTCTTGATTTTTCACAGTCATCAACTCCTGAAAAGATTTGTCAATGGTAGGATGACTGTTACAATATTGGTTTTTGATTACTACACGTTCGACGTTCTGACGGCAAACGGTCCGGATATCCCTCCTGAACATCCCTCCAATATCCCTCCAACGTCCAAAATTGATGTCAAAACCGCTCTTTTGAGAGAGCCTTGGAGTGACGTGTGTTTCACGGTTTTAAGTGCCGCAAACCCGCATTATACAAGGGCACTGAAAAAGTCCGTTTGCAGCAATGCAGATGGACTTTTTGTCCAAAATTTTTGTCCAAAAATGGTATAATTATTCATGAAAGAAGTTGAGTGAGCGGGGGAATCAAAAATGCTCATCGAAAATACTCAAATGAAACTTTCGCAGTACCGTAGCCTTTACGATATTGTTATCCCTGGGAACCACTTTCTCCGGAAAGTTAAAGAGAACATTGATTTCAGCTTTGTTAACCCAATGCTCAAGAAACAATATTGCGAAACTTTTGGGCGTCCCGCCAAAGAACCGGAAATGATGTTCAAGCTGATGTTTCTGAAGAAACTCAACGACCTGTCCGATGAACGCCTGATTTCACAGGCAACTACGGATATGGCTGTCAAATATTTCCTTGATTTGGACCCGGAAGACCCAATGATTGATCCAAGCTTGATGACGAAATTCCGAAAAACACGAATTACGGAAGACATTTTGGAAGACATGCTGAAAGAAACCATCCGTCAGGCAATCGAAAAGGGGTTGATTA
>NZ_JAKNBL010000015.1 GCF_022410535.1 Pelotomaculum terephthalicicum JT
GAATTTTTTAATTTCCCCATAGAAACTAGCGTCAGCGCTTTCGTCCAATGAAATTATCCAAAGTCAGCTCACGTTTTCGTAGAGCTATTTTTTGTTTTATTGACTTTGGATAATTTACTATTCATTAACATAATTTTAGCATAATTTTTATAAAGGATTAACAATTGCGGCTAAATATCATTAAATATAGTTGCATTTTCCCAACCAAAACATTTATTCCTTTATATGTTATTACAGGATTTACCACCCATTTAAGCAAAATAAACACTTGAGGAGACAGAAATCATTTACTTGAAATAGTTATGAAATATCTTTTAGAAAAGTAAATATAATGATGTTCATCAGCTAATTCTTGTTGTAAAATGGTAATAAATAATATCCTAAAGGTGACCAATGTGCTTGATAAAATTATTTTCGCTCTGGAAAAAATTTTTTATCCTTTTATTCAATTAGTCAGAGGCAGGTTTACATCGTCCTTAACTAACCTTAAGAGATTGCCATATACCGCAATAAGGTACATACAGGAACGCATATTTAAGCTTCTTCACAGTAAACCTCTATCCCAAAATGATTATCTTAAAATCCGGAGCTTCTATATCTCAAAAAAACTGCTGTTAATCATATTTATCGCGTTCTTCATACTTTTATATATTTTTTTAAAGTTCTCACCGCTTAGTTATTTAACTGTTACAACACTCAGCGAAGATGCGAAGGAGTTAAAAACGTTTTCCGGAAAGGTAATCCTGCTTGACAAAGACGGGGGTGTGAAGTATGAAGGTAAACTTACCGAAGGTCAGTATACCGGAAAAGGAAAACTCTACGACGGAAAAGGCAACTTGATCTACGAAGGTCAATTTGATAAAGGCGCGATCAACGGGCAGGGAACTCTTTTCCACAGCAATGGCGCGGTCCGCTATGAAGGGGTTTTTTCTAACGGTGAATTTAAAGGCCAGGGTAAACTTTATGATGAAAACGGAAACGTTGTATATGTTGGTGAATTTAACAGCGGCGCCTATGCGGGACAGGGTAAACTATACTACCCCGGCGGGAAAATAAAATACGAAGGCGGTTTCCAGAATGGCGAGTACAACGGCCAGGGCAAATTGTATGACGAAAACGATAAAACACTGTACCAGGGCGAATTTGCCAACGGCGCATACTCCGGACAGGGGAAATTATATTATGACAGCGGAAAAATAAAGTACGAAGGCGGATTTCAAAACGGGGAGTACAATGGTCAGGGCAAATTGTACGACGAAAACGGCGCGCTTGTATACCAGGGTGAATTCAATAACGGCAATTACGGAGGTCAGGGCAAACTGTTCAATGAAAAGGGCGCCCTAGTTTATCAAGGTGAGTTTACTAACGGCGCTTTTTCCGGTCAGGGAAAACAATTCCACCCGGGTGGAAAAATAAAATATGAAGGTGAATTTAAAAACGGCGAATATAACGGTCAGGGCAAATTGTACGACGAAAAAGGCATCCTTTTCTATCAGGGTGAATTCAAGAACGGCGAGTACAACGGCCAGGGCAAGCTGTACGACGAAAAAGGAATTCTTTTCTACCAAGGGGAGTTCAAAGACGGCGCCTATACCGGAGAAGGCAAATTGTTTAATGAGAACAGTGAACTTGTATATCAAGGAACCTTAAAAGACGGGGTTTTTTCCGGGGATGGCAAGGAATTGTATCAAAACGGCAATGTCAAGTATAAAGGCGCTTTCAAGGACGGGATATACAACGGCAGCGGCGAGCTTTATGACGAAAATGGCGTCCTTTTATACAAGGGAAATTTTGAAAACGGTCTTTATTCCGGGGAAGGAACAGTTTACAATGCCAACGGCACTCCCAGGTACACCGGCAACTTTGCCAGGGGAATATATGATGGAAAAGGGAAAATGTTCGATGACGGCGGAAACTTGCTGTATGAAGGTGAGTTTAAAAACGGCAGTTATCAACCGGCTCAGACAGCTGAACCGGCACAGCCGCAGTAAATTAGAGCAGCGGCGCGGATTGCCAGGCTTCTGCCGCCGGCTTTATTCCCTCCGCCACGTCCAGGATGGCGTCAATGAACAGATAAATCTGGTGAAGAATCAGGCCGCTTTGTTGATTGATAGTTTTGATTATTGCCTCTTCACCGGCAGATTCGTTAATGATGATGTTGTATTTGAAATAAACAACGCCGGTATCCTCGAAAAAGCCATACGCGCCCACAGGAAGCTGGGTGTTTATTTTTGCCACGATTTTAAGCAACTCAGCGGCGGCAGCGGAAAAAATATTTTCCGTTATAGTGATAAAAGTCTGTAACAAGTACACTCCTTCCGAGGCGGCTTCTTCCAAATGCGGCAAAAAGCAAAGCTCCATCGTAACCGAGGACTCCCGTCCGCCCACCTTGTCGAAACGCACGAGCAGGGAATGAAAAGGGGCGTCTTCCGAGGGTTCCGCCCAACTGGTAACCAGACCTGCTTGTTCGTACAGTGTGCGGCATTTTTTTAGCATAGCAAGTGAAAAAGGATAACCCTGCGATAATTCCACGAACATGCTCCTTCCGATGTTTTTACCCGTGTAATTTCTTGGCTATTTCCTCAACAGTCGGCCTCTTAGTTTTTTTATCAATTTCCAAACCGAGATTTTCAATTAATTCCGCGCTTTCTTTGTCGTCTCCTGCAACACCTTTTTTATAAGCCTCCTCCGCGGCGCTGAACAAAACGCAGGAATACAGCTGATCCACTGAATTGAAGCCTTGTTTTTGCAATAAATGATTTCTTGCCTTGTCCCTGTCCACCTTTTTACTGCCCGATTTTTTCAGTTCTTCGACGTACACATCTGTTTTCAGGAGTTCGTCCACAAGCTCCTTCTTGCGCTGTCTCTTCTTGTACCAGTTATACACCGCCCCGATGCCGCCAATCAGGGCGGCCACACCAAGTATCACCCAGCCAACCGGATTGGTGGCGGAAGCAATCACCAGGGCGCCCCCAGCGATCAGGGCGGCGCCTTGAGCCGCTGTAACGGCGCTTTTATTACGCATTCTGGCCTGTGTGCCGGCCCCGATATCGGCGGCCTGCAGCAATTTTTCTTTTTCTTTTATCTTTCTCATTAACGCATTAACCTGGGCTTCTGTTTCTTTAATTTTTTTCTGATCCTGCTCACTAGGATTTTTAACTTTAGCTAATTCTTTTAGCTCTTTTGAATGAACATCCAGCTCATTTTTAAAATCTTCCAGTTCTTTCTTGAAACTCCCACCGAGTTTTTCCAGTACGCTTCTCCGATCTTCATGGCTGATCAACCCGATAATACCGCCAATCAAGGTATAAGCGCCGCCAATGACAGCCAAAATTCCCGCGGCCTGCATAGCTGTCGCGGTAGATGCCCCGATATCGGTAAGTTCCTGTAGGCCGGTTACGGCAGTCGAGGTATGACGGCCTATATCCGCTAAGCCACCTATTACTTTAACCGTATGCGTTTCATTAAATTCTCCTTCGGTCAGGCCGGTGCCAAATTCCTCCTGTAATCCCGTACCGACCTGGATCCCCGATCCGATAACGCTGGCGATAGACCCAATAGGAGATCCTACGGCAAGTCCTAAGATTTTGCTCATCCCTGTTCCGCCCACTGATACTCCTGTAGCCGTATACCCGGCTATTTCTGATCCGGTGGTCGGAGCAACAGATTCCGAGGTTACAGCCCCTTTGGTAAACCTGATCACATCGGAAAAACGGTCCCAGTCTACACCCTTAAAGATTAGACCTTTTTTTATCTTTTTTTGAAAATCTTTCAAACCAGGGACCGGTAATTGATTAGCCGCCGCCTTGCTGCTTAAATCCGAGATCTCTTCTTGCTTAATAGTCGTTATATCCTTTTTATTAACAATAATATAAACGGCAATTTTTTGCTGTGCCTCCGAGAGACTGTTAAAAAATGCCCATAAACCGTCTTTTTTATCGTCAACTGCTTCTTTTTCAAGCCATTCATCAATCTTGTCGTACTGCATCTGGATCACGGCATGGCTGCGCGTTTTTAACTGGATTGGGCTTAAAGACATTCTTAACGCGGTGCCGGATTGCTGAACAACATGGGTAAGCTCATGGGCAAGCAATTTCTGTCCGCTGTTGCTTCCGGGATTATATTCACCCTGGCGGAAAAAAATATCCCTGCCTGTCGTAAAGGCACGGGCGCCCAGTGAACGGTTGAGAAGATCGGACCGGGTGTCGGTATAGATTTTGACATCCCTGAAGCTGGTGCCAAAAGCATTTCCCATCTTCCGCTGCAGTTGGCTTTCTATGGCCTGGCCGCCGCCGCGCGCCTGCCGGATCGCCATTTCGATACCCGGCTTTGCTACGCCCCCCGCACCCGTTTCCTGCCTCTGTACCACACCGGGCTCGGCCTGCATCTGCAGCTCTTCCTCTTCTTCCTCCTGCCTTTGCACCGTGCCGGGCTCGGGCTGCATCTGCAACTCTTCTTCTCTATCTTCCTGCCTTTGCACTATGCCGGACTCGGGCTGCATCTGCAACTCTTCCTCTTCTTCCTCCTGCCTTTGCACCGTGCCGGACTCGGGCTGCATCTGCAGTTCTTCCTCTTCTTCTTCCTGCCTTTGCACCGTGCCGGATTCGGGCTGCATCTGCAGCTCTTCCTCTTCATCCTCCTGCCGCTGCGCCACGCCGGATTCGGGCTGCGTCTGCAATTCTCCTGGCGGGGATTCCCGCCGGGCAGACTTACTTTCAGGCATATTTATGTATTCAACCACCTGATTAGCTGTTTCATCAGCATTCTGCTCATACTCATCCCCCGGCTTCCCTATTCTTAGCTTGGCTTGAACCCACAAACCACTGTTTTTGCGCAGGAAATCAAGAGTGGCCTGATTGCCGATCGTGCGCTGAAGTTGAAAAATATTCTGCGCAGTAGACTGCTGTACTCTTGTACCCAAGCTCCTCGCCTGTTGGTGCTGTTCGGAAGATTTAGTAATGTCATTAGATTTTTTACTTACTTGATGATCATACATTACCTAATCACCTTTCTATTTATCCAGGCTAACTTCGGCGGGCTTCCTGTATGCCCACCAGCGCAACGTAATTTTAGGCAATTTTGTGATAGCCTGCAGTTTAATGCCGATACGGAAGGTCCCGGTATTAGGGTATACTACCGTACCGATAGATAAAGGAGGAACCTGGGATTCGAACGGGCTTTTTTGGAAAACCTCGTTTACCCCGTAAAAAATCTGCTCGCTGTACGGCCCGTTGTTCTCAGTCTCGCTGTCAACGTTTTCTTCTATGCCGACATGAATAAACACCGGACCCAAGCCGAGACCGTGTTCAATTTCATCAGAAAAATAGCCTTTGCCGAATCTCTGGTTTGTTTCCAATTCTATTTCCGCGGTTCCTGTGGTCACGTCCCCAACGATTATCTTCGCCTGCGGAACACCAACCTGAAACTGAAATTCGTTGTTTTCATGGTTGTAGTTTACAAAAACCTCCGGTTTATCACCGGGCGGCAATTCAGTCGCCGTGGCGCGCGCCGTGAATCTCATTTCCGAATGCTCTCTTTCAAGCAAGCCCAGCTGGTAAAGCACCGACGCGTTGTAAATATACTCGCCGAACGGGACATTTTCCACTTTTTCAATCATAAACGTGGAACCCACGTGCAACAGGCTTATTCTGGCCAGATATATACAGTCTTCGGTAATGCTCTCCATGTATTGATCCAGGGTAAGGTTAAAATAACTGTCCAGAATTCTCTCTTTGACCGGCCCGTCAACAATTTGCACCGTATTTACACAGCCGGTCTCTATGTCCGTTTGCTTATCCCCCACCCCAAGTTTGACAACACTGTCTTTAATCATCACCTGACCCGTTACCTCACTTTTGTCAACCGCTTTCAACAAAAATTTGGCCTCGTATTCCGTCTGCTGGCCGTGGTCAGGTTCAATAAATGAGACTTTTAGCGTACTGCCGCCGTCGACAGGATAAAAATGCTCGGAAAAGATTTCATATGAAAGTCTCAAATTAGCGGTCTGGAGAGCTTTTTCCACTTTTATGGTTACTTCCAGAACTCCCCCGGGGTTCACATAACGGGGTGTTCTTTGCCAGATGCGCACCTGACTGTCACTGTAAACCAGACTAATGTCTTCCGCCAGGTTCAGCAAACCAAAAACCGAAGGACCGGGAGCTTCTTCCCTGACGAACAACCGGTAACTTTCCTGGATCCGGTTGTATTCACTCATCTCTTCCGAATGCGTGGAAGAACTGGCTATCGAATGCACAGGTTCTTTTCCCTTTTCATCATAGGCGATACACAAATATACGTCTTTCGCGTATTCATTGTTCGAAAATCCGTCGAGCATGGAGAGCTTTTGGGTAACCGGCGTCGCCACGACTATCTCCCGGCCGGAAGAATCGAGGGCGACTCCTGTTTCCACGGAAATTGTTTTGTCATCAACCGCGACTACCTGCAGCCCGCACACAACCCCGCTGCCGGACAGCAGCCTGTTTATCAGCCGGCGCTTATCATTCATATACTTTTGCTCAGATTCAAAATCCCGGACGGTCAGCAGTTTTCCGTAAAAATAACGATTCCTTTCAAATGGATAATACCGCGCACTCTTCATTATGAAACCTCCTGTTCCTTACTGCCAATTTATGTGTAGCAAATGGCTTAAAATCGCCCAAAGGTAATCGCCAGGCAACACTTTTATTTCAACTCAGTGTCTAACCCTACTCTGCTATGTACCCCCATCCTGTTGTCCAAAGCGACGTCTGTGATCAAAGTGCTATACGGGATGGATGACTCCTGGTCAAGACGCAATAATGATAGCTCGGATAAATAGGTGTTAATGCCCAGATAAGTATGCATATCCATGTAAATCCATGGTTGCAGCACAACCATTTTTGCCTCGGTGAACGCCGGCTTTTCCTGATTAATGATCTGCTGCACCACAAAACGCCGCCCCGCAGTCGGCACACATTCCTGTTTGATTAAAACGCAAAAACAATAAGGATCGGTTCCGTAAAGCTGCGCCACCAGGTCTTTTAACTCGGGCTGCTCCCGGAGGTGCTTATACTGGAAATACTCGACGATAAAGGGTTTCTCACCGGTATAGATTTCAATTATCTCCTCCATACCCTGTTTAGTGCCCCGTTTCTCGAAAAGTACCGGTGCTTTTTTGATTAATTGTTTCAATTGTTCCCCGGTCCAACTGTCATCAACAGAAATTGCCAGCCAGGTTGCCAGCCATTTCAAATATGGGCCGGAAACCGCATCCACATCAAAATACCGGGCGACATTGCTGATATTCTCCTCCATATCCGCAAAGAAAGCTTCAAAAAGCGCGAGAAAACGCTCCAAGAAATCCCTGCTCTGGTGATCCTCCTGATATATCGCGGGCAGGTATCTCAAGTAGGACGTTCTTGGATAATACAAGCGAAATTTGCTTAATACCGGGGTTAATTCTTCATTCCCGACAAACTCAATTTTCAGCCAAAAATACCTGCCCCTGGCGCCGTGAACAAGCGCGTCTGCGGGGTTGACAACCGGCTCGGACCAAAACGGTTCGAGAGAACTTATCTTTTCATCCGGCGGCGTCGCGTCGTTATTGATGAATTCATCAATATCGGTCAATTTGCCGTTGATCATCAAGGTCTTGCGATCTGAAGAAAAATAAGATACTTTTAGCTGCGTGTTTTCCGGAATATCCGCGTTCAAAATCATTTTGTGCCAGGATATCTCCGTAATTGTACTGTCGAAAGAAGATGAAAAGTAGATGCCATGCGGCAACCCGGTTGCGCTCATTTCCTGAACTTTCGGTTTCAAGTCCAAAATAGTAATCGTGCCTGTTTCTCGATTCCATATGTATATACTGTTATTCTGATCAAGAAAGAATTTATCAGTCCGGCCCCTAAAGCCTGGAATCTTCTCCAAAAATTCACCGATTGAAGAAAATCTGTGGATGAACCTGTCATCCTCCGCGTTCAAGCCAATCTTCCGGCTTTCGCCAATATAAATTTGGTCGTATGAATCAACGCAAAAACCTGATGACTTGCCGGGCAGCGGAACTGAATACTGCTTCTTTAGCACATTATCTTTGGAAAACTCAAAAACCGTATTGTCTTCAGTGTTTAAAACATAGACAGAACCTTCTTTTGACACTGTAATGAAGTACTTTTTCAACAGGTCAATAATTCTGTCGCTGTGGTTCAGCCTAAACTTCTCATTCTGGAAAACAAGAACCACTTTCCCGGTCATACTGATTTTTACCACACCCAGGAGTCCTTCCGCCGGCACTTCAAGGTCATCATTATTGCCGGCATCAGCCAAAGGCACCAATATGTAAACATTCCGCTGTTCATCCGCGGTCATGGCCAGGGGAAATAAAGGCAAACCGTTAAAATTGTTCAAAATCCAATAAATCTGCCCGGTTGCCGCGGCAAAAGCCGCTACTTTGTTTTCCCCGAAAGGGTCGGCTGAATAAATAGTGCCTCTTAAAAATAAAATAGCGGCATTCTTCGTAAAATATCCTTGCTCCCGCCCGAAGAACAGATCCAGCTGCTCATTGAGATAATCATATAAAAACAAATTAGCCCGGCCATCCAGGAGATAAATTTGCCCGTTATTCCCTACCGTAAAATCAGTCACTTCAGCTATGGCGTCCAGCGCATCCAGGTTAATCACCCTGGACGTCGCGTATTTATTCGTTTTCCGCAGCGCGAGTCCGTTATCTGTAATCTCCAGGTTGATTTTACAACCTTTTTCCCAATCGGACTTTTTATTCAACGAAAAAAACCCGGCCTGTTCAGCCACTGCCTTCACCTCAGCTCCGCACGCGTCTGTTTATATATCCGTCCGGCTCACAATTTCAATTTTGTGCTCGCCCGAGTATACCAGGCCAAAGGGAGGAATTTGAATATCACCGCTTTGGGTTTTACGAATACCCGTGCCTTGCGCGTCCAGCCACAAGTCTTTAATGTATTCCACTCCGATAATATGGTTTATCGCCCCGTAAATGTCTCCTTTGGATACTGCGCGGCCGAACGGCCATCCCTTTGAACCGTCCGGCTGCTCCACCGGCTGGAACAACCGGTCAAGCGCCTGCACTATTTTTTTCGAATCAATCTTTGTATTAGGCGCGGTGACAACCGCTGCGTGCACCGTGACTTCAATATATTGCGGCGGTACAACATGCACTTCAGTCGTGATCAGCCTGTGCTTGTCCAGATGCCGCCGCACTGTTTCCAAAAAACCTTTGCTGGGAACAGGTTTTTTGGATTCGCCGTAGGGCACCACGACAACGGTTACCTGCGCGGGCGCCTTGTTTTGCGGATAATCCTTCAACCCCATTTCAAACAGGGGAATGGCTTTCACTTTTGCCACCCGGAGGCCGGGTGTGGTTTTGGCAATCTCTTCAAAATCCTGGCACGAGACGGCACGAAACTGTCTTTTTAACTGCCTGCGCACTCTTCGTTTGGCATCTTCCAAACTTTCCTTTCCGGTCCCGCCGGCAGCGTGATAATAGTTTGTCACGGTAATTGCCCGCAGTTCATCGGCTTGCCCCACGATCATATTTATCTCGTTTTCCTTGACATTGCCTCTTTTTCCGCCGCCCGTCCGGCAGGAAACAAGGCAAATGTTAGCTTGAGCGGCGCGTGGTGGAATCATCCCTCTTTCATTATCGCCGAATGATAATTCACCTGTCTCACTGTTCAAGGCAAAATGAAAGTCACCCGGCTTGGAGGCGTCAAAATCATCCACCATTTCCCAGTCCCGCCATATAAACTCATCAGACCCCGCCTTTTTCTCGCCAACCTGCAGCTTAAAACCGGATGGGATAATCCCCGGAACAGATGTATCGAAAATCTGGTGCGGCAGTCCGCTGCTTATGCCGGCAAACCGCTTGCCCGCAAACGAAGGCAAATGGGCAATCAGCCTGATATTGTCCCGCCCCCTTGGCGGAATAGCCCCGCATAATCCATTGCCGAATTTAATGATCACTTTCTTTTCAGTCATATTCCGTTCCAGCATATAACCTGAATCTTTGCTGTTTAGAATAGATAAATCTCCGGCAGCTTTCCAATACCGCCAGCCGTCCTCCTCATCCCGGACCTGTACCTCACAGTCCCCGTACAACGGCAGATTACCGCCGGCCTCAAAAATCATGTCCGGCTGTCCGCTGCTGGAAAATGAAACAACTTCGCTCAAGGTTTCACCCTGGACGGCGGATACCGTGTTCATCAAGATTCTGTCCAAACGAGGAGACAGTTCATATCCTTCTTCTTCAACTGTACAGCATATCCAGAAGCGGCTTTTGTCGTTCGCCGGATGGATCTTCACCGTTTTCATGGACGTGGGAACTTGAAACAGAATTCTTCCCCCACGCGACAGGTGAGCGGTTTCATCCCTGAGAACCAGCAGGGGAAGCCAGCCCGGCGCCGTACCCGGATCCGCTGATGCACTCCCATAGTATTTCCATGATACTCTCGCCGGAGGGACAAAATCCTTATCGTCATCCTCAGCAGCCCCTCTTGGGACCGGGTAGTCCTCGTATAATTTGATTGTTAAGAAAAGGCTCCGGCCGAGAGGCAATTCCCGGTCAAATCCGACATAAAACCGGCTGCCTTTTTTTGCTTCCCGTCCGAAAGCATAATACGAAACACCTTTGTTGCTGTCGGACGAGGTGCTGTCGACTGAATCCGCATCCGAAAACACAATGATTTTTTCAATCTGGGCCGCAACCAGCAATAAAGGCTCGGCGGTTTCAAAGGGTTGACCGGACGCCGACAGTTTAGTGCCCTTTGGAAGATACAATTCCCTGCTGACGCCTGCAAAAGTTACATCGGCTTTCGCCGGAGCAGCGTCATTTGGCCTGGCTCCCATGAGTTTCAAGAACTTCAGCTCATTTTTTACGGTAATCCGGTTCAGATAATACTGCTGCATTTCCGCCAGCCAGGCAAAAAGCTCAATAAAAGTAACCCCGGGATCATGGTAATTCTCATCGGTCCACTGTGGTGACAGCTTGGGAATCGCTTTTTTCGATTCATCGACTATCTCTTTGAAATCTCTGTCGTCTAACTCGGGTAAGGGTAACATTTAACCCTCCTGTATTATTAAATTCAGGTATTCTTACAACACTTTCACATCCACGCTGTGGCTTCCGTTGGTGACCATACCGTGGAGCAAATTAGCGAGATTGTTCGGATCCATTTCCGTTCTTAGATTATCTTCAATTTTATAAACCGTCATGGAGACTTTTTCAACATGATTAACATTGCTGATGGACTTCAGCAACGCGTAAAAAATAGAAATATGCGGGCTTTGTCCAATTTCCCACCCGTTTCCGGTATTACCGCCCGTTAGTGGATCCAAATACTCGTTAAGCCTGTCCACCGCCTCTTTTTCCACCGGCGCGACATTTTCCACTTCCTTGACAACAAGCACCGCGTAAACAGATATCTCCAGGAAGGCCGGTTTAATTACCTGAATTTTACCTGGGAATGACAAAGTGCCGGATGTCCGCTCCATGACATACCTTTCCACTTGCTGCCTTAACTCAGGGAAGACAGCCAAACCGGCGTTTCCTCCTTTGGGCAGAATCACAATCGCAACACAACCGGTTTCTTTTTTCATTTGCAGGTTGATATTCGGCAAGCACTTAACTCTCGCAATATTTTGGGAAGCCTGCCTGACCAGCCACTCAAAATCCTCAGCTGTCACCGCCCGGTTGCGGTGCTTCAAAATTTGCGGACCGCGTCTTAAAGCATTCGCCACCGTCTCCATATCGCACCCGCCGCCGGCAGGCTCCGGGTTGAACACTTCGTCAACAAAAGCAATCGAATTTTGAAGGTTTTTAATCTCGAACGGCCCCACGTTCCCTTTTGTGCCGCCCCCAATGCTATACTTCACCTTGATATTTTTCACATCTGACAAGGGTGGTATTTTACCGTTCTTACCGTCTCCGAAATAAATCTTTCCTAAAGAGCGGTCAATGACATAATGCCGGTCCTCCGGCCCGGAATCAAGAAAATCATCGACAGGATGCCATTTGATCCAGAACTCGGTTGTCCTTCCCTCGCCATCCTTAATTTCGCTCACGGAAAACAGTTCATTATCAACAAAAAGCTTCTTCTCCGCCTCCGTCAGATACCTGGCCTCGTTTACCCAAACCTCCCCGGAAATCACCGGCAAGGCCGCCAGTTGGCATACTTTGTTGATTTCACCGGCTAACTCAGGCGCTTCATTCTTTATGCTTACCTGCTGCGTCACTCTCGTTGAGTTCATATAGATTCCTTTAACAATAGGAGCGGCCGGTTTTTGCTCCAGTTCGAATTTACCGTCACGATTCACGGCGCGGATCCAAAATAATTCCTGGCCAAAAACACTGCTTCTGACAAAATCAGACGGCCCTGCGAAAACAACAGTACCGCTCCTGGTGAATCCTCTTGTTTCGTCCACTGTCTTCAATACCGACCACTCTGCAGTCTCTGCAGCGCTGCCGTTGCTTCTCAGATACTCCCACTCAATAAAAGGCAAATCCTCACCAGCGTATTTTTGATCTTTTATAGAAAAAAACATACTAACCGGCCCTTTCAGAGGCGGCGAAGCAAACCCCAGGTAGAAAGACGGATGCCTGCAAACCAGGCTTTGAAAAGGGAAAAACATATTTCCGGCATTTATCGCCTCTTCCGTCATGTCCCGGTATTCCACATTGTTGTACGTCAGACAATGCTCGATTGGGTGCTTCTTGTTATTCACAAATTCATATTTTAAAACAATACCTTCGAGCCACGGCGAGCGGTAAACCGAATTGGCCGCGTAATTATTTTGAATGCTTGTTATACGCGCCCTGATCCAATAATTATATTGCTCGTTGACAAAAGTCTCTTCCAGGTCGGCCGGACACTTGAAAACGATACTCTGTTCCTGATCCGCCTGCCGGTAAAAAATTTCCTCGTATTTTTTATCAAATGAAAGCCTTACCCAGCCATTGCCGTTCCAATACTCCCACGCTACCGCCGTTACAGCCACTTCCGCCGTCTTGAGGGGTACTTCCATTTCCTCTTGTTTCATCACCAATTTCCAATCGGTTGGCTCAGCTGCACTGTCTGTCAGACTGTTGGCAACATGTTTTAAATTAAACCGGAGACTAACATCAGCGCCCTTTTTGGAAAACACCTCCTGACTGGACAGGTAAAAGGCGTCATATTGGACAAAGTACTGGCCGAATGGATAAAACCCGGTCAGATCCTGCTGGACGTCGTTATAAAATACCATATCCGGTTCAATGCCCTTACGGTTTTCAACGTCGTAAAAAGCCACCCCGGCACCCACGCCGTCTATTTCAATGTCACAAATGCCTGCTACTTTTTCTGCTTTGGCCCTGCACCTAATCCACCTGCTGAAGCTCCCTCCCACAGATGCCTGCTTAATTTGCAGCCGTTTAGTTTTCTTTAAAATTACCTTATTCCCGTCGGCCGACACTTCATCAAAAGCCTGCCAGCCGGTTTCCCCGATGTATGCCCATTCCGTGTATTCTAAATCAACTAATTTGGCGCAAATCGAAGGCTCCTTAAATCTCTTCAGCGAGTTTCTGAACTCCAGTTCCACCACGGCAGTGTCTTTGATATTGAACAAATCGCCGTGCCCCAAATACAAACTGTGCTCCTGCAGGTTAAGCGCGTGCGGAAAATCCAATAAAGCAAACGGCGGCTTATCCTTTTTCCCCGGATCACCCAGGCATTCATCCGGTATTTTACAAATATAATCCAGCTTGGAACTCACATTGTACGCCGCGACAGGGTAGGCGGGTGTCGCCAGAATGCTGCCGTCGGTTTCAAACACAACAGGTTCATCCCCCTCCGGAACATCCGCGGAAACCTGCGTTCCCGCGGGAATCAGCACCGGTTTTTCCGCCCCCTCGCTCAACTTGAAGGTAACGTAAGCGCGCGCGGGCTTGGCCGGGAGAACGGGGAAATTAAACATATTTACAAACGCCATAAAATTCTTCGCGGCTACCTGGTTAAAACGCTTGATATTTTCCTGGAACATCCCGGCGAATATCAAAAAAAGCGCCGTGCCCGGATCGGGATCTTCCGGCGAAAACCTCCATTCCGGCGTGTAATATGGATATAATTTAGCCATTTGTTTAATTAACGCGTCTAGATCTCTTTGATCGATTACCGGCGGCTGCATAATGCTCCCCTTAGCCTTAGGATTATTTGGTGCCCTCATATATATAAAACGGGTAAACAAGGTTAAAAAGGTTATTCGTTGTACGCACTACATACTGAATATTGATGAGCAGTTTCCCCGGGTTCTCCCGGTCAAAATCCGCATTTACTTCAACATCGTCAACTCGCGGCTCCCAAAGCATAATCGCGTCTTTAACGTCGGACTCAAGCAGTCTTAACGAAGTAACGTCCGTCAGGCCGAAAATATATTTATGAATGTCGCAGCCAAAGCCCGGACGCATTACCCGCTCTCCTTTAGCTGTTGACAAAATAATACGAATTGCTTCAGAGATGTCTTCCTCATACTCCGACATCATGATCCGGCCGGTTACGGGATCCACTTGCACAGGAAATTTCCAACCTTTTCCCAAAAAACCTTTGGACATAGCCATAACCTACTTTTTAGAGTAATCAGAATTCAGTAGTCAGGCTCCCATGAAGCTTCGCTTCACCATCAAATAGCTGAAAATGGTAATGATTTATTTTCAGGGCAGAATAATACAAGACATAAACCATTATTTTATTCTGACTCCTGACTACTGACTACTGCATTCAGTTGATTTTCACCATTGAGCCCTGGATGTTCATTATACCGCTGGATTTAATATTCATCATGCCGCCGGCTTCAATATCCAACATTTGCGCCTTGATTTTAAGCTGCGCGGCACTCTCTATCTTAATGCCGCTGGCATCAATCGCTATAGAATTAGAACCGGCTTTTATTGTTATTTTCATATCACTTTTAACGCTTATCTCATTGCTTGCCCCGTCAATAGTAATTTGATTGTTGCCGCTTTTTATTTGAATCTTGCCGTTTCCCGCATCATCCATCAGGATAATTTGCCCTTTTTGGGTTTTAACCTCTATTTTTTCTTTACCGGACTCATCGCCGAAAATCAACTCGTGCCCGCTGCGGGATTTGAACTTGCGAATATTATTCTTCCCGTCGGCATTGTCTTCCGGAGGTTTTTCCTTTGAGTTCCACAGCATGCCGATTACATACGGCTGCCGGACGTCAGCGTCATGAAAGGCCACCAGCACTTCGTCTCCCACTTCGGGCAGGAAAAAGCTTCCCCTGCTGCTGCCGGCCATCAACGTCGCCACTCTCGCCCAGCCGGTTTCGTTCTCGCACTCCCTGATTGGCAGTTTCAGCTTCACCCTGCCCAGTTTTTCCGGGTCCTTGTTATTGGTCACAACACCGACTAATACTCCATATAATTTCCGGTTCATCGGTTTGTTCACGCTAGAGAGCGAGTCGTATAAGCTCAAAATGCATTCCCTCCGATAGTAAAAGCCGTGAAGTAGCCTGAATCGTCAACGGTATGAGTCGCGGACTTGAGGTAATAAACCTGGTTCAGCTTGCTTCCGGCGCCCGCCACTTTAATATACTTGCCCGCCCTGATTTCTGGAAGGCCGATGGACTCCCCGCTGCCGGAAACAAGCTGCATCGCCCGTTCATTCAGTACGGCGGTAGCTTTTTCATCAGCGTCGGCCTTTGAGGTTACGTTTGTATAGATATAATCCTTGGCGTTTGGACATATTTCGCTCAAAATAGCGGGGCCTGTTTTGGCACCATTTCCCAGTTTATTAACGCTGCCTGACACGCCGGCGATTTCTTCTTTCTTTTTTTCATCGTAACCCCTCACATCAACTTTCGCTATCTGGTCGACAATGTCAATCTCAACCGATAAATTGTGCAGGTTCTTACCCAACTCCAGCGTGATAACCGGCGTTTTGTCCTGGTGCGGTTTCCGGAAGTACGCTGTTTTCCCGGCCACGAAAAATTCATAATTATTTTCCCGGGCCATCCACGACAGGAACTGGTAGTCCGTGGCGCGGCTCTGTTCGACAATATCGTAAACCACACTGGTGGTGTCCACACTGGTTTTCAACGCATATTCGCCGGCGATGGCGCTGACCACTTCACTGTGCTTTTTATTCATCCAGGAGCGTGACTTAACTCCCCTCATCATTTTAAAGGTGGCATCCATGCCGCCGACAGTTATTGTCGGATTGCCGTCCGGCGGAAAATCAATCTTAACGGAAGTGATTAAACCGATAAAAACTGTCTCCAGCTTGTCCGCGTAGCCCATGGTGATTTCAATATTTTTCCCCGCGGAAAAATATTGATCGAGCCAATCAAAATCCCTGTTCACGGCATTATAAGCGTTGATTACCGTAAACGAAAAAGAATCGGCCTTTTCAACACTTGTATCCACCTTAACACTGTTGATTCCGACACCCTGGCCAACCAGATCCTCGCCCTCGACCCTGACTTTGAAATAAGGCGCGTAGAAATCCCGGTATTTTCCGGCCAGTTCGTCAAAACCGTAGCTGTTGTTGTTTAAACTCACATCACCCATTTAGTCTACTCCAAAGGCGGCACTATCAGATTCATGCCCGGCTCTAAAATCCTCGGGTTGTCAATGCCATTGGCCCTGGCAATTTCTCTCCAGAAACGCGGGTCCTCATATTCCTCACCGGCAATCATCCAAAGATGCTCCCCTTGTTTCAACGTTCTTTGCTTTGTCCGGTCTGACGACTGCCGGGGTGTTTCCTTGAATTGCTCCACTATACTCTGACATTTATTAAATGTAACATTTAATTTCGCTCTAACAGGAGTACCCGAGTCCAAAAACATGGTAAACTTCTGGGTAACGCTTACCACTACCCCTCGAAAGGACATCGGACCCCAAACAAATTTGCACATCGGCGGAGCATGAAGATCTTTGTCCACATTCAGTAAATTTGTTATCTGTGAAGAATAATTACGCACATCAATTCCCTTTTCGTACGTGTCAAAAAATAACTCCATAGTCAATTTCGCGCCGTCGCCACTGACAAATTTGCCAATCGGCACGGAAAGCCCGGGAATTTTATGCCATTTAAAACTATTAGCCATCTGGATCGTATACTCGTTCGGGTTGAACAAAACTTCAATTGTCTGTTGTCTTTTGCTTCTTTCTACGATAACCTTCGCTTTTTCAAGCGCCACTTTTTACCTCATTCCCTCCATAGTTTTCAGCTAAAATCCTCTTCTCTGCCGTTCAAGTTTTATCTTTCTTTCAATTTCCATGTATACTTTATCAACAATTTTATCGATATTTATCTCCGGCCCTTGCGATGCCGGCATATCTATTTTTTCTAAATGCACTTCCGCCTGCGCGGACGATTTCGGCACGTCATCCTGCCCTGAATCCGCGGGTGCCGCTTGCTGCTTTAAATATTCCATGCGGGGTGCCGGAATAAATAACGCGGATGCGCCTTTTAACGGCAATCTTAGCTCCTCCGATTCGGTTTTTAGCTCCAGGCGGCGCAACTTTATCCTATCCGTCATTAATTCGTATCGTCTTGACCTCTCAACTATTACAGTAGAACCTCGCTGAACGAACTTATCCATACTACCGGTTTGCTCAGTATTACCGCCTGTTATCGTCCGCCGGCGGCCATTATTGGGCAACCGGACAAGTTGGCGGCTGCTCCCCTGGGTGTGGGATATTCTCACCGCTTCCTCTATTAATGAACGGCCTGGCGGCGCCTCTCTGTCAACCGGCGGAACAACCACCGCTTGAGCAGATACATTATATTTGTTTATGCTGTTTTGCACACGCCGCAGTGCTGCCCGCAGCAACTTGCTGATATAGCTTGACCGCGACTCAGATAATCCTTCCGCCGCTGGACGCCGGCGCTTGGCGCGGCTAATTGCGTCTACCCCGGTTCCCGCCGGTGCCGCCGCCCCGGCCTGACTACCGGAATACGCTGTCCCGGACCCTGTTTGCCTTATTTTTATGGGGACATGCTGCATCGTCATGTTTGCATTTGCCGCCGCCCCGGCAACTCCCGGTTTTTCGACCGGCAGTATCCTCACCGGTTTTGCCACCGGTATTGGCAATCTTTGCCGCCGGTCGGCATATTGGTTTGACTGTCGCGACATCCGTTTGTACCGCGCTTCGGCCGGCGTTTGCTGAATCCATGTATAATTATGCACTTCACCGGGCATGTCTGCCTGGAACGGGGCGCTTGCTCTTATGCTCAAACTCGCATACCGGCGGTTTATTTCCCGGGCAACGAATACTTTGCCCGGTTCTTTAGCGTCTTTGCCGTAACCGGAACGCTGCGGAAAGAATTTCTCCGTAATTTTTCTGCCATTACCGTATATGAATCGCTCCAGGATTTCCTTTTGAGCACTGGCCTCTGTTCCCCGCGGCGTTTCCACGTTGTTCGCCGGGCGCCGCCGCTTGGCAAGCTCCTGCGCATGTAATTTCCTTACGGGTCCTTGATTCTTGTCCGCCCACGCCGGCACGGTTTTCTTACTTGTCAATGTCTGCCGGATGCTCGCTGCCCTCAGCCGGCTGGCTTGCTCTCTCCGCGCTGGTTTCCCGGCAGTTGTCCAGCCGCTGTATCCGGCGCCCTGTCCGGATCCGGCAGGCTTATCCCCTGCTGTTCCATATTTGCCGGCACTGCTTTGCTTGAACCATAGTGCCAGCGGCACTATCCCGCCGGCAGGGTTTGTCTTTGTCTGAAACGCTCCAGCCAGCGAACGCCGCTGCTTGCGGGTTAACGCAGTTATCGCCGCCGCCGGCAGTATAGGCAGTATACCTGCTGCTGTCAGCCAACGGTTCTGCCCTTTCTCAAACAGCCCTGTAGCTGCTGTCCGGCCGCTACCTTCGCCGTCTCGCCCGGATTCGGCAGAGATGTCGCCCGCTGTCATGGATTTGCCGGCCCTGTTTTTAACATACTGCTTTGCCGCCTGCGACATCCCGCTCAGATGGCCTGCCGGCGACTCAAACTTCCTTCCCGGCAGCCACCGGTGATAGCCACGGGCAAAGAACGTCCGGAACACCGGCATGTTTGCTCTCTGTCCCGGCTTTGCCGCCGGAACCTGTCCCTGATTATTTTCCACCATTGCCGGAAAGGTTTTTTTCTTTGACAATATTCGCCGGATGCTTGCTTTTGTGAATTGGCCTGTAATCTCTCGCTTTACGGGTTCTCCGGCTGCTGTCCGGCTGTTTTTTCCGGTGTCATGCCTGTAGCCGGCGGACTTGCCGCCCGCCGGGCTGTATTTGTTGCTGCGATTGATTTGAACATATTGCAGGGCCGTTTGCCCTATCCTGCTGCTCGAACCTACTTGCGCCTGAAACGCCCCTCCCGGTTTACGCCGGTGTTTACGGGCAAATATGGATACCGTTGCCGCCGGGGACAGGTCTGCCTCTCTCAACCAGTTGGCTTGCTCTCTCTCAAACAGCCTTACGGCTGTTGCCTGGACGCCGGTTTCGCCGGGTCGTCTGGCCCCAGCAGGCTTATTCCCCGCTGTTCCATATTCGCCGGCACTGCTTTGCATATACTGTTGGGCCGCCTGTTGGGCCGCCCGCAGCATTTCGCTTAGGTAGCTTGTCCGTAAATCAAGTGTTATTTCCGGCGGCTGCCGGCGGTGGCTGCGGGTCCGGAGCACTGGGATATTTGCTTTCCCTACCCCCGCCTGCTCTGTTCCGGGTCTGCCAACCGGCATAATCTGTCCCGGCTTAGCCGCCGGGACCTGAAGCTTTTGCGGCAGACGTTGGATGATAAACTGCACTTCTAGCGGCGTGGCCCAAACTTGCGCCCCGGTCTTTACTCTGCCGGGCATACCTGCACCTGCCTGTCCTGACCGGTAGTCTACATCCGCACGCCGGTAGGCTATCCCCATGGCACCGGACGTTTTATCCGGTTCTTTGGCATTTTTGCCGGAGACGGAACGCTCTGAAAAAAATCTTTCCGCAGCTTTTATAAATTTGCTGCGTATGAATTGTTCCAAGGTTTTCGTTTGCGTATGGCGCTCCGCTCCCGGCGGCATCGCTGCCCTGTTCGCCGGGCGCCGCCGGTAGATGTGCTCTTGGATATCTGATTTCCTTACAGGTTCTATGTGCTTGTCAGCCTGTTCGGGAATAGTTTTCTTCTTTGCTAATGCTTGCAGGATGCTTGTCGTGGCAAGTTGTCTGGTTTTTTCTCCCTTTACCGGTTCTTTGGCTGCTGTCCGGCTGCCGGTTCCCCTGGCTTGCCCCGGCTCCGCCGGGCTGTAAACTGTTTCGCTTGCTGTGCCGTACTTGTTGACGCTGCTTTGAATATACCGCTGCAACACCTGCGCCGTCACGCCGGCATATCCTGCCGGAATCTGAAACGCTCCTGCCGGTTTACGCCGCTGCTTACGAATTAATACAGCTGCCGTTACTGTTGGCGATATGTCTGCCACTGTCAGCCGGCCGGTTTGTTCTCTCTCAGACAGTTCTCCGGCTGTTGCCCGGGTGTTGGTTGTGTCGCCTGTTGTTCTATATGTGCCGGCATTGCTTTGAATGTACTGCTGTACCGCCTGCGCTCTTCTGAAGATAGCGTTTGCCGGTGTTTGAAACGCTCTTTCCAGTGTACGCAGTTGTCTGCGGATAATTATGGCTGCCGCTGTTCCTACCGGCACGGCCATCATGGCCTGCCTGCCGGGAGGTGTGGCCTGAAGCGCCGGAACGCTCGCTTTCTCCTGCACCGCTTCGTCTGCGCCGCGTCTGGCCGCCGTCAGGCTCCGCCCCGGTTTTGCTTTTGGGACTTGCAGCTTCTGCTGTAGACGCAGCAACGCAGACTGAGCTTCCAGCAGCGCTGCCTGAACCCATGCCCCTTGCCTCGCTCTGCCGGGCATACCGGCTTGGCCTGGAGGATTTGGTCTCCCGCCCAAACCAGCATCCCGACGACTTGGTATTCCCCCGGCGCCGGACGTCCCGCCCCATCCCCTTTTTCCTTTGTTGACTGCCGGGCGCTGGGGAATGAATCTTCCCGCAACAATTATATTATTGCTTATGAATTGCTCCGGAGTCTTCTTTTGGACTTGTCCGTCCCTACCCGGCGGCACTTCTGCGCTGCTTGCCGGACGCCGCAGGCAGAAATATTTATGTATATTTGATTCCCTTACAGGCTCCGCGTTTTTTCCCGCCTGTTCCGGAATGGTTTTCCCCTTTGATGATTTTTGCCGGACATTTATTGTTGTTAATTGGCCGATCCGTACTCTCTTTACCGGCCTACCGGCTGCCGCCCGTCCTCTGGTTCTACCGTCTCGTCCGGACCCGGCGGGCTTGCTTTCTGTTATAACGTAATTATCAGTATTGCTTTGAATGTGCCACGGCGCTGCCGGCCCACCGGTATGGAACACCTGTGTTTCAGACACTCTTACCGGCGAACCCGGGTCTTGCCTGCGGGCGATTGACACTTGCCGCGTTTTACTGCCGTCAGTTTTGCTGCTCAAGAAAACGTTGGTTTCCACATCAGCAGATTGTCTAAATGAATTATCCGGGTAAACTGAGTGCAAATTTACAGGCCGGTAAACGGCCGGTCCCTGCTCCCGGAACCCGGCAAAAAGCAACCGGACATTTACCGTAAAACTACGCGATAAATTGCCGTAACCGGCTTTTCGCTGAAAAATTCTCCTGTGGACCAAGGAACCCCCGGCCAGAAAATTATTCCGTAACAGACCATATTTATTTAATATTCTCTCAACGAAATCCTGGTGAGACAATATCCTTTTCTTCCACCGGGGCGCTGTTTTCTTTGACAAGCTCATTCAGTTTCCCCTTCAAAAAGCTAACTGCTAATCCGGAGGATTTATTTCGAAACTATACCCTCCAAGCGATTATACACTATCTCCAGAACTTCGACGGCAACCTCAGCCCTGGACGCCTTCAGCTCAGGTCCGATCCATTTCACCGGGTAGGAATCAAAAAAGTTCCATCTCCAGATTTCCTCACCGGCCTGATCAAGCAATACCACCGCGCCATCCTTACGCTCAACCGTACCTCAGACAACATCCTTGTACCAGTTCCAAAGCTCGTCCGAATTGGTTACTCCTCTTTTTAACACCAGGCTTGGATATTTTGTTATCTTAGGGAAGCGGTGCACATGATTGTTGACACCGCCTTCACGATATTCTTCCGTCTCCGTCTCCGACCGGAGTCCTGAAACTTCCGTAAATCCGCCCACGAATAAGCCGTCAATCTCCACCCAAAAACGGAAGCTGCCATTCGGATCTACCAAAATTGTCAAGGTCGTTGTCACCTCGGATCAAACACGTCAAACTCATTTTCCGGCTCTTCATTGAGCTTGCGGTTAATGTTAGAAATCTCCTCACACCATTTTTTGCGCTCGCGATGTTCCATCAGCATGATTTGATCTTGCGGCCAGTGGAAGTAATAGGCTATGAAAGCAACTTCCTCATAAATCCGCTCAACCGGATAGCCTGTTATTCTCCCTCCGGCTCCCCCGAAAAATTTATTTCCGCCTCAAACTCATGCTGGCATTTCGGGCATACTGTCTTAAAGCGCGCGCTTTCGGACTCGTTGACGCGCTGGTAAAAGTCTTGCAGGTAAGCAAAATCCGCGGTAAAGAGTTTTTCAATCACTTTTGTGTCTATCGCTTTCAAATCACCGAGTTTCGTGATCACCCTGGCCAGCAGAATAATAGTCAGGTAACCTGGATTTGACTGCACCCTGGAATCACGCATCGGCAAGATTTCATCTGCGGCTGTGGCTAGACGCATTACTCCCCTTTTATGCAAATCACCATGCTCGTCCACATAACCCTTAGGCAACTCAAATTCATATTCTGTTTGAAATGCCATTTGTCCTATTCTCCTTTTTAAATTTCCGGTTGTGCCCAGCTGCTTTGCTGCCGGGATTAAAACAAGAGGCAAGAAAAAGGAAAGTTATTAAGCTCCATTCTCCAACCTCTTGTTTCAAACAACAACTACACTGTTCTGGTCAGCCCCTCATGGGCAAGCTCAAGACTTTCGATCGCCACTTCGTTGCCTTTGGCGTTGAAGTTCGGCGCGGTATATTTTGTCGGCCAAGCTTCGATAATCTGCCATGTCGCGACATCCGTGCCCGCTTCATCTATAGCGATGATCGTGACCGACTTGCGCTCTATAGTGCCGTTGACCGCGTTTTCAATCCATTTATACATATCCACCGAATCGGTGACACCCCACTTCAGGGTGATATTGCCATACTTAGTCAATCCGGGCAATTTGCGGGGCGTTGTATTTTCATTGCCCTCACGGTATTCAATTATATCGACAGAAGTGCTGAAACCCGACACTTCACTGAAACCTGCCTGCTGAATACCCTCAATCTCCACTCTATAACGAAAACCTCTGTAAGGGTCTTTGCGTTCGCCAGGCATATCTCTTCCCCCTTTGCTTATTTATAGTGACGGCATTTAGTTAGTCAGTGCTATTATTGTTCACTCGTTTTTTGCGTAATTCTGAAGATCACGAATTCAGCGGGCTTGACAGGCGCCACGCCAATGACGCAGATCAGGCGTCCGTTGTCGATGTCGTCCTGGGTCATGGTGGAACGGTCAACCTTGATAAAGAAAGCCTCGGCCGAACTGGTGCCCATCAGCGCGCCGTCTCTCCACACCCTGGTTAAAAACGCGTCTATGGTCCGGTTAACCCTGGCCCACAGTTTTTCATCATTCGGCTCAAAAACGACCCAGTTGGTGCCGCGCTTAATCGATTCCTCCAGGAAAATAAATAGTCTTCTTACGTTAATGTATTTCCACAGAGTATTTGAACTGCATGTCCTGGCTCCCCAAACGCGAATGCCCTGACCGGTAAAGTACCGGATCAAGTTCACTCCCTTGGGGTTTAAAATGTCCTGTTCACCTTTGTTGTACTGGCAGTCCAGCCCGACACAGGAACGGACAACCTCGTTCGCAGGCGCTTTGTGCACGCCGCGCGTTTGGTCTGTTCTGGAATAAATCCCGATTACCGAGCCGGACGGCGGAATGTAAATATTCCGCTTGTCAAGCGGATCGAAAACCTGCAACCATGGATTATACATGGCGGCGTATGTAGTATCGAAGATATTGCGGTGCACCTGCACATCCGCCACCTTGACCTTTTCCCTGGGAATATCCAGAACGGCAAACCGGCTGGCCGTGTTTTCGCAGTGAGCGACTAGCGCCAATTGCACATCCGGTGTCGTCACTCCCGGTATGGCCATAATACTGACTTCATCATTGTCGATGAAAGCCTGGATCCCGGTGCGCTTTCCCGGCCCTCTGTCCTGACCCATAAAGTCCGCCGCGGAAATACCGGCAACCGCGCCGTCACTGCCGCCGGCCAGTGCCATTACATAATCTGTTTCTTCTTCTTTTTTCCCTGTTATTGTCTCATATGGCGGGGTGGGGTCGCTGTCATCGTCCTCGCCCTTGATTAGTTTCGGGTTCAAATTATGTTCAACGGCAATCAAATTAGAGCGGGACAAAACTTTTTCCACATAGTTGGCCGCGGCTGCGTTAAGCGACACATTTTCAAACGTTTCCGCTTCACCTTCATAGAGGACATTGAGAGTAAACTCGCAGGTGGTGAGCATTTTAACGGGAATGAGGTCCTTGTCGACAACACTGTCGTCACCCCGCAAATGATTTGACAGGGTGATCACATTGTCCTGGGAGGCGACTATCTCGTTGTATTGTTTGCTCTCACCGTCACTAAAGGCGACAATATCGCCGGGATTAAAACCGGCGTTGTTCTTCACACGGTATTGTTTGGCTTCAGCGGCGTCACCGATAATTTCCAATATCTGCGTCTTAGCTTTGCTGGACGGCGAAACTGAAACCTTGATCTTATCGCCCCACGTGCCAGGGTTTTTCGCGTAAATATCCAGCACCACCGAATCTTTATTATCCCCCGCGAAATTAGCCGCCGGTTTCGCATCGGCCGGCGCTACCCTCATTACGTAACAACGGGCTCCTCCGTTGATAAAGAAGTGTTCCACCGCATAAGCGAGGAAACGGTATTCGCCAAACGCGTTTTCCGACAAATACCCCCCGAATTTTCTTTGAAAGTCAGCAAAACTGGTAACCAGTTCCGGCAGTCCTTCCACACTACCTCTCTCCGCCAGACCGATAAACCCCGCAGTACTGGTGCTGACGCCCTCAAGCGGTCTGCCACCGCTCTCAAACTCTTCCACGTAAACTCCTGGAGACAAATATTCTGGCATGTTTACCCGGTTTCTAGTAAATTAATATACAAACATTGCCTTCATGACCTGAGTTTGTATAAATAGAAACCAGCTCCCCCCTTTCTGTATTTATTTTAGATTTGAACAATACCTAAATAATTCACTTCACCTTCTGTCATCTTCAACTCTTCTATTTTAATTTTATTTTCGCAGCTGAATTCGACTTTAACGTCAAAAATTTTCTCCTTTGCACCCCGGAAGTAAGCGACAACTTCCCCCCGCTGATCCGCCCTGGTTACCACAACAGGCAGCAGCAACACCCCGCGTTTATGATCGTACCGGAGAGGCTCGGCCACTTGATAACTATGTGTTCCTTTTGAAACTCCGGTGATCACGCAGTATTCAGAACACACCTCCTCTTGCTCTTTTATCAAGAATATATCTCCAACTGCTATTTTGCCTGCCACATTTGTTAAATTAATTTCATGAAGCCCTTTTTTCACACCGCCCTGCGCCACTTTAGCGCCGGCGCAACTTGCCGACATGACAGTTGCTCTCACATTCGCGTCCGGAGCCGGATTGCCGCCGGAGTCACGCAGAGCGGCGCGGAGCAAGGTCGTCCCCGCGGGGAACGGATAAGCGGAGTTTGGCTTTAGAGATATATACACGATAGGCTCCGCCGGATCAATTTCTTCAAGCTTGACAATCGTTGTTTCGTTAAGATATATATCTGATTGCACCACTACATGATAAGTTCCGACAGGCAAACCGGTAAAAACGAAATACCCGTCCGCCTTTCTCACCGGCCTCCCCGGATGTTCGCGCAAAAAGACATGGATATTGCCGCCGGACTTGGGCGAGGCGGTGTAATCATCCACCGGGCAGACAACCAAAGAAACCTTCGTGCTAAATTTGACCTTGCGTCTGTATTCCATCTTTACCGTCTCTATCCGTCGATATTAACTTCCACCTCCATCACTCGCTTGGTTTTCTTAAAGCGCGTAGAGTCGAGATCTACCGGTCCGACCTTGTAACTGACCGATAGTTTGAAAGGAACGTCCGTAAAACGGTTCCATATCTCTGTGATTTGCTCCACAGATAAATTATTCCGGACAATTTTAATCTCTTCACTTGCTTCAAATAACGTTCCTTGCAATGTTGAGTCCCTCAAAATGCCGTGGTCGTAAAAAACCTGCACGGCCCTGCCCAGAATCCGGTGCTCGTCCAGCGACCGCGAATGCAAATCGGCTGTTGAATAAGCGGTCATCATGTAATACAAATTCAACGACAACGGGGGGTATTGCCAAATGCCGGGACCGACGCTGCGCATCTCCGGGTAAGAATACTCCCCGATTTCCTCAATGCAGTATAAAAACAGGGTCAAACGAAAATCGCCCTTATCCGCCGGAGAACACAAACCAATCATTTCCGCCTTCGGGATTGGCTCGGGCGTCATTTGGTCTCTCAATAATTTAATTAATGTATTCCCCACATCCGCAATTACGGTATAACCTCCGATAATTATCAACTCCGCATCAACATACTAATGTTTGTTACTTAGTTACTAATAATGATTGCCTCATATGTGAAGTTTTAACTTGGAAAAATTATATTACAAGATGCAGATTTTAATAAATAAAATGTTTTGATTTACTGCGGCAAAACAAGATTCATTTAAGAGTTATTCCAATAAATTACTCAAATATAATAATATTGTTATATTCACCTAAATCCTCTTTAAGTAACAATTTTCCTATTTTATTTAACTCATACTTTGCCGCCGCCACAATATGCTTCATACCGATGGGTTCAGCAGCATCGGCAGCGAGAAAAGCGGAGGAAACAGCGATATTTTTGATATTGCCGCCGGCTATTTCAAACTTGCTGGCAATAAATTCAAAATCAATATCGTCACCAAGCGGGGCTTCATCAGGAAAAATTGACTTCCATATTTTTTCCCTGTACTGCTTATCCGGAAACGGAAACTCAATGATAAAGTTGAACCTTCTCATAAACGCCTCATCGATATTCTGGATAAAATTAGTCGCTAAAATACTGACACCCTCGTATTCCTCAATTTTTTGCAGCAAATAAGCCGTTTCAATATTCGCGTACCGGTCATGCGAGTCTTTTACCTCCGAACGTTTTCCAAACAAGGCGTCGGTTTCGTCAAAGAACAAAATCGCATTGCTCAATTGCGCTTCCTGAAAGATCAGCTGGAGGTTTTTTTCTGTTTCCCCGATATATTTGCTGACCACCTGGGATAGGTCAATTTTATAAAGCTCCAAATATAATTCTTTCGCCATGACTTGCGCCGACATGGTTTTCCCCGTTCCCGGAGGGCCGGAAAACAGCACGCACAGCCCTTTGCCATAAGATAATTTCTTTTCAAATCCCCATTCGCCGTACACGATGTGACGATATTTGATCTGGTTGCACGCGTTCTGCAGCTGTTTTTTTTGTTCAGGCGGCAAAACTATGTCATCCCAACCATACCTGGGTTGGATCCGGCTCGCTTTTTCCCCCAGGTTATGGCGCACCTGCGCGTAACAAGCTTTGTAAAGCTCTTCATTCTCTATCCTCTCGCCCTCTCTGCAATGCCAGGCAGCCATGTTTTTCGCCGTCAGCAACGCGTCCCGGATCTGACCGGGCGTAAAGCTAAATTTGCCGGCCACAGCGCCCCAGTCGATTTCTTTACTCAGGTTATGACCCCTACCGAAATATTCCCAAAATCTTTTCCGTTCGAAATCCTTCGGGATTTTAAATTCAATATCAATAAAATAGTATTCCCTGCTGAACTCAACCGGCTTTTTGAAAGAGTCGGCCAGTAAAAAAATCATTCCGGAAAACACCTTTAACAGCTCAAATAATTCTTTAACATTCCTGCGGGATTGCTCGTTCTCAAATAAGCACTGGAAATTGTCAAAGCAAAGAACCGCCTGGTGCAAAATAGCCTCGCGCATTACTTTTTCGATCATTCTCTCCAAAGGCTGCTCCTGCGCCCCGGCCATCCGAAGATCGACAATCATCAAAGGACGGTTTAAATATTTGCAATAATGTTTTACCTGAAGTTTTTTCCCGGCTCCCAAAGGTCCGTGCAAATAAAAGATGCAGTGCTTAGACCAGGTGAACTCACGAATTTTCGCCTGTACTTCCTGTCCCGAAAGAAGTGGTGTCAATTCATCCACGGGAAGAAATATTTCCGTGAAAGAACGAATGCTGTCATCTATTTGCTCAGATTCTAAAAGGAATCTCATCATGCGCTCTTCCAGCTTTAGCGTTTTTGCCAGCAGGGAACTCCCGGTATCGGCACTTTTTTCTTCATTGAAAAGATATTTAAACAGATTATTCCCCGGGGTAAAAGACATCCTTGCAGCCAGCCGTTCTTCCGGCGTCGCGCAAAGCAATTTCATGCTCAAATCCACAGTGGGGCTTTTGCAGGTCACATCATCATTTAAAAACGCGTACAGCTTTTCATATTTGCGATCCAGTTCAACCGCCAGGCAAATTACAACGCACCGTTCTTCGAAAGGCGTTAATTTAAAGACATCTGATAGGTACGGCAGTGTCAGAAAGATGCCTTTCTCATTGCTCAAGCCAAGTCTTTTTTGAATATTTGACTCCAACTGAACTAACTGCTCCGTCAACTTTTTTACTACCGCGTGCTCATGAGCCGGCTGTTCAACACCATCTAAAAGATGGTATACTTCAGCTTCCGACAACACCAGGCCCTTCAATTGCTCATACGGGTCTGCCGGCTGTTGTTTCCGCTGTTTTGCCAGAAGCACCCGGATTTTTAAATCCAGCCATTTCAACTCGTCGGAAATATGCTCCCAACAGCCGGCATACTCGCGAATAATATTCAATTCATTGAGGCTTGCCGCTACTTTAGACATATAATCATAACACCGTTCTTAAATTTGAGTGAACTTGTTTTACGTAAAGCTGCTATTTTGTCAAGTTAAACAGGATATCTACCAATCATGTCGAAGAATTATTTCATATTCATACATATTCATACAATCCGGGGGTAAACTTTAGTGGACAACGCTCAACTCAAGTCGGCCGCATATCGGAAATTAAACGATTACCAATTGCGCGCCAATCAAATCAACAAAACTAAAGCCATTGTCATATCATCGGCAATCGTGTTATTGCTCGTCTTTACCTATCTCTGCATCCACCGGCCGACTTTCAGCGCGACGCATCAACTCACCGGAGAGAACGCAGACAGAGCGTTTATCCTGGAAACAAAGACTCCCAAAGGCAGTTTAGTGACAATGGATATGAAGAAAGCGTCCTCTGTGAACATATCAAAAGGCAGTTCCGTTACAATGGACAGAGTTGAAACGAAAACGGCCAACGAAAACGGTCAGGCATCGTTTAAAATTCTACCCGGCGAGCTGAAAAGCGGGACTAATGAAATACAATTTACGGTTAAATCCCCCGGTAGCATAAAAAGAAAATTTCATTACACTATAGAAAAAAACAAATTACCCATTACTTTAGAAGTTAGTATAACTGATGACATTGTAAATAGTGACAGCATTAAACGGGTTGCCGTGGTTACCGATCCTTTAAATACAATTTCCGTCAACCATATGTTCAATAAGGCCAACTCAAAGACCGGCCGGGAGAATTTTGAAATAAGGAATTACGATCTGATCAATTTGGCCTCCATAAGTCCCGAATATTTAACGGATACAATTGAAACGCCGATTCAGGTCAGCGTTACAGACGTCGACGGGCAGGAAAGAACAGAGTCATATTTAGTTGAGGTTTCCACATTCACCAACCTGACAGTCAATCAGCCGGAAGAAACCGATGCCGAAAGCATAAAATTGAGCGGCAAGGCTTCCCCGGGCGCCGATGTTTTTATCGCCGACCAAAATACAGTCAGCAATGAAAGCGGTGACTTTGAGATTTCGGTCCCATTGCCCAAAATCGGTATAAATCTGTTTGAATTGACCGCCAGCCGCCCCGTTGAAAAAAAATCAACCAGATTTATCGCGGTTAACCGTCTAGCGCCCAAGGTCGAATTAACGGTCAAAACAAACGCTGTTAATGAGCATAGCCTGACAATCGAGGGAACCACCACACCCGGGGCCGCTGTTTCAATCAATGGTCAGCCTGTTGTTGTGGAAGATAATCAATTCACCTGGTTATACAATTTCCCCTGGGACACCTCGCAAACGTATACATTTAATATCAAAGCCCAAAAGCCGGGTTACCGAAATAATGAGGAACAGGTGGTCATCCCCCAAATGCCGGTGTTCAGAAAACCATCACCTTAATGAATCGGGAGACAAAACTCAAGCAGGCAAAGTGCCGTTCCAACCTTCCGGCGCTCCCTTTTTGTAGTACTCGTCGCATAAAAAGAAGTAAATTTTAGCCGCTTCGTCCCGGAAGTTTTCTCTAACCACTTCGACGAACCTGCTGCGCGCGTCATAAAAGCGCCCGTCCCGGTAAAGCATAATGCCTTCTTCAAATATATCTTTGGTTTCATGCTTCAGCTTCTTTATATCTTCCGGATCTCCCTGATAAAGGTCAAATATTTTTACCGGTTCTTCCTTGACGCTTACCTGCACCAATCCCAGCAGCCGGTACTGGTACTGTTCCCTTACACCCGCCTCACCGAGCATATTCTCGGTAATCAATATCGACGCGCCGAACTTTTCAGTTATTCTTTCAATAGTCGCCGCGAGGTCGACATTATCAGAAATGACTGTTCCTTCCAGCCTTTTTTCTTCCCCGATGATGCCCAGCATCAGCGGACCACGGTGAATGCCCGTACCCGTGTCAATGGAAAGATAACCTTCTTTCAGACGTTGTTCATTATACCTTTCCAGTTCTTTTCTCATATCGACGGCGGCTCGCAGCGCTTCGCCGGCAGTACCCGGAAACAAGGCGATGATGCCGTTGCCCGTGTAATCATCCACAAACCCGCCATTGTTCCTGACAATCGGACCGACTCTCTTCAAGTACGCGTTAATCAAATCAAAGCTTTCCTCCGGTCTCAACGTCTTTGAGAGCAGGCTGAATGAACGGACGCTTGAAAATAAAACACTCATTTCCTCCTTCACCTGGTCCCCTAGTTGAACATCGACTATGCTTTGCTTTCCCAAAAAATGTACAAACTGCTGCGGCACAAACCGCAAATAGGACTCGTTTAAAATGGTAATATCCGCGATATACTTCCTGATATATTCCGACATTTTATTGAACCCGCCGCAGAGTTCTCCCACCTCATCCCTGGATTTCACCGAGACAGTGGCGTCCCAGTTTCCGCTTGCCATTTCATTGACACCATTCCGCAAAATTTGGATTGAGGAAAGCAAATAATAGGTCATTAACATAAATAACACGATAATAACAATTGCCGCGGCTGCAATGCTCTTGCCGGCAGTCAGGAATAATTTTCTTTTTAGTTCGTTAAAACTGTTCAGGTCCATGCCGGTTTCAAATGCCCCGATAACCTTGCCTTCCGGGTTCATCAAAGGCCCGACCGCATACATCCATTCGCCTTCCGCGTCGCTTTCATGACCGGTGATAAACTGCCCGTCCCTGATCACCTTGTAGTAGTCATTATTTTGAATATTGAAAGGATAAAACGGACTCATATTGTCATCATCAGTAATACACCAATACAGTTTTTCTTCTTCCAACTTATAAACTACAAAATAAAAGCCTTCTTCATTTTCAGATGAATTATCATCGTATATTAAATTAATCTTTTCTTTTATCTCTTTATAGTCACTATTTAAAAAATGCCCGGGGGTGGTGATTTTGGACAAACGCTCGCTATCAATCATCTGGATGCCGATATGCGCCAGCAGTTTTAATTTGCTGTAAATTTCGGCTTCATATTTCTGGGAGTAACTTGCATTAATAACGCTTGACACAAGAACCATGGCCAGCACAATCACCGGAATAAAACAAAGCTGTTTAAAAATCAAAGAAATTTTCTTTTGCATGATATCGACATAGAGAATTCTACATCCGCGCAAAAACAAAACAACGGCCAGCAAAACCAGCAGCCAGGCCAACAATCGCATAGCCATTGTCTTATATGGGAATTTTACTTTTTCTAATATAAAATTTATCCCGCCGTCCGGCCGGACACAAATTACCCGGTCGGAGGCGGCAATGAGAACCGACCCGTCTTGCTTTATACTGAGATCTTTCAGCACTGAAAACGGAACGCTATACCCCTGCTCATAAAGTTTTCTTTCCGACAAAAGTGTCTCGGCGGAATTAATCTCACCGGTACGCAGGCGGTCAATTTCCTCCCTGTAAACATCGGCAAAATAAATATGTTTGTCCGCACCAACATCCAAATATACCGGCAGTGATTTTTCACCGCTGCCGCTGGAATAAACCAGAACCGGCCTGCCGGAGTCATTGATTTGATAAATTTCACCTTTTTTTGTAGTGAAGAATATTGAACCGAATTCCAGCCCTGCAATTTCGGACAAAAACATTTCCCCGTCTAAGAAAATACTGAATAAGCTATCAACATTATCTCCATTCAGAGTCAATCTGTTCAGTATTATTTTGTCCTGCCCGACACTGTAAAAGTAAAGAAAATTATCTTTGATATCCAGCGTTTTCAGCCGTCCTGTGCGATTCGGTCTATTTTCCCGGTCATATTCCACCCGGTACAACTGCTTGTCAAAATTGCCTGCCGGCGTATACCGGTTGATTTCTTCCGATTCCACATAATAACCCTGAGCGTCTAAAACGGTGGATAACACGTAAAACGAGCCGCTGTTATCGGCAACAACATCGGCAAACAGCACGGAAGAGTCTTTCTTTCCGTTATCGCTGTCGATAATACTGGTTAAAACACCGGAAGGATTTGTTTTAACTAATCTTTTCATTGACTGATCAATGACGAACAAGTTATTATTTGCATCCGATTCCACATGGGATATATTAACAAATGACAAACTGTTATTAACAGGTGACTTACTAAGCATGTCAGTATGATAATAAATTAGAAATCCTATTATTGCTAAAATAACAGCGATTATCCAAAGATAAATTAAATTTTTCCTCATTTTTACAGCCTCTAATGCCAATTATTACTGTTTTATCCCATTATAGTTGATATTTTAACAAATCTAAATAACAATTTTACAATTTAAACAAATATTTTTAAATATAAAGACCCAAAAATAAATAACTGGGTACCCATCAAGAACACCAACCGTGTTCTATGGTCCCAGTTATTTTTTGGTGGTCCCAGTTATTTTTTGGGGTCAGCCCTTGACATTGGACAGATTTTGCTCAAGTTCGGTTATCCAAGCCTTGATCTCCTTATTTCCATCCATTTCCTTAATAAATCGTTCATTTGTTTTTGCTACTCCTGAATAACTTAATCCTTTGAAGTATGACCCAATTTCTTTGTTAGTGGCACCTGTATTCTTTTTAGCAAAATATATAGCAATCTTTCTGTATTGAGGAATCTTACTCTCTTTAATATCTTCAATTGAGACTTTTAAAAGCTTGGCTGTTCTTTCTATTATCTCTTCGATATTGCATGTGCTCTTTAATTCTTTTCTATATGAAATATCATCTTTCTCCAAATTGCAATCCTTAAGTTGCCGCAAGGCCTCTTTTATAAATATTTCTCCGCCCATTACCAACCCGCCATAGACCGCTTCAAAAGGATTCTTTATTTCTTCAGATATTCCGCTATTGACATATTTACAATATTGGTTTCTACCCGTCTCCATCTGGTCCGCTATCATATTTAATATCGTATTTTGGTCAACGATTTCGTCCTCTTTACCTGCCGCAAATACTCTATAGCTGCTGTATTCATAGTCTTCAGGCTGTTTAACTATTCCCGCTCTTACGGGATTTAAGTGTATATATCTGCTTAATTCTATTAAATAGTTATCTTTGTCAACGAGAATTGCCTTATACCGACCTTGAAATAAATGACCGCTCCTCTTTCGCCTAATATTTAGATATGTTGAATATGAACTGTTAATATTATGCATTACCTTGCTTAAATTTCCGTCGGGAGTTTCTAATATTAAATGATAGTGATTACTCATTAAAACGTAACTATGTATAATTATGCCATATTTCTGCTTTGCAGCTTTAAGGTAATCTTTAAATTTTTCATAATCGTCAGGCATAAAAAATATCTTTTTTCTTTCATTCCCTCGTGCCGTTATATGATACATCGCTCCCTCATATTCAAGCCTAAGGGGTCTAGCCATGATATCCCACTCCGTTATCTGGTATTATGGAAAATTATAAAATATTTACCTGTCCAATGTCAAGGGCTGACCCCATTATTATTCTGAGCTGACGCACGGCGGAAGCGATATCGGCGCTGTCGAAAATCGCCGAGCCGGCTACCAGTACCGTGGCGCCGGCTTGTACCACAGCGGCAGCCGTGTCCTGGTTCACCCCGCCGTCGACCTGGACTTCAGCTTTTAAACCCCGCTTGTTAAGCATTTGCCTGACAGCCTTGATCTTGGGCAGCACTTCGGGAATAAACGCCTGTCCGCCAAAGCCTGGGTTGACGGTCATTAATAAGACCAGATCCACCAAGGGAAGGACATACTCCACGGCACCGGGCGGTGTGGCCGGGTTCAACGCCACGCCCGCCCGCACACCCTTTTCCTTGATCAGGGCTAAGAGCCTGTGCAGGTGCCGTGCGGCCTCCACATGCACGGTAATCAAGTCCGCGCCGGCGTTGATAAACTGCTCAATGTACAGCTCCGGGTTTTCAATCATCAGGTGGACGTCAAAACACATGCGGCTTTTCGGCCTGAGCGCCTTCACCACCAGCGGGCCGATGGTAATATTGGGGACAAAATGACCGTCCATAACATCAATATGCAGGTACTCCGCCCCGGCCTCTTCAACTTGCCGAACATCATCAAGCAGCGCCCCAAAATTCGCGGATAATATGGAAGGGGCCAGTTTGACCATCAATACCGCCTCCTGCCTCTCAATTCTTGTAAAAATTCAACATATTGCCGGTAGCGTGATTCTTCAATTCCCCCTTGTTCCACCGCTTTCTTGACAGCGCACCCGGGTTCCCTGTCATGAAGGCAGCCGCTAAAGTAACAATCCCCGCTGTACTCTTCCATTTCCGGAAAGTAGCCGGCTAGTTCCTCCAGCTTGATATCGGGCAAGTCCAGGCTGGAAAAACCGGGGGTGTCCGCCACCAATCCACCTTCAGGCAGGGATATCAATTCCACATGGCGGGTCGTATGTTTGCCCCGCTTTAATTTTTCGCTGACTCTGCCGGTTTTAAGTTTCAACTCCGGCACTATGGCGTTTAATATCGTCGATTTGCCCACCCCGGAAGGGCCGGCGAATACCGAAATTTTTCCCCGCAGTTTCTCCCGCAGGCTGTCCAGACCCGTTCCGGTCACCGCGCTGGTTAGCGCCACAGTATATACACCCTGATAGCGGGAAACAAGAGCAACCTCGCCATTTTCTATAAGGTCGATTTTATTGAAACATATCACCGGCTCAATCTGATTCATGACTGCCGTAATGAGAAAGCGGTCCAGTAAGCCGGGATTGGGCTCGGGTTCCCGTACGGAAAAAATAATTATCGCTTGATCCACGTTGGCTACCGGCGGCCGCAACAGCGCGGAGCGGCGGGACAATACTTTCACGATAACCCCGGCCCGGTCCGCTTTTGGCGCCAGTTCCACCCGGTCTCCAACCAGGACTTGCTGTTTTTCGTAACGGAAGCGCCCCCGCAACGAGCACTCCCATGCACAGCCGCCGTCATGAACAAAATAATGGCCGCTGTACGCCTTCAGGACAATGCCCTGAACAAGGTTTTCCCCGCTAATCAAGAGGTATATCACCATCCACCAGGACTTCATCCACATAAACTCGAACAGTCGCCTTACCATAATAGGTTATTTGTTTGGTCACCGATTTTTCATTCCTGACAGTGCCGTTAAAAACTTCGGTAGCGCCCCGCACATCATTCAGCACGATTCTCAGCTTGTGCTCTTTCTTATCGTCGTTAAATGGGACGGTTACATTTTTAGTGCGCTTTTCCGGGCCCGGCCCGTCGCTTACGGTTACATGCACTTCGGAGCCTTCCTCGACCTCTGTGTTCTTGGCCGGGCTCTGGTCTGTCACCTGCCCGGAGAGATAACTGCTGCTTCTAACCCTGTTCACATTTTCATCAAGGATTAACTTAAGTTTCAACAATTCCTCTTTCGCCTTCTCCAGCGTCAGGCCGGTCAGGTCGGGCAGCTTATGCATCACGGGCTGCTTTCCTTTACTGACATGCAAGATTACCTGGCTTCCTTTTGCGAGTTTGCCGCCTTTGGGCTCCTGGTCCATCACGACTCCTTCCGCATATTCATTGCTGTACCCTTCCTGATAGGGCATGGCTACGTTTAAATCATTTCTTTCAATCATGCTTTTTGCATTACTGAAACTCTGGCCGATGACCGAAGGCACCTCCCGCAGTTCCGCTCCCTGGCTGACATATAGAATTACGGTGTGGTTTACTTTTATCTTGTCGCCTTCCGCAGGCTTCTGGGAAATGACACTGTTCTCCGGCACACTGGGATGGTAGTTCAAGAACACCTGAGGATCTTTTTTTATACCCTGCCGGCGTAAAATGTTTTTAGCCTCATCAAGGGTCTTTCCCTCGACGGAAGGCATCGTCACTTCCGGTATATTGAAGTAAAACTGAAACGCGGCGGCCCCCGCGGCAAACAGCACCAGAAGAATCAACGCCGACCAGAGCCATCTCTTGCTTCTTTTTCTCCCGCGCACATCCCTCTCAGCGGGCTGGATATCCCCGGCCGCCCTGTGCACGGTGGGAATCACTCTGGTGGCGAATTCATCATCGGGCTCAGCCCGCGGCGGGTCTTTTATGCCGGCTCCGGCTATATCCTCAAGTTCCTGCGCCATCTGTCTCGCTGTTTCATACCGGCCGGACGGGCTCTTCGTCATGGCCCGGGCGATTACTTTTTCCAAGCTCAACGGCACCGCCGGATTCAGCAGGGAAGGGCGGGGCGGCTCATCCTGGATATGCTTCAAAGCGACGCCGACCGGGGTGTCCCCTTGGAAAGGCAGCGCTCCCGTAGCCATTTCATACAATACGACACCCAGGGAATAGATGTCGGAACGCGGTCCGGTATTTTCTCCACGCGCCTGCTCGGGGGAAAGGTAATGAACCGAGCCCATGACGGCGTCGGTCTGGGTAAGGGTAGCGGCGGTGGCCTCCCTGGCGATCCCGAAATCGGTCAGTTTGGCCCGTCCGTCCCTGGTGATTAAAATGTTCTGCGGCTTGACATCCCGGTGCACGATGCTGTTTTCATGGGCATGTTCCAGCGCGTCGCTGATCTGTCGGGCAATTTGGGCGGACCTGGCCGGGGTTAAAGGGCCATGCAGCCGGATCAGATTTTTTAAGTTGTCGCCTTCAACATATTCCATGACCAGGTAGTCAACTTCATCTACCCGGCCGACATCGTAAATGCTGACTATATTCGGGTGTGAGAGGCTGGCGATAGCCTGGGCCTCTCTGCGAAACCGTTTTACGAAGTCTTCGTCACTGTTGAACTCGGAACGAAGCACTTTTATGGTAACCAATCTGTTCAAAATGGTGTCCCGGCCCTTATAAACTATGGCCATACCACCGCCGCCCAGCTGTTCCACAATTTCATAGCGGTTCCCCAAAAGCTTCCCGATCATTTTATTCACCTCTAATCTAAACTAAACGTTAGCAAAGTTATTTTTTGCACGCCGCTCGCCAATCTAATACCCCTTCGCCAGAGCCGTCGCCAGAAGACTGCCCGCGACCGGGGCCGCGACAGACGCGCCCGAACCGGCGTTTTCCAAAACCACCGCGACAGCCAGCCTGGGCTGCTCCGCGGGCGCGAAACCGATAAACCAGGCGTGCGTCTTACCGTGCGGGTTTTGCGCGGAGCCGGTTTTACCGGCCACCTTCACCCCGGAAACAGCCGCTGCTGTCGCCGTGCCGCCGCGCACCGCGTCGATCATCCCTTCTTTAATGATTCCGGATATGGCCGGGGTGGTTGCGGTAAGCCACTGGCGTTGCGTTACGGACTGAACGGCTGCACCGGAGGAGTCTCTTACCGATTCAACCAGGTAGGGATGCATAATCACACCTTGGTTGGCTATGGCCGCCGCCGCCAGGGCCATATGCAGCGGGCTTACCAGCACCTCGCCCTGTCCGATGGCGCTGCTGGCCAGTTCTGTCTGAATCATATCACCCGGAGCGGCAAGCGTGCCCGGCCGCACCGCGATTCCTGGGCCGGGGTCCTGATCCAGCCCGAAAGCTTTAAAGGTGCGGTAAAAGCTGTCGGTGCCCAACCCGAGGCCCAACTGCGCAAAAGTGGTGTTGCATGAGACGGCGAGAGCCTTTTTCAGATCCACTTCGCCATGCACAGCCAGGTCGGTCAGCTTATACCCGCCTACCATCAAGTAACCCTGGCAGTTAAAAGTGCTGTCGGCCAGTCCGGGTTTGTCGGCCAGCGCTCCCGCCGCAGTAATAATTTTGAACGTTGAACCGGGTGGGTAAGCGCCCTGCGCCGCCCGGTTCAGCAAGGGCGAGTCCGCCGCCTGCACCAGAACCGGCCAGTATTCCTCCAGGCGGTTGGGATCGTAACCCGGGGCTGAGGCCACTACCCGCAAAGCTCCCGTCCTGGTGTCAACGAGAACAACCGCCCCGCGCCGGTTCCCCAGCAGCTGCTCTGCAAGCTCCTGCAGGGAAGAGTCAATAGTGAGCGTCAGATCCCCGCCCTTTTGCTCCTTACCCAGGAGCCTATTGATAAAATTCCTGACGCTGTCGGATCCTTCCATGCCCAGCAGATAAGAATCGTATGCGGATTCAAGGCCCGCCCGCCCGTACCGGTCGGAAACGTAACCGATAATATGCGCCGCGACATCCCCCTGGGGATAAACCCGCCGGCCTTGCTTGCCGTCAAATTCCGTCCGGGCCAGGACAACACCCTTGGCATCATAGATGTTTCCCCGCACAGTTTGATTCTCCATCTCCTGCACGCGGCGGTTATAAGGATTCGAGGCCAGGGCCGGGTTCCTGACCACCTGCAAATAAGACAGGTAGCCCACCAGGATTAAAAATAAGCCCAATAGCAAGAAACCTAGTTTTAGAATATTCTGCTTCATAAATCGCTTTCTTCCTCGTGGGAAATATTTAATAAAAGCCCCAGCAATATAAAGTTCGCCACCAGCGAACTGCCGCCATAACTTATATACGGAAGAGTAATGCCGGTCAGGGGTAACAGCTTGGTTACCCCGGCAATAATGATAAAAGCCTGTAAACCCAGCAGGGCGGTCAGCCCGGAAGCTGCCAGGGCGGCGAATTCATCTGTCGTTTTTAAAGCAATCCTGATTCCCCGGTAAACAAAGAGCATAAAAAGGATAATAATACCGGCGCCGCCTGCCAAACCCAGTTCTTCACAAATAGCGGAAAAAATCAAATCGGTATGCACAGCCGGAATGTATCCCGGAAATCCCAGCCCGAGACCGCTGCCGAGCACACCGCCCGAGTTAATCGCAAAAAGCGACTGAATGATCTGGTATCCCGTAGTTTCTATATTGGGCCACGGGTTCATCCATATTTCAAATCTGGCCCGCACATGGTCAAACATGTAGAAACTGGCTGCCGCCCCCGCGGCAAACAGCGTCGAACCAAACAGAACATAAAGAATACGGGAGGTGGCCACATAAACCATGGTCAGAAAGGTGCTGAAATAAATCAGCGCCGCGCCGAGGTCTTTCTGATACACCAGCAATAAGAGGGAAATTCCCCACATGGCCAGCAGCGGGCCCCACTCCTGCGGCCCCGGCAAAGCCAGCCCGCCCAGGTTTCTGGTCCCGACGGTCAAGACGGCCCTGTTTTCCGACAGGTAACTGGCCAGGAAAAGCACTACTAAGATTTTAACAAACTCGGACGGCTGAAAATTAAAGATGCCAAGGTCCAGCCAGCTCTTCGCCCCCCCCTGCTCCTGGCCGAAAAAAACGGGTAGGATAAGGGCAATCAAACCGGCAAGCGCGTAAATATATTTATAGTCGCTTAAAAACCGGAAATCAATAAGCAGCCGTGTGGTTAAAAGCAGAACTCCCAGCCCGATCAGCAGCCAGAAAAACTGGCGCACGCCATAAGCCGGATCCAGGCGAAACAAGAAAATCAGGCCGGTAGTGGAAAGCAAGGCGACTAACGGCAACAAAAAGCAATCCCCGCGGTAGCCCGAATAATGCCAGTAAAAACTAACCAAAAAGTAGGCCGCGACAACTGAGACGCAGGCGAAAACGACCTTCCGGTCCGCCGCGCCGGCCGATCCCAGGTACAACGCAGCCGCCCCGATCATGGCATAAACCCCGATAAGAGAAAGCAGCTTCCACTCAACCCGCCGGCCTTTCCTGCGGGCCGCGCTTTTTGCCACCGCGCTGATATAGTTGCCGTAACTGCCGTCAGTCATTTTATTCCCCCGGAACCTTATATTAATGAATGAAAAATAAGAGAACGGTAAAAATAAATCATTACCATTTTCAGCTATCTGATGATGAAGCGAAGCTTCATGGGAGTCTGACTCCTAATTTAAAACTGGGCCAGAATAATGGTAACATTGTCCGCGCCTCCATACTGAAGCGCCTTGCCGAGCAGGGCATGCACCGCGCTGTTAATCCCTTGGGAAGATTTGATCACATATAATAGATCCTCCTGGCGAAGATAACGGGTTAAGCCGTCGGTGCACAGTAAGAGGAGATCGTTTGCCGCTAATTTATCCCGGTAAAGGTCCACCGCCACCGACTGCGCAGTGCCGAGCGCCCTGGTCAGCATATTGCGCTGGGGGTGCTGAAGCGCCTGTTCTTCGTTAATGCCGCCTTTTCTTAGCAGTTCCTGCACCAGTGAATGGTCTTGAGTCAATTGACGAATACCACCCCGGCGAATCAAATAGGCCCGGCTATCACCCACATGAGCGATAATAAGGTCGCCCGCACAGTTCAAACACGCGGTTAATGTCGTTCCCATGCCCTTAAGTTCTTCCTTCCGTACGGACATTTTGAATACCGAAACATTGGCCACTTTAACTGAATTGAGCAGGGCTTTCTCAGGCGATTCACCCTTTTTCAGCAAGCGGGCGAGCTCTTTCTGCAACGTTTGAAGCGCCAATCCGCTGGCGACTTCACCACCCTGGTGTCCGCCCATCCCGTCCGCTACCGCCAGCAGCCCCATTTCCGGCAACACAAGCAGGCTGTCTTCATTAACCCTCCTTGATAAACCCGTGTCAGTGATCTGCGCCCATCTCATACCCCCACCTCACAAACTGAAAAATAACTCCCCCGATTCTAATTTTATCTCTATTTGCCAAAACAATCGGCTGATTCACCTGGATTTCGTTCAAGAAAGTGCCGTTGGTGCTTTTCAAATCCTCCAGCCAGTACTGTCCTTCCTTAAAGTATATACGCGCGTGCCAGGCAGAGGCAAATGTGCCAGCAATAATTATATCGCTCCGTTCGTCCCTGCCGATAAGAGTTTCCCTTTGGAAACCAAAAGTGTCGCCTGATTTTGGCTGGGATACGGAGCTTTCGACAACCACCAGTTCTACTTCACCGGTTGTCCCGAAAGAAGAACGGGGTTCTTCTCTCGGCCTGCCGGGGGGGTTTTCTATTACCTGTTGAGACGATACTTCTTTCAGGTCGGCGATCATCCATTTAATCAGCCTGAAAATAGAAATAAGGAGAAGCAATAAAAAAGCATACCGCAAAGCCGTAATTAATATGGTAAGCATGTCTAATCCACCTTAAATGCGCATACTGTGGTGCCCAGGGCTACTTCATCTCCCGGTTCAAGCACTTTTGACACGATTCTGGAACCGTTCACCCACGTACCGTTGGTGCTACCAAGATCGGTGATGGCAAACCTGCCCTGTACCCATTCAAGCCGCGCCTGGCGCCGGGATACACTGAAGTCGTTCAGAACGATATCACACCCGGCATGCCGCCCGATCACCTGGCTGGCTTTACTCAAATTAATAATCCTCCCTTTTTCCGGACCGGCTTCAACTTTCAGCCGGGCATAAACGGCAGGCGTCTTTTCCACAACAGTAATATCCTTGGCCAGGCGAAAAAGCTGGGTGTGTTCAAGCACTCCCGCATCCGCCTCTGCTGGTTCATCCTCCGGCGGCGCCTCGCTAAAACCGGATTCTATTTTTATAAACCCTGTTTCTTCGAGCTCTTCTCTGACAAAATCCACGGCCGGCGGGCCGGCAAGGGTATATTTCTTTTCTCTGGCCTTCTGATTTACATATTCTTGAAGCTCACCGGAAAATGCCGAAGCTATTGCCGCAATATGATCGTAATCACTAGCATTAAGGTGAACAGTAAATTTATTAGGCACGTAAATTCTGTTGACACTGACCCGCCTGCGGTCCCTCATCTCCCTGGCCAGCTTTTTCGCTATCTCGGCCGGCTGAACGCGTCCTTTAAACCTGTCTTTAAAAAACCCTTCAATATATTTTTCCAAACTGCCTTCCAAACCTGAGAAAACACCCAAGGAGCTCACCTCCTGATCCGCTGGTTATACTTCAAACGCTTCGCCCAGTTCATTCGCTTCTCTGCAAGCTCACTCGCCCGCTCTTTTGCGTCAGGCTTCAAAATCGCCCTGCAGGCACGCGTCATGCCAACCTGCCAGAGTTTTCTGCCTCAACTGCCCGCAAGCGGCGTCGATATCCCCGCCAAGACTCCGGCGAACAGTAACGGGTATACCCATTTTTTCAAGAATATTTTTAAATATGAGCGCTTGACGCCTGGCAGACGGCCTGACACCCCGTTCCGGCACCGGATTGGCTAAGATCAAATTAACGTGGCAGAGCATATCCGACAGCAGCGCGCCTAATTCAGCGGCCAGTTCATGCCCGTCGTTTAAACCGGCAATCAGGGCGTATTCAAAGGTAATCCGCCGGCCTGTCTTGAGCGCGTATTCCCGGCAAGCTTCCATTAATACCCGCAACGGGTATTTTTTATTAACCGGCATTAACTCATCCCGCAGGTGATCGTTCGGCGCGTGCAGCGACACCGCCAGAGTAACCGCCAGTTTTTCACCGGCCATCTCCCTGATCCGGGGCGCCAGACCGCAAGTGGAAACAGTGATATGGCGCTGCCCTATATTAAGACCGTAAGGAGCAGTAACGTTTTTTATAAAAGCAAGGGTGGCCGCGTAATTGTCCAGCGGTTCGCCGGAACCCATGATCACTACGTGGCTCACTCTTTCTCCGGCGTCCTTTTGCATACCGAGAACTTGCCCGTAAATCTCACCGGAACGCAGGTTCCGGACGAAACCTCCCAGGCTTGAGGCACAGAGACGGCAACCCATCCGGCAACCGGCCTGGGTGGAGATACAGGCAGAGTTGCCGTAGCTGTGTTTCATCAAAACACTTTCAACCGCTTGACCGTCATCCAGTTTGAAGAGATACTTTACTGTGTCTCCACCCCGGGAAACCTGTCTTTTGATGACTTCAACGCGCCCAATCCCGGCTATGGACGCCAGCCGCCCGCGCATATCACGGGGCAAGTTGGTCATTTCTTCAAGAGATCCGGCGCCTTTTTGAAAGACCCATTCTGCCATCTGCCTCGCCCGGTACGTCTCGACATCCATTTGCCGCGTCAAACCGACCAACTCAGAAAGGGTGAGGTCCCGCAAATCGATTTTGACCGACATTGAACTGCTCCTCTTTCTTAAATAAAACTATTCTCCATCATTTTGCCCTATCCCTTTTTTCTCATGCGGGATATAAAAAAGCCGTCCATCCCATGCCGGTGAGGCAGAATCTCCAAATAACCGGAACGCATAGTCCCTTGCTCATCCAAGCCAACCGGAAGAAAAGGGCTTAAGTCTTCCAGACTGAAGTCCGGGTGACGGGAAAGAAAGTCTTCAACCTGACGCAAATTTTCTTCACGGGTAATCGTGCAGGTACTGTATACGAGCACCCCCTTCTTCTTCAGACACCGGGCGGCGCTTTTTAAAATCCCGGCCTGCAGCCGCGCTATCGCCGGGATTTGGCCCGGTTCTTTGCGCCATCTGGCATCAGGCCGGCGTCTCAGGACACCCAGCCCGGTGCAGGGAGCGTCAACCAGGATAAAATCAGCCCATTCATCCAGCTGTTCCGGCAATCTTTCGGCATCCATCGCCAACGCCTCGACTATATTAATCCCGAGGCGGCGGCAATTCTCTTCAATCAAGGCGATCTTGTGCGGGTGGATATCCACCGCCAGGATTTCACCCCGGTTTTCCATTAGTTCCGCTAAATGAGTGGTTTTACCGCCGGGCGCGCCGCAAACGTCCAGCACACGGGCGCCGGGCCGGGGCATTAAAGCCCGGCCGGCCAGCATGGAACTTTCATCTTGGATCTGAAACAACCCTTCTTGAAAAGCACCCAGTGCGTTCAAAGAAAAGAAGTCTTCGATGTTAAGCCCTTCCGGAGCATATGCGGTTTCCCGCGCAGCCAGGCCGTCTTCTCTCAACCTGCCCGCGAGCTCGGCCCGCGTCAGCTTCAAAGTGTTCGTGCGCACCGTATTCGGCGCCGGTTCATTATTGGCCCGGCAAAGGGAGATCGTTTCCTCCGGGCCGAATCGCGCCAGCCAGCCTTCCACCAGCCATGCCGGGTGGGAATAGCGCAGCGAGATATGGGCGATTGGGTCGTCCGCCAGTTGAGGAAACTTAATTTCCTTTATTTGCCTTGCCACGTTGCGCAGCACCCCATTGACAAACTTCACCGAGCCGGGATGTCCATGCCTGCGCGCCATCTCCGCCCCTTCATTGCAGGCAGCGGACGGCGGCACCCGGTCCATGCACATAAGCTGGTACACACCGAGGCGCAGGATATTGCGCAATGCAATAGTCTGAGATGTTAGCGGCTTTTTAACAAATTGCCCCAGCACCCAGTCAAGAGTATTGCGTGTCCGCAGTGTTCCATAAGTTAATTCAGTGGCAAAAGCCCGGTCGAGCTTACCGGGCCGGTATCTTTCCAAGACCTGATTTAAGGCCAGATTGGCATACGCGCCGTCTTCCTCCACTGCTCTTAACACTTGCAAGGCCAGTTCTCTGGCTGTTATTTGGGGCAACTGGATACATCCTTTCCAAATATTCACAAAATATATATCTGGTTACTATATTATTCTCGTTGCTGTAAGCTTCAGCCAACCAATTTACTTCTCTCACTGATAAAAAAGCAGATGGCTTCCTCCACCTTCGGCAATTTCACCTGGGTGTTGAAACATGGCCCGAAAGGCCGCTCATTCGTAACTCCCAGCACCGGAATGGGGTTGGAATCCTGAATGCCGCTGGTGAGATCACGCTCGCACGCTATAGCCACAATACCACGGGGATGGTACTCCCGGACAAATTTCCGGGCCAGCGTGCCTCCGGTGGCCATACCTATGTTAATGCCATACTGATCTCTCAGCTCCAGAAGCTTACTGACCACACACCCGCCGCAGCGTCGGCAGTTATTAATATCGACTGTTATCTTATGCGGGCAGTCACTCTTTTGCAGGCAGTGCGGCACAAGCAGCAAGACCTGACTCGGGAGCAGGTTGAGGGTTTTAGATCTGACCAAAAAATTGTTCACTTCGATAAATGAGTTTTTAATCCTGTCTTTTTCAATATGAAATGAACGGCCGAGAAACAGCGCGAGTGGAAAGAAAATATTCAAGGCCACCCGCATCGGGCCGCGGAAGGCCGAAATATCCCTCGCATAAATAATAGTCAGCACAATGCCCCCGACCCCAAAACCGGCCACCACGATACCGCCCAGCAATAAAATTCCCAATGCCAGCAAGAGCACCTGATCAAACATGCTTCTAACCGGGTTGGCCGTTATGTACCATATCGCCGTTAGAAGCAAGCAAGCCGCCAGCAGGCTGGCGCTCAGCAGGCCGACAAACAACCTTTTCCGCACCGGGTTTAACGTTCCTGATATCACCGCATACCGTCCTTCCCCGGAGCATTTGAAAGAATCACACCCAGCGGGGCCGGGGTGCCCCTTAAAAAGTCGGCGGCGCTCATGCGCTTTGCTCCCTGCATCTGAAGTTCAGTAATTACCAGCAGCCCCCTGCCAGTACCGACTAAAACACCTTCCCGCACAGTACCCATCACTCTCCCCGGACAGGCCAGCGTTTGCTCGTCATCAAGAACACCGGCGCGCCAGATCTTCAGCATTTTTTCTCCCAGATAGGTACGCGCGCCGGGCCAAGGGTTCATGCCCCTGATCAGGTTATAGATATCCTGAGCCGGTTTGTCCCATATGATCAATTCGTCCGCGCCGGTAAGCACCGGCGCGTAAGAGGATTCGCCGGTCTGAGGAATTCTGGGCGCCCGCCCCCGCCCGATCATGTCCAGTGTTTCGACCAGCAGACGCGCCCCCGCAACAGACAAACGGTCGTGCAGGTCACCGACGGTATCTTCACCAAAGATGGGAACTTTTTCCTTAAGAATCATGTCTCCTGTGTCAAGCCCCTCATCAATAAACATGGTGGTAATCCCCGTTACCTTTTCACCATTGATCACCGCCCGGTGAATAGGCGCCGCGCCCCGGTACTTCGGCAGCAAGGAAGCGTGGACATTTACACAGCCATGTTCAGGCAGTGACAGAATAGCCGGCGGCAGAATCCGCCCGTAAGCAACGACCACAATAACTTCCGGTGAATAACTTCGCAATTGTTCAATAAACTCCGGCTCTTTTACCTGGGCCGGCTGCAGAACGGGCAGTTTTAAACTTTGAGCAGCTTCCTTTACCGGCGGCGGCGCATATTTTTTACCCCGGCCTTTCGGCCTGTCAGGCTGCGTTATAACAGCCCGCACGTCGTGGCCGGCCTCAACCAGGGCCTTTAATGACGGCACCGCGAAATCCGGCGTTCCCATGAATACTACACGCATCTCTCATCCCTCAATATTCAAGTATTCAGAATCCAGGAGTCAGAATTCAGCATACTTCAAAATAATAAACCACTTTCTCTCATTCTGACTACTAACTACTGAATACAGCTTCTTCCCAACTTAATTCTTTACTTTCCATACCTTCTGCGCCCGGTCGATGAACAGGACACCGTCCAGGTGATCTATTTCGTGCTGAAGCGCCCTGGCAAACAAGTCACTTGCTTGAATAATTCGCTCCTTGCCATGACGGTCCTGACATTTCACCTCAACAGACGCGGCCCGTGTAACATCCCCCACAGTGCCCGGGATACTCAGGCACCCTTCGGTGTCAGTGGCCTGGCCTTCAAATTTGATTATTTCAGGGTTGATAAGCTCAACCAGGCCTTCGCCGGCGTCTATAACAACCACCCTTTTCGCCACGCCTACCTGCGGCGCGGCCAGGCCAACCCCTTTTTCGCTGTACAAAGTATCAGCCATATTATCAAGAAGTTTTAAAATATTTGAGGTTATTTTCGGCACCGCTTTGGCGCGCTCTCTTAAAATGGCATTTCCCAACTCCACTATTTTATATATTGCCAAAACGTTTCCTCCTTTTACAACATTCCCTGCGGGTTAATATCCACATTAACCGCCGGCCTGATCGATGAAGGCCCCTTTTCCAATAAGGACAGGCTTTCTTTAATCACATCTCTCAGCCAATCACGACGGGAAGCCCTAATAACCAACTGCCAGCGGTATCTGTCTTTTATCTTGCTCAACGGCGCGGGGGCCGGCCCGAGAATAGAGATATTTTTATCACTGCCGGTCAACATGTTTATTAATATCTCTTTAGCCTGTCCGGCTCCTTTCTTCACTTCTTCCTCATCCTCGTGGGTAAACAGGAGCCGGGCCAGGTGACTGAAAGGGGGGTATCCCAAAGAGCGCCTCACCGGCATTTCACTAAGGTAAAACCGGTCGCAATCATGGGCGGCGGCGGCAGTGATACTGTAATGATCCGGGGTATATGTCTGGACAAGCGCCTCACCCGGCAAGTCACCCCGCCCGGCCCTGCCGGCCACCTGAGTCAATAGCTGAAAAGTACGCTCAGCCGCCCGGAAATCAGGCATATGCAGCGTTGTATCGGCATTTATCACCCCTACCAGAGTCACCCCGGGAAAATCCAGGCCCTTGGCAATCATCTGGGTGCCGATTAAGATATCAACCTGCCTGTCGCGAAAAGCGCTGATTATTTTTAAGTGTGCTCCTTTGCGGGCAGTTGTGTCACTGTCCATCCGGAGAATCCGCGCCTCCGGAAAAAACTGGCGCGCCTCTTCTTCCACCCTTTGTGTGCCCGTCCCGAAATGCCTGATATTTTGGCTGCCGCAGGTGGGACATAAATCAGGTGACCTGACGGTATAATTACAGTAATGGCACCGCAAGCGGCCGTCCCGGTGGTAGATGAGGGAAATATCGCACCGCGGGCACCTTAGAACCAGCCCGCATTCACGGCAAATTACAAAAGTTGCGTAACCGCGTCTATTCAAGAAAAGCAGCACCTGTTCACCTTTTTCCAGGCGCCTGTTTACCGCGGCGACAAGTATTCTGCTAAAAATGCCGCTGTTTCCATCCTTCGTTTCCCGACGCATATCCACAACCCGCACCGGCGGGAGAGGACGCCCGTCAATTCTGTCCGTAAGCTTCAACAACCGGTACGGGCCGTCTGCGGAAGCTTTCAGCTGCGATTCCAGGGAAGGCGTGGCGCTGCCCAGCAATACCACCGCCCCTGCCAGTTGGGCTCTTTTTATCGCAACCTCCCTGGCATGATAGCGCAGGTGGTCGTCTTGCTTATAAGAAGATTCGTGTTCTTCGTCTATCACAAACAGTCCCGCCCTGGGCAGAGGGGCAAAGACCGCCGAGCGGGTCCCCAGCACCACAGGCGCCTCGCCTTCCTTGATCCGCTGCCATTCGTCATATCTTTCCCCACCCGAAAGCGCGCTATGTAAGACAGCCACTTGCCCGCCGAAGCGCTCGCGGAACAACTCCACCATTTGGGGCGTCAGTGATATCTCAGGCACCAGCACAACCGCCTGACGGCCTGCTTCCAGGGCTATTGAAACAGCATGCAGGTAAATCTCGGTTTTGCCGCTGCCGGTAATGCCGTGCAAGAGAAAAACGTTAAAAGAGCCTTGTCTGATTTCCCGCGCGACTTGATTAAAAACGGCTTTCTGCCCGTTATTGAGAATAAGCCCGTTAGGATCAAGAGCAACTTGGGTCTGCGCGGTCCGGCCCGGCCGCCGCGACAAAACCGCCGGTGATGTCAGCAGAAGGCCCTTTTCAACTAGCGCGTCAACTACTGAAGTTGACACGCCCGCCGCCTCGGCTAGTTCCTTGCGGGTCAACCCCGGATTAATCATCGCTTTTCTTAATAAGGCCGCCTGTTTTGGAGCTCGTCGCAGTGAATTCAGCACATTATCATACTCTTCCGCCGGGATAGCCGGGTGAACTTGTTTCACCAGCCGCGTTCCTTTTACCAGCAAGCGAGGGGATAAGATCCGCTGAAGCGCTTCCGCCGTGCTGCAGAGGTAATTTTTAGCCATCCAGCGGGACAGTTCCAATAATTCCGGGGTAAATACCGGCTCAGCGTCCAATACCCCGGCAATCTCCTTGATATTTACCGTGTTTTCCGGAAAGCCGAAGCCGGTGACATACCCGGTCAGACGCCTGTTGTTGAAAGGAACCTGTACTCTGACACCTATTTTAACTTTATCCTGAAGAGCAGCCGGCACGGCATAGTGAAAAACCCGGTCAATGCTCCGGGTATTCAGCGCGATAATCACCTCGGCATAATCTCCAATTTTTTTCATTATACCCTCCAGGGGAAATCTTTTCAAACCTAGAGCTATTATATCAAAAAAAAGCCCGGTGATAAACATCACCAGGCGTCTGGGAAAAGAGGTTAATATTGACGTCTTACGGCAAAGAGGCCGTACCGAAATTAATATTGCGGTACAGCCTCTTGGATTACCTGCCGCCTTTGTTCTTTCTGTTAAATTTTTGCACCTGCTTATATCGATCAAGCGTTCCCATCATATCGATCATCTTCTGCTTCTGCGCCTGCGCGGCGGTCATTGTGCTTTTGCGTTCTTCGAAGACCATCTCCCGCTGGAGCTTTTTGTAATTTTCAAATCGCCCGGCGGCTAATATCCCATCCTCAATGGCTTTCCTTACAGCGCACTTCGGTTCGGACTCATGCCTGCAATCCCTGAAATAGCACTTTTCGGCCAATTTCTCAATGTCATAAAAAGACTTCGATAAGTCGGCGTCCAGTATCTGAAGTTCTCTCATTCCGGGAGTGTCGATTACCACTCCGCCTTCAGGCAATACAAGCAGCTGTCTGTTAGTGGTAGTATGCCTGCCCTTGTCATTGTGCTGCGCTGAAACTCTCGCCAAATAGAAATTGCCGCCATATATCGCAGCTTCCTGGGCATATCGTGCGGAAAGCCCTATATCATATAAATTTATTTTACTCATTATTAAATTTGTCCTCCCTATTTTGATAGCATGGCAAGGGGAGGGCGGATTAATTTTAGTCTGAACGCACCTCCCCTGTTACCACCGACTCCGCAATATGTGCTTTCAACATGAAGATCAGCTCCTTCAGCGTTTGATTTATTATGCAATGAAAATCCTTAATCAATCCTTGTTTTTTTCTCTGAATATCGAGATTTTCTTTTGCTTCAGATATAATTAAATATTCTTCCAAATATTATACTCGTTTTCAAACCTAGGGATTAATTATTCCCATTTCATTAATGGGATAATAACGAAATTCAGCCTTGCCGATAATATTGGCAAGGGGCAATGGCCCCCAAAACCTGCTATCATAGCTGATATTGCGGTTATCTCCCATCACAAATATTTCATTGTCAGGTATTTCCAAAGGCGCAAAATCCATACTGGATTTTTCAAGAATATATGGTTCATTAATTTGTTTTCCGTTAATGTAAACCGACCCGCTCTTTACCGAAATCGTTTCTCCGGGCAAACCAACTACTCTTTTAATCAAGACCTTTTCGCTTAAATTAGCAGACTGCGGCGGATTGAAGACAACAATATCACCGCGGTTGATTCCCCCTGCTCCGTTGAGCTTATAAAAAAGTTTGTCTATTATTATGTGGTCTCCAACCTTTAAAGTTGGCAGCATCGACTCACTAGGGATCCATTTCGCCTCAGCAACGTAGTTTCTAACAAATAAGGACAGCACAATGGCCGCCACGATAATTTTTATCCAGTCAAAAAATATTTCTTTTATTTTAGATCCCATTGTTTTCTCCTTAAAAGTTATCTGGTAGATTTACTCAATTATATCTTATTTTTTTATTTACTACTATTGAAATTTATGCTTATTCTTCCAATGCAATATGTATATTTCCGACGGGAGATTTACCGCGTTTTATGATAAATTTGCTCCCGGTCTTGCCGCATACTATAATGACGCCATCCAGCATTATTGTATGAATAAAGCATAAAATCTATCCTTTCATTACCTGTTCCTTTAAATCCCGATTATCAACATATTGCTCAACCCACCGTTCAAACATCTCAATATCAACCGGCTTATAATTTTTTTGCATCCGGTAAGCCCAATCGAATGCTACGAACGCATCTTCACAATAGCCTGTTTTAAGAGCTCAAATTCAATTGGAGCAAAAACAAATAACTAGAAAGATTTAAGTTTGTCTAAGTGAACACACCTCCACTTTTAATGTATATTCAGATTTATTTATGCAAATAATCAACATAGTGGAGGTATAAATAATGAATTGGTTTATATTAAATAATTTCGGAAATTTAAAAAACAATAAAAATAATAATGATAATGATATCAGTAAATACAATATCAATACCGCTGCAAAGGATATCTGTAACTGGGAGTTTGCAAAAATCATTTGCCTTTTAAATAAATTAATCAGGATGGTTGTAGGGGTAAGGTATATAGTTACACCCTACCCAACAAGAAGAAAAAATAGGACATGACCAACCCGGGAATATAACCTGTTCATCGTCGTTGCCAATCAACTCCTCAATGCTTGCTCTCTTTCATTATCAGTTATATCCATACATTAATTAAAATTAGTTAACTATTTACATCTTAACTTCTAATAATATATATAAACTGTTTTTTTAGTCTTAATCAAGCATCAATTCATTAAAGTAGATAGCCCTATCGAAATCCAAAATTAAACGTATCTGCTCCAATCTATCTTTAAATCTATCATTAATAAACAGCAGTTTAGCATATCCGCTTATCGGCGAATGCTCTTCGCGTTTTATAACAATTACCCCCGCCACCTTAGAACAAAAGCCGGGATCGTGAAAGAATCCATTATTTTCCCTATGCCATTCCCGTTTTCCAAATCTTCCATATTTAAACACTTCATCCCCGAATACAGCTTGTCCAAGATCAATATTTCGATAGCTGGCTTGGCCGGTCTTCATAACAATCAGATTTATATTCTGATCATCCGTATCCCAGTCGAATACTCCGGCCGCCTCAGTCAAACAACCTCTGATATGCGCTATATCCTTTGACCGCCCATTCTCCCGCTCTGTTTCTGCTAGCTCCTTCATCTGTATCCAGAAGGCAATACCATCTTTCTTTATCACAAAGTCGGGAGGATTCGTTAGAGTTCTGCCTTCAAACTCGTTCGGCTTATATAATACTTCAGAAGCATCCCATTTTGCACCTTCATATATCATGGGGTCGATATCGCTCATATTTACTTCGTCAATCACAGATTTCTCCTCCTGTTCAACGAATAATCCAGCTTACGCGCAAACCCTTCTGCCCCTTAAACTTGTACAAAATACTTAAAACCAAATTATCACATGCAAACATTTTACCACGAACAGCGAGTTTTGACACCACCCAACAAATAAAGTAATTATACAAATTAAAAATCATAATTAGTATTTACCATCCCAGTAAATTATAATAATGATTTTTATCCAAGAAACCATGCCAGGACCCAAAGCCAATGCTGTTAAAAAATCCTTGCTCTTAAACCATTGCGTTGTTATAATTTTATTGTTCCTAAAGATCAATGGAGATATAAGGAATTAAGACAGTGAAGTCCTGGCCGTTCTAGCGGTGAGGGCTTTTTTATTGGCCGCCCGCAGTTCACCGGAGGCGGATTTTCCAGTGTGGGGTGGTTTGAAAATATGTTAAAAAGTGAACACCTGGCAAGAGCTTATTTACTATGCTCTGCTTTGCTCTCGGTAGCAGTTTTAGCTTATTTTTGCCACTGGGAGGTCAGGGCGGTAACGGCGTTGATTGTCAACACGCTAATTACCGGATTGTTATTCGGCACGTGGCGGCGGAGAGGCAGCAGCCAGTGGCTTGCTTCCCTGCGCCAGGAGATAATGGAGCTTGCCGCGGGGAGGGTTGCCGTCCAAAACAAGGAACACCATTATCCCAAGGAATATATCGGTCTGACTGAAGCCGTCGACAAAACCGCCAAGCTGTTAAAGGATATGGCGGGGAAGGCGCAGCTGGCAGCGCAGCAGGTTTCCGCCGCTGTTGAACAAATGAATATGACTATCGAGACAGCCGGGCAAATTGCCAAAGACTTTACCAAGGTGGAAGAAGTGGCCGGTTCACTGGCTGATATGTCCAGGAAATTACGGCAAGAGACCCGGGAGAACGAGCGGTCTGTCGCCACCTGTCTGGAAGAAATGGGTTCTGCCCGCCGCGCTATCGAACAAGCTGATATTGACTCGACCCAAGTGGCTGAATACGTAACAACGTTGGATGCGGCAGTGGGGCAGATTGACGTCATTCTTACCGCCATAGCGGAAATTTCTGATCAAACCAAGCTGCTGGCGCTTAACGCCTCCATCGAGGCTGCCCGGGCCGGTGAACATGGCCGTGGCTTTGCAGTCGTAGCCGAAGAAGTTAAAAATCTGTCTGAAAAAACTTTTTCAGCAGTGGGTGATACAGTTGCAATACTCCAATCAATCCGCAAAGAGGTTGAAAAGGTTAAATCAACGGCGGAAAACGACCGGAGAAGCATCGCTGACGGAGTTAAGAGTACGGTAAACGCCGAAGCGGTGTTGACTGAAATCGCCCGGGCGGTGTCGGCCATCTCATCCGCAGTGGAAAAGAGCAGCGAGGAAATCAAGGATTATCTGCGGCAGGTTGGCGCGGCGGCGGAAGCGCAAAAAGAAAACTTCGGAGAAATCAGCGCGACCGGAGTGCGCCTGCAAAAAGCCGCAGATATGCTGGAAGATGTCAGCGGGAAAGTAAAGCTGGATGTCAGCGCCATTACAGGCAGCGCGGCCCATAAAGAAAAAATAAAGCGGCTGCTCAAAGTACTGCGCGCGGAGTCTGAAAAATCCCGCATCACGTCCCTAGATAATAAAGAGCATCAACAAGTACTGAGAGAATTGCTTAGCAGGCAGCCTGAACTCGAGGCAGTATGGTCGAACCGTATGGACGGCACGTTTGTTTTTTCCGAACCGCCGGCCGGTTTGGCTAACGCCAAGATTCGCCGGTGGTGGCAAAGGGCCGCCGCCGGTGAGGAATACGTTTCGGACATTTATTTATCCGCCATAACTAAAAAATTATGCCTGACCATATCCGTTCCAGTGCGGGACATTCATGGCCCGGTTATTGGTGTGCTGGGAGCGGACGTGCGGTTAAATGATTAAAGTCAAATTCCGTTTCTCAATAATGAAGGTAATCACGCCCCAAGGATAGAAATTTACACATGACCATCATTGCGTGCGGCGATTATTATCTCATGGGGGAAATAGAATTGCGAATACTGCACACCTCCGACTGGCATTTGGGACGTATTTTTCACGGCATCCACCTGACAGATGATCAGGCTTATGTGCTGGAGCAGTTTCTTCAAGTTGCCGGTGACGTCAAGCCGGATGTGATTATTATTGCCGGAGACGTCTACGACCGCTCCGTGCCGCCCACGGACGCGGTAAAGCTTTTAGATGAGGTAATTTCCCGCGTTCTTATGGACTTTTCAGTTCCTGTGCTGCTGATCGCCGGCAACCATGACAGCCCTGAACGGCTTGGATTCGGCACCCGCCTGCTGGCCCGCCAGGGACTTTTTATCATTGGACAGCCAAGTACCAACCTTGCCCCCATCATTCTTCAAGACTCGCACGGGCCGGTATATTTCTGCCCGGTTCCCTATGCGGAGCCTTCCGTGGTAAGAGAAACACTGGCGGCTCCGGATGCGACAGACTACAACAGCGCCATGCGCTGTTTGCTCAAGCATTATACGGCGTCGCTTCCCCGCGGCTCAAGGGCTGTCGCCGTTGCCCACGCTTATGTCGCCGGGGGTGAAAGCAGCGAATCAGAGCGTCCTCTTACCATCGGCGGAACGGAAATGGTTGATGCCGCATGTTTCCAATCCTTCAATTACGCTGCCTTGGGGCACCTGCACAAACCCCAGAAAACCGGGACTGGAATTTACTATGCCGGTTCTTTATTGAAATATTCCTTTTCTGAATCCCCGCACCGGAAATCAATTAATCTGGTGGAAATGGATGAGGCCGGCAATATAAATCTGGATAAAGTCACTCTTTCACCGCGCCGTGACGTGCGTTGCCTGGAGGGTTACCTGACAGATATTCTGACCGCTCCGAAAAACGGAGAAAACAAAGAAGATTATATTATGGTAACTCTGAAAGACACCGGTGCGCTCCTTGACGCGCTCGGCAAGCTGCGTGAAATCTATCCCAACGTTCTGCACATCGAGCGTCCATTTTTGCTTGACGGCGGCGAGCTGCGCGGCCCGCGCGGCGACCACCGGCGCCTCAGCGATATGGATCTCTTTTCTTCATTCTTCGAACAAGTAACCGGAGTTCCCCTTAACAGCGAGGAAGCCCGGACGTTCGCCCAAACAGTTGAATTATTCTACCCGAAAGAACAAAGGTGAATTTAAATGAAACCATTAAAGCTGACGATAAGCGCTTTCGGCCCATATGCCGGCACTCAGGCGCTGGACTTTACGGAACTCGGCTCCCGTTCTTTCTTCTTGATTCACGGGCCGACCGGCTCCGGCAAAACCACAATTCTTGACGCCATGTGTTTCGCCCTGTACGGAGACACCAGCGGCGCGGAGCGGGAAGGCAGGCAGATGCGCAGCGACCATGCCGACCTGTCGGCTGTCACTGAAATCACTTTCGATTTTGCCGTAGGTGCCGAAATATACCGCGTCAAGCGCAACCCGGAACAAGAGCGGCCGAAAAAGCGTGGTGCAGGAACGACAACCATGCGCGCGGAAGCCACCTTGTGGAAACGGACCGGACTCGTCGGCGACGCGGCGGAAGGAGCTGTCTTAGCGAACGGCTGGGGCAAAGTCACAGCAGCCGTGGAAAAACTGCTCGGTTTTCAAAGCAGCCAATTTCGCCAGGTGGTTATGCTTCCCCAGAGAGAATTTCATAAACTCCTGACCGCTAATTCCGGTGAGCGTCAAGTCATCCTGGAAACTCTTTTCCGCACCGAACATTACCGCCGCGTTGAAGAATCCTTAAAACAATCCGCAAAAGCGCTGCACAAGAATTTCGAGGAAACTACCGCCCAAAAGACATGGATTTTGCAGGAAGCAAAAGCCAGCTCACGGGAAGAACTAAGCGAGCGGCACAATCTGCACATAATCCGGTTGGGAGAAGCGGCAAAGCAGGTGCAAGAAAGCCAAAAAAAAGTCACCGCTGCGCGGGAGCGGCTGAATGCCGGCAAACAGGCGCTGGAAAAGCTGACCGAAAAAAAGCAGGCTGAAATTGCCGTGGCGGCTTTGGACTCCAAAGCGCGGGCAATTGAAGCCGGAAGAGTGGAATTGGCCAAAGCCCGCCAGGCCGCAAGCCTGGCCGACGTGGAAAAAACCATGCGCACCCGGCGGGAGGAAGCACTCGACGCAGCCAAGTCTCACCGGAGCAAGCTCCAGAGCAAAGAGGCATTGCTGCAAGCAAAGGAAAGCGCCGAAAAGAAGCTGAAAGAAGAACTGGCGAAAGAACCGGAACGTGAAGCCGCCGGCCGCGAATTAACCCGGCTTGAGGAACTGTCCGGGAAAGTCGCCGCGCTGGCCGAAGCCCGTAAAAAAGTTACCGTCGCTCAACAAGAATTGCAGATGGCGGAAACTAATCAAAACATGGCTCAATCATCTTTGAACGCTATCAAGGCTTCCATTGAGGAAAAATCCAAGGAACTGTCAGCAGCTTCCAGCCACGCCGCCCAAGCCGCCGCGCTGGAAACTATATGCGGGGCGGCCGAGCAGCTCAGCCAGAAAGGGCTTGCCCTTGCAGGCCTGCGCAAGGACCTGTCAAAAATCTTGCGGGAAGTTGACGCAGCCGGTATAGAACTGTCGCGCGCGGCAAACAAATTCGCCGCGGCAAAGCAAGAACTCGCCCGGCTGCAAGAGGACTGGAACAACGGGCAGGCCGCCATCCTGGCCGGCCGCTTAACGGCAGGCTCGCCATGCCCTGTCTGCGGCTCACTTGAGCATCCGGCCCCCGCCAGTAGTAAAGCGGCGCTGCCTTCGGAAAAATTAATCAAGGAAAAACAGCAAGCCGTAACTTCATTTGAAATTTTACGCGACAAAGTGCGGGATAAGCTGAACAGTATTATTGCCAGGCAGGCTGCCATGAACGGCAAGATTGAAGAATTGGAAAAGGAACTGGGGGAAAAAGCGGGTGTCAGTCCGGCCGTCCTCCGCGCAGCCGCCGATAACGCCAGGGAACTGTGGCAAAACGCGCTGCAGGCCGTAGAAATGTCCACTCTTATCAATAAAGAACTGGATGAGCTCAAACAGCAGGAAAATTCCGCCGTCAAACAGCTCGAATCGGCCGGCAGGTCTTATCAAGAGGCAAAAATAGCCTTCGAATCAAGCCAGGCGGTGGTGCGGGACAGGGAATCATCCATCCCTGAACACCTCCGCGCCCCATCGTCTTTACTTCAGGCACAGGCAGCCGCCAGGAAGAGGCGGGCGCAGCTTTTGACCGCCTTTGAAGCGGCCAGGCAAACAGCGGAAGAGGCAAATCAGGCGCTGGCCAAGGCTGAGACCGCCGCGGCGGAAGCCCTGGCGGCGCAGCAGGCGGCAAACAAACGCGCCGCGGCCGCGGAGAAAACCTTCCAGGAAAGACTGGCGGCGGCAGGTTTTGCAACAATAAATGAATATGAAAACGCGAAAAAAACGCAAGGGTGGCTCCAAAGGGTAGAGCAGCAAATCAAAGAATATGACGAAAACCGGCGCGCGGCCGCGGACCGCCTGAAACGTGCCGTTCAGGCGGCGGAAGGCCTGAGTGAACCCGAGCCGGATAAGCTGACGGCAGACCTGACAGAAGCGGAAAATGAGTGGAAACAGGCTCTGGCCCTGGAAACGCAGCTACAGTCGCAAACCAGCCGGGAGGCCGAATGGCTGAAGAAAATAGAAGCAACTGAAAGTGCCCTGAAGGAGTTGGAAAGCCGTTACGCCATCCTGGGACGCCTCTCTGAAGTGGCCAACGGCAGGAACCGATACGGTTTGACCTTTGAGCGGTTTGTCCTGGGCTCCCTGCTGGATGACGTAACAATCGCCGCGACGGCACGGTTAAAGCTGATGAGCCGCGGCCGCTACCACCTCCAGCGCACCCTGGACCGGACCCGCAGGAACACGGCCGGCGGTCTGGAGCTGGAGGTTTTTGACACATACACCGGTGTGGCCCGCAGCGTTTCGACCCTGTCCGGCGGGGAGACTTTCCTGGCCTCCCTTTCGCTCGCCCTCGGCCTGGCCGACGTGGTTCAGTCCTACGCGGGCGGCATTCACCTGGATACGATTCTGGTGGATGAAGGCTTCGGCACCCTGGACCCGGAGTCCCTGGACTTTGCCCTGCGGGCTTTAATCGACCTGCAAAAAACAGGGCGCCTGGTGGGAATTATTTCTCATGTGCCTGAACTCAAAGAACGGATCGACGCCAGGTTGGAAATCCGGCCAACTGACAGGGGCAGCGTGGCCTGCTTCAAATTGTCTTAATTCAAGTCGAGTATTGAAATACGTAAAACAATTAGCAGCTCACTTAAATAGCTTTGTTGCAGTACGGAAACAGTAAATACCGCTTTACAAATTACATATTTGTAATTTGTCGGCACCATCAGCTAATATCATCGATTTAACGACAATATCCTTAACACTACCAAGCTCTTTAGTTATACTATCCAATTCATCGGGGGTAGCTTCTACCGTCAGGTTTATAATGCCACGATCACATTTAGAATAAGGAATTCCACTGCGATGTAATACTAATGATCCATTTTTCGTTAATATTTGCTGTACCTTGGGAGCATTTTCTGATTTCTGATTAACTAAAATACCAATAATACAAATATACTTTTCCATAAACCTTCCTCCCTTTTAATTTCATTACTTAACATAGCCATTGTCGTTCGGCTAGCCCGAAACGGAGACAAGCAATACGTCATGGAAACGGAGGGAATACACGGAGCTCATCTCCTCCGCTAAATAAGGCATGGTTCCGGTATCATTAAGACCCGGATCTCCAGAGCCCGTGGATGTTGCAGTAAGCCCTCGCCGAAATGTTTTCCCCGTCGGTTTCAAATTGAACCGCCGGGTTATTGCCGGGTGCAAGAAATTGTCTAAAAACTCTTCCTGCAGAAAGTACTTCTACCCATTCAATAAAATGTTTCTCTTCCATTGGATGCTTAGCGCTTCCCACTTGGACATTTACTTTGCCGTCCTTTTTACTAATTACCGGTACATGTTTTTCTCGCGAAGCGTCAACAGTATTCTCCTTTAACAATTCCATAGGCTTGCCGCAGCAAACCAATTGTCCTTTGCCGGTATGCAAAACCTCAACCACGTTACCGCAAATTAAACATTTGCAGACCTGCATTAGCTCAGTCATTGTGAACCTCCTCTTTCCTTAATTAATTGTGGTCTCAATATTTAATTTATTGTTGGACATAATCAATAAAAAATCCTGCTTTCCCAGTAAATATTTACAGTATTCAATTAGAATGAAGCGAAATATTTTTTAAGAATAACTCCTCCTTAAAATGGTTTTGCCGCAATCGGCATGGGGATTGTCCGGCAAGCCTGGTTAATATGCCCCGGAATCCGGGTCATACAAATCTTTTTCCGTAACCGGGTCCTTAAAAATGATATACGCCCAGATCTGGTAAGCAATTACAATGGGAATAAAGATGGCCACCACCAGCGTCATGATCTTCAAGGTATACGGACTGGCCGATGAATTAAAGGCCGTCAGGCTATACCTTGGGTCAAGACTTGACGGTATCAGGTTGGGAAACAGCCCGATGATCCCGGTGAAAGTGACCATTACAATCGTCACACAGGAGGAGAAAAAAGCCGCCACAGCCTTTTTCCCGGATATTAATATTTTCATACACAACAAAGCGAGTACGGCAGCGGCTGGAACCGCGAGCCAAGCCGGACTGCTCATAAAATTAGTATAAAGCTTCGTAGCAAAAGCGGTAAGAACCAGGAACCCCGCGGCTGCCAACAGCAGGAGCCACCACAGCTTTGCCGCAAGCGCCCGGGCTCTGGCTTCTAATGCTCCTTCCGTCTTGACGGTAATCCAGATGGCCGCGTGTTCCAGGAAAAGCAGCAAAAAGAGCAAGCCGGTCAGCAGGCCGTAAGGGTTCAACAGGGTCAGCAGATTCCCGTGGTAACCCCGGGCGTCCATCGGCAGGCCCTGAAAGATGTTGCCGAAGGCTACCCCAAAGAGCAAGGCCGGTACGAGGCTGCCCAGGAAGAGCGCCATGTCCCACGTCTTCCGCCAGGAATCCGAATCGACCTTGCCCCGGAATTCAAAGGACACGCCCCGGCCGATCAGAGCGAACAAAATGAGCAGAAGCGGCGCGTAAAGATAGCTGAACATGTAGGCGTACGCTGTGGGAAAAGCGGCAAACATCACGCCGCCGGCGGCGAGGAGCCAAACCTCGTTGCCGTCCCAAACCGGGCCGACGGTGTTGATGAGTATCCTTTTCTCCATCTCGCTTTTCCCGATAAAAGGGGCTAATATGCCCACTCCGAGGTCAAATCCGTCGAGCATGAAATAGACCGCCCAGAGCAGGCCCCACAGGCCAAACCAGAGTATCTGCAATTCCATTGCCAGCACCTTCCTTATACCGTTATTGTCCGGCCGGACGGCACGCTGTGCCCCATCTCTTCCGCCGGGCCATTTTTCGAGAACCTCACCAGCAAATAAATGTCGGCCACTGCCAATAAGCCGTAGAAAATTGCAAACCCTGCCAGAGATGCAGTCACCTGTGCTGCCGTGATATTTTTAGAAACCGCGTCGGATGTTTTCATCAGGCCGTAAACAATCCACGGCTGCCGGCCTACTTCCGCCACCAGCCAGCCCAGCTGACAAGCTATATAGGGAAGCGGTATGGAAAAAAGCATGATTTTCAGGAACCAGGTTTTTTTCTCCAGCGTTTCCTTTCTGGCAAAAACATACCCAAGTGCGGACAGGAGAATAAACAGCGCGGTCAGCCCTACCATTAACCTGAAACTGACAAAGGTCAGGGTCACGGGCGGTCGTTCGCTGGCCGGAAAATCTTTTAATCCCTGCACCGCAGCGTGCGGGTCGTGCGTGGCCAGCATGCTCAGCATGTTGGGCAACGGCAGGATTTCCATTGTGTTTCGTTCTGTCGCCTCGTCCGGTATGGCGAATATATAGATGGGTGCACCTTGCCGGGTTTCCCAGAGGGTCTCCATCGCAGCAAACTTGGTGGGCTGGGTTCTGGCCACCTCCCGGGCGTGCCAATCCCCGACGGCAACTTCCGCCAGACAGGCCATTAGGGCAAAGGCAGCGGCAATTCGAAACGATTTTTTAAAAAATTCCAGGTGATTTTTCTTCAAAATATGGTAAGCGGACACTCCCATTACGAAGAATGCTCCCACCAGGTAGCCGCCCAGTACGGTGTGCAGAAATTTTGACCAGGCGTAGCCGGATAGCACCACCGCGGCAAAATCCACCAGTTCCGCCCGCCCGTTGTTGATGACATAACCCACCGGATGCTGCATCCAGGCATTGGCGGTGAGAATCCACAGCGCCGACAGGCTGGAGCCGGCGGCCACCATCCAGGCGGCAACGGCATGAACTTTTTTCGATATCTTCTTCCAGCCAAAAATCCAGATTCCCATGAATGTAGACTCCAGGAAGAAGGCTACCGAAGCCTCAATGGCCAGGGGAGCGCCGAATATATCCCCAACGTAGCGGGAATACTCGGCCCAGTTAGTGCCGAACTGGAATTCCAGAGTAATCCCGGTGACCACTCCCAAGGCGAAGTTGATCAGGAACAGCTTGCCCCAGAACTTGGTCATTTTGAGGTATTGTATATTTCCGGTCCTGACGTAATTGGTTTCCATCACAGCGACAATGATAGAAAGACCCAAGGTTAGCGGCACGAAAAGAAAGTGAAACATGGCCGTAATCGCAAATTGCAACCTCGCCAGTAAAAGCGCATCCATGTTTTCTGTCCCCCCTTTTACTCAATTTAATAAAAGCCTCCATTTCTAATGACGTGTCAAAATGCTCTTCTTTTCTTTTCCCTTAAAGAGATTATAAAACCTATTTAGTGGTTCTTGCTATTCTCCACAGGACCAAATTATTTCAATAAAAAAAGACAGCTTATTATCTCCTGAAGATAATAAGCTGTCCAGCAATACCCAATATTTCAATTATTTACTAAAGTCGCCCAACAATTTACACATTTTAAGCGCTGCCGCTAAAACCAGTTTTGCTACAAATTGGTCAATAGGTACTCTGATTCCCGGCTGGATTCAAGTTTATTTCTATCTTATTATATATTTCAACAAAGATCTGAGAAGTGTTAATAGCATCAAATATTGCTCTATGCCAGATATTATGTTTAGGTTCAGTATTCATCATTTTAAGAGCATTTTCTAAAGATATCTGATTAGACAAGTGATAAATATTAATAAATTTTTTTTGAATATCATAATAATTCTTTAATAAATCATACTCAAACTCATTCATATTATTTATTTTAAAATTTCTTTCAAATGTAATTAGATCATCAATACCCCATCCACATAAAACGAATTCTTCCTCGCCGATCCATTTCCTAAATTCTTTTATCACATAGGGCAATTGTTTTGCATTATCGATCCATTCTTGCTTTATTCTTGTTTTTTTCTTAATTAGTTTGCTTATCGTTGGATACAGTTTCGGCTTAATAAAGGATTGAAAATCATTAACCAATTCCATATCAGAATTTATTTTCACCGCGCCAATTTCAATAATTTCATGTATTCTGGTTCCCCATTTATTATTCATTTCCAGATCGAAAACAATATAATTCATTATTGCCTCCCTAATTCATACTACATTATTATTATACCATAAATATTTGTGGTACAATTAAAAGGAAAATCGAAGGAGGTTTTTTCTTGGCGTCCAGCAGCATGTTTAGAAATATAGCCATAATAGCCCACGTTGATCATGGAAAGACTACTTTGATTGACGCCCTGCTCAGACAGAGCGGTATTTTCAGGGCAAACCAGCAGGTGGCCGAAAGGGTAATGGATTCATTTGATCTGGAAAAAGAACGCGGCATTACCATCCTGGCCAAGAATACCGCAGTACGGTACGGCGACATCAAGATAAACATAGTGGATACCCCGGGGCATTCCGATTTTGGCGGCGAGGTTGAGCGGGTCTTAAAAATGGTTAACGGTGTCCTGCTGCTGGTGGATGCTTTTGAGGGGACTATGCCCCAGACCAGGTTCGTCCTGCGCAAGGCGCTGCAATTAAATCTGAAGCCCATTGTTGTTATAAATAAGGTGGACCGGACAGATTCCCGCGTTTCTGAGGTGGTGGACGATGTGCTGGAGCTTTTTATCGACCTTGAGGCGAATGATGAAATGCTTGATTTTCCGATCGTCTACGCATCGGCCAAAGAAGGGACCGCCACCACCGACCTGGCTGTCCCGGCGCAAAATATGCAGCCTCTGTTCGAAGCCATAGTCAAATATATAGCTCCTCCGCCCGGCGACGCCGGCGGTCCGCTACAACTGCTGATCAACAACACGGAGTACGACAACTTCGTGGGACGCATGGGGCTGGGCTGCGTCAAGCGCGGCAAGATAGCCGCCGGCCAGCAGGTAAGCGTGATTGGACACGACGGCGTGTCGCGTCAGGGCCGCATCGGGAATCTATATGTTTATGAAGGATTGGAGAGGGTGCAGGTTAATGAGGCGCCCTGCGGCGAGATTGTGGCTTTTTCCGGCCTGGCTGATATCAAGATCGGGGAAACGGTGGCCTGCCAGGAGCGCCCGGAGCAGCTGGAGCCCATTACAGTGGACGAACCAACCCTGAAGATGACATTTATGGTTAACGACAGTCCTTTCGCCGGCCAGGACGGCAAGCACCTGACTTCCCGCCATCTGAGGGCCCGGCTGTTCAAAGAGATGGAGAAAAACGTCAGCCTGCGGGTGGCGGAAACCGACAGTCCGGATGTTTTTCAAGTCAGCGGCCGTGGTGAGCTGCACCTGTCGATTTTAATTGAGACCATGCGCCGGGAAGGTTACGAAATGCAGGTCTCCAAGCCAGAGGTGATTTACCGGTGGGACGCGGGCCAGCTGACGGAACCAGTCGAACTTTTAACGATAGATATTCCCGAAGATAAGACAGGCGTGATCATGGAACTTGTAGGGGCCAGAAAAGGAGAAATGGTAAATATGACCTCACTTGGCCAGGACCAGCTCCGGCTGGAGTTTAAAATACCGGCCAGAGGGCTTATCGGCCTGCGCTCCCAATTGCTGTCCGAAACGAGAGGCCACGGGGTGATGAGTCATATTTTCATGGACTACGAGCCGTATAAAGGTGACATCAAGGGGCGCTACCAGGGGGTGCTGATCGCTTTTGAATCAGGTGAGGCCAGTCTGTATGGCCTGCATTCCGCGCAGGACCGCGGCGTCTTGTTTGTTTCTCCCGGGACAAAGGTTTATGAGGGTATGATAGTGGGGGAGCACTCCCGGGAACAAGATATTGAAGTTAATGTTTGCAAAAAAAAACACTTGACCAACATCCGGTCCAGCACCGCCGAGGCCGCCATGCGTCTGGACGAACCCAGGCAGTTCAGCCTGGAAGAAGCGCTGGAGTATATCAGCGGTGACGAGTTGCTGGAGATCACCCCAAAGAGCTTACGGTTACGCAAGAGAGTTCTCAGCAAGCACGATCGCCAGAAAAGCATAAAAGGCTATCGGTCTCTATAAACAATTAAGTTCGCTCTTTTGAACTAGAAATTTTTGCGCTTTAGTCTGAATCCATTTTTTCTAGAGAATTTAGCTATAGCTAGGAAGCAATCAGGCGCTCCATATACGATCCTGTATATTTTCGATGCGGCTCATATTCAAGGTTATTCGAAACTGGGGTACTACCTCTACCAGGAGGAAGCACTCCCGCGGTAGGAGTAGTACCCCACACAATTTACTTCATAAAATATACGAGAGAATCCGTGCTACCTTAGTATCAAAGCAAACTAAGGTAACGAACTGATGGTAAAGTTAGCATCGCTCAGGTCGTAAACGTTTGTATCGGTGTTGCTGGTGATTCTGATCTGGTAGTCGTTACCGGCTGTCTGGCTGCCGGGAATTGTCCAGCTGTATGTGCCGGATTCCGGGCTGACGCTACTGGCTATGACTTTCTGAAATACGCCGCCTTTGTATAGGGACAGCCTGGCGTCTGTGGGACATCCTTCCCCGGCGTAAGTCCAGGTGATTTGTTTGGTGGCTCCCGCCAGCCAGTTCTCGCCGCCATTGGGGCTGGTGAGGGTGATTGGCTTGCTGATGGTGAAGGCGGCGTCGCTCAGATCGTAAACGTTTGTGTCGCTGTTGCTGGTGATCCTGATCTGGTAGTCGTTACCGGCTGCCTGGCTGCCGGGGATTGTCCAGCTGTATGTCCTTGATTCCGGCGTGACGCTCCCTGCTATGACTTTCTGAAATACGCCGCCCTTGTATAGGGACAGCCTGGCGTCTGTCGGACATCCTTCCCCAGCGTAGCTCCAGGTGATTTGTTTGGTTGCTCCCGCCGGCCAGTTCTCACCGCCGTTGGGGATGGTGAGGGTGAAACCGCTTGTATGCTCCCCGACTGTTGTAAAAGTAAAGACATAATCATTTTCCATAGAATTGCCGGCTCTATCTTTTACAGTACCAGCGGGGACATAAACCGCGTAAGTTACACTGCTGCTAAAGTCACTTATGGGATCAATAGTGAGCATGTCTTCGTTAATACTGTATATATAGTTGACTACTGAATTGTCAGTGGTATCTCTGATGTTGATATCTTTGAAGTATACGTCCTCAACTACCGTTTCGGAAAAGGTAACGTATACAGATGCGCTTACGGATACATCGGTGGCGCCATCAGCAGGATTAGTATTCTTAACAGTTGGCGGGGTCGTATCCGATGATGAATGGTGGCTGACACTGAGCATGTTGCCCCCGGGATCATATGTATAGTCTATCTTTTGGCCATTTTGGTAGGTTACTGAGGTTAAGCGGTTAAGGGCATCATAAGTATAAACTGCCGCACTTGCATGTAAAGATACAGATAGAAAAATGAGCAGTAAAAAAACTATCATTTTTACGCAAGAACTGGATTTTAACATTTTTTCACCCCTTTAGTTGTTTGTTAACAATTGAATTTTATGTTTTTCATGACGTTTACACTTGGTGAAAAGAGTATCCGTGAAACCGTTGGCTACAAAAATGTTTTAAAACGTTCGGAGACAATGATATATCGCTTAAACTCCTCGTATGGTTTTGCCGTCCCCTTAGCCACATCAATCACAGCATCGGTTTTATTAATAAATTTACCTATTATACCAGCCCAACCAACAAACGGTATCATCGACCCTGCCGACAGTGCAGCGTTTGGATAATCCCCTCTGGCGGTATATATATCAAAGCGTTTGCTGCATCAGCGGCCTCACCGACGCCTGGAATAAGACCTGCAACATCTAAAGCCAGTTGCGTTCCATTCAGAACAGAAGTCCCAATACTACTTCCTCTATTTTCACACAACCCCAAAGGGTCAACCGACAACACTGGATTTCCCTGCACATATGTATACCGGTTCAGGCTCATGGGTGTCCTGTATGTTGCCTATGAGCACATCCCGGTTCATAAACCGCATGATCTCCGGGTTGTAATAGCGGGTGCGGGGGACAATGAACCTGTCCCCTTGCCCTTCATACCAATCCCCAAAAAGGCCAGCAGGCTTTTGCAGCTTTGCTGATCTTCCACTTATCCACTCGAACGGTTTACTTGAGTTAGTTTAATTTTACGTCCACTCCTCAGGAGTCCAACCCTCTGCTAGCCTTTCAATTAGCAAGGTATCATTCCATATCCCCCACGGCGACAGTTTTTTTTGATCCTTAGTTAGCTCCTTGATAATAACTCGTCGCCAAGTATCATACTCTACGATGTACCAGCAAATCAGGTTACCGTTTTTATCTACGTTTTTTGACCGCATTTGTCTTGGCAATTCTAGGTCTTGTGGTAAGCTGTAATTTCCGATAAACTGTACAATCCCTTTCTTGAATGCTGCTTTTAGCGGAAAGTGAACAAAATATACTTCTTTTGCCGCTGCTATTGCTATCATGTTCCGAGGTTTATCTAAATACAAGCCGGGAAGAATCCTTATTAGCTCGCCAATTGTTTTGTTGCTATAAATGTATTGAAAATAACCTTTACCTTTAGAGGTAGCTATTTCGAATACATCTCCTATTTGTATTTTTTTCATTTTTTTCACTCCACGTAACCAATTGATTTTAGTAATTCGTAACCTCTTTCTAGTTGCTGTGCATAGCTGGGGTTTGAAGTAGCAATACTGTTTATTTTGTTCATTAATGTTCCACCGTTCTTTTGCAAAACATGCGTTTCGATTAAAGCTTGTTCTACGGCCCTTGCATCGCTCCTACTTAGTCCTGACATTAGAGGTTCAATATTAATTCCTTTGATCCGTAATTGCTCAGCAGCTCGGCGCGCTACATCATCTGTTATACCAACATATTGTGCAACATCATCAGCGTTTCTAGAGGTATATACAATAGTCTTGCCAGCTTTACCCGCCCCCCTAGCTACATCAATCACAGCATCGGTTTTATTAATAAATTTACCTGTTGTACCAGCCCAACCAACGAACGGTATCATCGACCCTGCCGATAGTGTAGCGTTTGGATAATCCCCTCTGGCGGTATATATCAAAGCGTTTGCTGCATCAGCGGCCTCACCGACGCCTGGAATAAGACCTGCAACATCTAAAGCCAGTTGCGTTCCATTCAGAATAGAAGTCCCAATACTACTTCCTCTATTTTCACATAACCCCAAAGGATCAACCGACAACACCGGATTTCCCTGCACATAAGCATACCGGTTTAGGCTCAGGGTGTCCTCTACGCTGCCGATGAGCACATCCCGGTTCATAAACCGCATGATCTCCGGGTTGTAATAGCGGGCGCGCATGTAGTAGAGGCCGTTGGCGTCAGTTATTACCCCGTCCCTTCCATTATACAGGAATGGCGTGGAGCTGTTACCCGAAATTCTTTGCAACTCTCCATAAGGCCCGTACTGGAACTTGTCAGTAATGGTTCCACTAATATTGCTTAAAGCTACCGTACTGCCTCTTAAGTCATAATGGTAGGACTTATAGGTGTCGCCGGATTCTTCGCCAATGAGTCCCAGTCCATACACATAGTAAGTGTTAATCCCGTTGGGATCGGTTTTTACCAGCACCTGGCTCAAGGCGGTGTTGGGGTTGATCACATACCTGGTCTGCTGGCCGCCGATGGTCGAGGCAATCCGCTGGTTTTCGGCATCGTAGGTGTTATAGGTGCTCCCTACCACGGTCAAGCGGTTGCAGCTATCATAAGTGAAGCTTTGCATGGTTCCCTGTAACGGACCGGTAGTCATGTTGCCGTCCGCGTCATAGTTAACCGCGTCTCCATTATAGGTGGCCAGGCGGTTGTCGGTGGTGTAGGTTATGGTTACGTTGCTCAGGTTAAAATCCTGCTGGATATTTTGACTGTATTCGGTGGTGATATTGCCGCCGGCATCATAGACCCAGTCGTACTGGTTGATGACGGCATTGTTTCTGTCGATATCTTTTAGCTGAGTGATGCGCCCGCTATCGTCATAGCGCCTGGTTTCAATAGAACCGTCCGGCCTGTTGGTTTGGGTCAATCTCCCGTTGGGATCATAGTTATAGGTGGTGGTTCTATTTGCCCAATCGGTTACACTGGTTAAGCGGTTAGTTGGATCATATGTGTAGTTGACTTGTTTGCCGTCGGGATAAGTCAATCTGGTCAAATTACCCACCTGGTCATAGGCATATTGGATGTTATTACCTCTGTTATCGGTATAACCGGTAATACGGTTTAAGGTGTCGTATACCCTGGTAATGGCGCCGCTGGCGTCGATTACGGTGAGGATGTTGCCGTTATTGTCATAAGTATATGAGATGGTCCCGTCCGGGTCGGTCCTGCTGGTGAGTCTGCCGGCATCATCATACTGGCAGGTGCTGGTTTGGTTCCGACCGTTGGTGCAGCCGGCCAAGTAGCCTAATATATTGTAAGCGTACTGCTGGGAGCCGGTGGGGGATGAGACGCTGGTTAGTCTGTCTGCCAGGTCGTAGGTAAAGCTCAAGGTGTTGTTAGACGGGTCGAGCAATGTGGTACGGTTACCGTCACTGTCAAATTGCTGGCTGGCTGTGGCATTCATGGGGTCAGTAGTCTGGGTCAAGCGGCCCAAGTCGTCATAGACAAACTGGGTGTTCTGGTTCAATGGGTTGGTGCTGCTGATTAGGCGGCTCAGGTTGTCGTATTGGTTGGTGGTGCTATTGTCTAAAGCATCGCTTATGGTTAAGGGGTTATGCAGGATGTCGTAGCTGATGGTGGCTATTTTTTTGTTTAAGGCGTCGTATTTTCCGGTAATGTTATCTACCGCGTCATATTCAATCCTGCTGGTATTGCCCAGGGGATCGGTTATGGATATTTGTCTACCTTTGGCGTCATAGGCTACTGTTGTTGTATTGCCCCTGGCATCGGTGATCCCGGTGATCCGTCCTTCGGGATCGTATTGGTATCGCGTGGTATTGCCGAGAGCGTCAATGATATTGGTCAGATTGAGGTTGGCGTCATAAGCGTAGGTGGTGGTGTTGCCCCTGGCGTCGGTTTTGGTGAGCAGCTTGCCGTTGCTGTCATAGGTAAAGCTGGTTGTATGGTTTAATGGATTTCTGGTCTGGATGATGTTGTTTCTGGCATTATAGGTGATGGTGCTGGTCTTATTGGCGGCATTGGTGACGGCTGTTACCCGGCCGGCGTTATCGTAGGTATAGGTGAGGGTTATTCCAGCCGGATCGGTGACGGTTTTAAGCATCCCGTTTTCGTAGGTATAGGTGGTCTGGCCTCCCCTGGGGGCGGTCTTGCCGGTTAGCAAGCCATTGGTGTCGTAGCTATAATTAGTGGTGTGATTTAACGCGTCGGTGGTGGAAGTGAGGTTGTTATTGGTATCATAGGTATAGGTGGTGGTTTTGTTGTCGGCATTGGTGATGCTGGTCAGGTTGTTTTTATTATCATAAGTTATGGTGGTAGTATGATTGGCAGGGTCGGTAATGGTTAGCAGGTTGCCCCGGCTGTCATAGGTCATGATGGATGTATAGCCGGCCGCGTCGGTGACACTGGTGCGGTTGCCGTCGTTGTCATAGGTGTAGGCGGTGGTGTTACCCAGTTCGTCTATTACTTGTTCCAGTTCATATTTGAGGTTGTGGATGTATTGTTTACTCTGGCCGTTTCTACCAATGATAGTGGTTATTAATTTTTCGGGCTGACTCAAGGCATCGTATTGAAGGGTGCTGGTTTGGTCCAAGCCGTCTTTTTGTTGTACTACTCTTCCCTGTGCATCATAGATATCATAGAATACTTGTTTGCCTTCTCCATCAGTTTCTGATTGAATCCGGTTGTCTGCATCATAGGTAAAGCTTGTGGTTTTATTATCGGGATAGGTAATGCCGGTGAGGTTATGACTGGAATCGTAGGTCAATGTTATCTGCTGGCTCAGGCTGTCGGTTATGCCGGCTATGAGGCTGCCGGTGTTGTAGGTAAGGTTCAGGCTTCTTCCCGACAGCGGCTCGCTGATGGTTTGCAGCCGGTTGGAACCGTCATAGGAAAGGTTGATTGACTGGCCGTGCCCATTGAGAATTTGCGTCAGCTTCCCTGAAGTATTGAATCTGTAGACGCTCTGGTCTTTGCGGGTCAGGTCATAGCTACCATCGGTATTTTTAACCAACAGGTCCACTCTGCAGGCTTGGTCAGAGGAGGTATACTGGTTGTTTCCCGCAGGGTTGAAGGTGTTGCAGCGGTTGGCGGTCCAGTGTAGTTTAACGCTGTCGTCCTGCTGTGGATCAAGCCAGGTCTCGTAGTTATGCCCCCAGCCTTTACCTAAAGGGCCTTTGGCCAGCATCAAGGAGTTATAGTTCAGGTTAAAGGTGATGGGTATAGCGCCGTCAACTCTGGTTAGTACTTCTTGGACCATGTGCGCACCGGTAGCTGCGTCTATGGGTTCTAGCACCAGTGATTGTTGCCTTTGCCCAGGCTCATATGTCTGGTAATAGCTTTGGGCATCCTCGGAGATGGTTGATGTTTCAATAAAACTGAGTTTCGAAATACATGCAGAACCAGAACAATTGGTAATGCCATTGAAAGTTGTATCATATGCGCCTGAGGTGACCGGATAATCGGCAGAAAGTGTATCTCCACCCACGTAAACATTCTCAATATTGTCTATCGCTAAAGAATTTAAATTATCATAACTACTTCCTCCAATCAAAGTTGAAGCTAAAAGCGTTCTCAGGTTAGTATCAAGCTTTGAGATAAAGCCATCTTCCAAGCCATTAAAAGTTGTGTCATAGGCCCCTTCAGTGGTTGGAAAGTCAGCCGACCCAGTAAACCCTGCAACGTAGACATTACCTTTGTCATCTATTTCAAAAGATGTCGTACATTCCTGGCTACTTCCGCCGATAAAAGTAGATGCTAAAAGAGTGTCAAGTTGAGCATCAAGTTTTGAAACGAAGCTATCTCCATAAAAAAACCCGCCATTACAAGATGTATCATATGCTCCGGTAGTAGTAGGATAATCAGTAGAGCTTGTACTTCCTGCCAAGTAAACATTACCAGCGCCATCAATAGATACATCAGCACTTCTTTCCGAATTATTTCCGCCGATGAAGGTAGAGGCTAAAAGATTATGCAGTCCCGAGTCAAATCTTGAAATAAAACAATCTCCATATAGATTATAAGATGTATCGTACGCTCCGCCAGTTGTGGGGTAGTCGGTGGACCCTTTATGACCTGCAATACAGATATTACCAGTGCCATCTATTGCTATATCTGTAATGTTATCACTGGTGTCACTTCCACCGATTAAGGTGGAGGACAAAAGAGAAGTCAGATTAGAGTCAAGCTTTGAAACAAAACCATCTCCCCCCCAATCACCATTAGGCGATGTATCAAACGCCCCGGCGGTAGTTGGATAATCGTAGCCCGTATATCCCGCCACGTAAACGTTTCCTTCATGATCTATCGCTAAAGCAGTAATTTCATCATCTGTGCATCCACCGATTAAAGTGGATGCCAATAGAGTGCTCAGGCTAGGGTCTAGCTTTGAGATAAAACTATCAGATATTCCGCTCTCTCCATAATGATAAGTTGTATCATATGCCCCGGTGGTTATAGGAAAGGTAATGGGCAATTCATAAGGATATCCATCGTATGTGATAGTTCCAGCAATATATATATTTCCTCCATCGTCTATTGCTAAAGAAGCAATGTAATCCCCCAAATTGCTCCCAATATAAGTGGCCACCATTAGGTTGCTAAGACTGGCATCAAACTTTGCGACAAAGCCATCGACACCATAAGTATAGTTTGTATCATATGCCCCTGCGGTTACAGGAAAGTCGGAGCATGTCGATCCCGCCACATAGATATTCCCAGCATCATCCAATTTAATAGAACTGATGGTATCACAAACTCCGAGGAAAGTAGTAGCAAGCAAGGGGTCAATGACTAAAGGAACTTTTTTATCATAATTACCCACTGTAAAACCATACGTGTTCTCTTCTATATGATAAGTCACCTTTACATATTCTCTTTTACCGCCCTTATCCTGATAAGCTATGGGACTGGTAAAAGATACCACACCAAGTCCGGTCCCTACCTCTAATTCTCCTTTATCATTTACATTGAGCGAGTTAGCGCCTTCCAACCTGAGTTTTATTAAATTAACTTCCGCACCAGGACGTACGGTAAAAACCTTCTCAACATTTTTTCCGTTTACCCTAAGCTCCATGTTGTTTCCGCTAGCCTAAAATGGCCGAAAGCTGACGGTATTGCCTGTCCGGAACTTGCTGGATATAATGACCATATTACAGCAAAGGAAAAAGGATGTCTCCGTTGTGCATGATCTGTTAGCGCAGACCACCAGAGACATCCCTTGGTCATTGTATGGTCATTGTAACAAATTACGAATTAATTGAAAATCCCCAAACTCATTTTTTTATGTTCGGTGTGTAGAATCTGTCCCTTGCCCTTGCTGCGGCAATAATCATAAAGTAATTGGAAGCCGTAAGCGTAAATCCAAGACACCCGATGGG
>NZ_JAKNBL010000016.1 GCF_022410535.1 Pelotomaculum terephthalicicum JT
CCGAATTCCCAATTGGATGCGGATTTAAAAAAAATTCCTCTATGGTAAGTAGGAGGAATTCAATAACGATGGTTCAAGCAAAGCCTTGTGCCATCTGCCTCGGCGAATGCCGAGAGGCTATTTATATATATCCGGAGGTTTTACTACAATTTATGGAACTATTGCCGCCCTGTACCAATGCCTGTCCCGTACACACGGATGTCCGCGGCTACCTAGCCGCCATATCAAAGCGTGACTACACGGAAGCCTACAACTTGATTAAGGCGAACAATCCTTTTCCGTCAGTTTGCGCCTGGATTTGCTCACACCCCTGCGAGGGAGCCTGCCGCCGGGCACAGGTCGACGTACCTGTCGCCATTCGCAGCCTAAAGCGCTTTGTTGTGGAAGCAGTGGGTGCGCGGACGGAAGAGAGCAGGGCAACCGGATATACCGGCAAAAAGGTTGCCGTAATAGGCTCAGGGCCATCCGGTTTAACCGCGGCATTTGACTTGGCGCGTCAAGGGCATCAGGTTGTAGTTTACGACCGTTCCAGGGAGCCGGGCGGACATTTCATGGCCTCGCTGCCGACATTCCGCCTGCCGCGGGAGGTACTGAGACGTGATGTCGGACTGATTTTGTCCGCCGGGGTTGAATTTATTCCGGAAACCGAAGTGGGTAGGGATATCAGTATTGATGAATTGAGAAACGAATATAACGCGGTTATTATTTGTACCGGTCTATGGGGTGGCCGGGGCCTGGCCATGCCGGGTTTTGACCATCCCGACATATTATCTGCGCTGCCTTTTTTGAAGTCGGCAAATCAGGGAGAGCGCCCACGGGTTGGGAAAGAGGTCGTTGTGATCGGCGGAGGAAATGTGGCGATTGACGTGGCCCGCGCCGCGTTGCGCTTAGGGGCGCTAAGAGTTAAAGTCATTTCAGTTGAGAAACGGGAGCAAATGCCGGCGTCAGCCTGGGAGATTGCCGAGGCGCTGGATGAGGGGGTGATTTTGGAGCCTGGTTACGGCCCGGTGGAGGTCCTGCTGTCTAGCGGAGGTATTATTACCGGTGTCAAAGTGCAGAAGGTGAAAGCTGTTTTTGACCGGGAAGGAAAATTTAACCCGACTTATGAACCTAATGTTTATCAGATTGTTCCAGGAGATACGGTAATCCTTTCCATCGGTCAGACGCCGGAGACATCTTTTCTTGAAGGAAGCGGCCTGAAAACCGGTGCGCTGGGTTACTTGCCGACAGATGAAAATTCTCTTGCAACCGGTTCCTCCGGCGTTTTTGCTTGCGGTGAAATAGTCACGGGGGCGGGACTGGCAATAGCCGCAGTGGCGTCAGGTCACCGGGCGGCAGGTATTGTCGGCCGCTACTTGCGTGGTGAAAAAGCGCTCCCGGTTGGTGGAGAATTTAAACTGCTTGGGGCGCTGCCTGAAGAAGTAGCCAAAAAAGTGCCGCTCAAAGAACGTCAGGGAATGCCTTCTCTACCGCCTCGACAACGTTCTCTGAGCTTTTTGCCTTATGAAATGGGTTTAAGTGAAGACGCTGCCCTCCGTGAAGCGGGACGTTGTATGAAATGCGGGTTGGGAGCAAGGGTGGAGCCGGAAAAATGCGCCGCTTGCTTAACCTGTCAGCGAGTTTGTCCTTATGGTGTTCCTGTTGTTGAAGAACACGCCAGGATTTCCGTGGAAGGCTGCCTGGCCTGCGGCGTCTGTGCGGCCGCCTGTCCGGCGGGCGCTATCACGCTGGAAGCTCTGGATGAGATTACCGTAAACATATCAAACGAAAGTTACCTGGTTATATTCGCCTGCCGGGAGGTCTGCACGAGCATCACCCGGAAAAAGTTAAAAAATATATCCGCATTATATGAATCGCGGCTGGTAGAAATACCTACCGCCGGAGCCCTGCGCCTGGAATGGATTCTGGAAGCTTTTGAGAAGGGTGCCGCCGGTGTGGCGGTCGCGGCCTGTGGACCGGGTCAATGTCGGCACCCCGGCGGGAGCGCCTCATGCAAAGGCGTATTAGAGCGCGCCAGAACGCTGATGGCCCAATTGGGGATTCCCTCAGAGCGGCTTTACTACTGCCAGCAAGATGAGGGAGAGGACCTGATTCCTCTGCTTGAAAATTATTATCACAGGTTGAAGATTATCGATACAAATTAGATGAACTCACCACAGTTTTGAGAGAATAAGCCGGGTGTTGGTAACCCGGCCGGCAATGAATTATTTTTTTTCATCTTTTGGGGGCTCATCTTTTTTGGCTTCTTCTGAATAAAACCCTTGGCCGCAGCCACAGTCACCGTCACCCGTGCCTGGGGGCATAATAGGGTTGGGATTCCAAGCCGGCATAGGGAAGCCGCCGGTTAGTCCGCCGGTTAATCCACCGGTTGGCATACCTGGACCGGGAGTGCCTGGACAAGGAGTGCAGCCGGGGGCTGGGCACCATCCAGATGTCGGGGCCATGCCGGGCGGCATGCCTGGAGGGCAGCCGGGAGTTGGGCACCATCCGGATGTCGGGGCCATGCCTGGAGGGCAACCGGGAGTTGGACACCATCCGGATGTCGGAGCCATGCCGGGTTGCATCCCTGGGCAAGTCTCTCCTCCGGTTACCTGGACTCCCCGGTATGCGGCATCAACTGTGTTCCAAAACTTTGCTTCCCCTGCCTCTTCCATGATCATGCCTAAAATTATATGCCGGGTAAATTCGTCCGGAGCCATACATCCCAGCATAGCCAGGTGTTTTATTTGCTGGAGTTCGATCTGAATCACTTCATGAACCAATGTGCGAAGAGCATCCATTTTTATTACCTCCTGTAAAAAATGTTTAGTAAATACTATTTTTTTTCTTCTTGCTCACCGGCGGAATAAGGCATGGTGCCAACAGGTGACGCGGCGGGCATTACCCCGAAACATTGGGACAGCAAGGAAAGTTTTTCCGTCATGCGTTGTTCTTTGCAGGCCATGTATAAGATTATTCTGCGGAGTTCTTCTGAAGGTACGGCTTGTGCAATCCGGGAATAGAGAGCGACTTCCTGTTGTTCACCTTTTGCCAGCATCCCCAGGATGTTTTGCGGGTTGGGATAACAGTCTCCTGTCATGCCGCCCATTACGTCTTCTTGCTTAGCGCTCATATTGATATCCTGCCTTTCTAAGGTTGATTGTTGTTATATTATATGAAAGCGGCTCCATGTGGTTACATTTACCATGTCTGGAATGTGAAATAATTTTATATTTTGTTGAGGCACCCAATATCGTCGTATGTTTTAAAATGTTATCTGACACGCAGCTTGGTTTGCTGAGGCACATCGTAATTGCCTTCTTTGCTGATCGTGGCGTTTATGTTAAAACGTGAAAACTTGTCCCGGTATGATTGGACAGCCGATAAATGTAAATCGTGATGACCTAAGACAACTTTTAAGTTATTGATGTTATCAGAACAAGTAAGACTGGCGCCATCAACGGACTGGACCCGTTGATAAAATTCAACAGCTCTCTGATGCTCTAATGTTACTGACAATTCAAACCGCGCCGGGCGAAATAACCGGCCGTTAGAATAAGAAAAGCACCGATCACCTATCCCGCCGAGACCGTACCAGGTGAAAATGGCATTACCACCGTTTTTGAGAATAAACCTTCCCCGGGACATTTCCGATAAATCCAGCCTGCTCACTTTGTATGAGTTGTAGACAAAACCATTTTCAAAAACTTGAACTACGGCATAAGCGCAAGGGAACTGCACAGTCGCCGGCACTTCCACGTAAGGGAGATTGCCGGTCATGAACCGGTTGGCGGTAACCTTGTTCCGGTGTATATGTCCGCAAAAAACACCTTGCACACAGGAAAATGGCCTGATGGTTTTTTTTAACTCAATATGGTTTTTGACGCCGAACCATAAGTCCGGACCGTTGCATGGATGGTGAAGAAACAGGTAAGAGGGCTTGCCCTCATTTTGCAATATGTTTTTAGTCCATTGCAGCTGATTTTGGTCTATATATCCCCAATTATTGTTTTCTCTGCAGGAGTCAACCAAAATAAACTGGTAATCACGAAATACATAGTTCGCGCAAGTTTTTTCCCGATTGGACACATAGTCAAGAAAACCCTGTTCGCCTATACCTGAATCTTTGGTATATTTGTCATGATTGCCGATGCATAACAGGTGGGGGGTGTCTCCGAAGCAGGGCAGGATTTGATTGCGTAGTTCCAAATATTGCTGCTTGTTGGCGGAATCAGTAAGGTCGCCTGTGAGTACCGCCAGATCAATGTTCCGTCTTTTGCTGTCCTGAATGCACTGGACTAATAAACTGCTTGAGTATTCAACGAGCTTGCCAAAGTAAATTTCATTGATGTCCTGCGCGGGGTTTGTGGAAGCAATGTGCGTGTCGCTAAAAATGGCGTAACTGAAAAGGTGCCTCCCTTCCGGTTTAGGTAGAGTGGTGAACGAGTTAAGGGGGCCTTGCGCTTCTTTGCATTCCACCCGGTACCAATAACGCGCGGAGGATTTTAAGCCATGTATTTCCACCCAGTGATATTGTGTATTTTGGTTGACTGTGTACTTAGTTAACCGTTCGGGAGTGTCCCCAAAACATATTGTGGTGTCGGCTAATCGTTTTGGTGTTGCCCAGGTGATCATGGCGTGGTCATAACCAACAGTACATAACTCTTCGTTGCAAATCGCCGGATAGCTTGTTATAGCCAACGGATAGTAATCAATTTGGCTGTCTGTTTTAAAATTCCAGGGTAAGTTATTGATACACCGTATAGCTGTTTTTTTTGAAACAGTACTCATTTGTGAATTTCTCCATAAATTTATTATTGCTAGTATATGCTTATTTATTGCGACTTGTAACATTTAGCATCAGCGGCGTTGAGTATCTAAAGCGGGTGGCTAAAATTGTTATTTAGACGAGGACAAGTGCCCATGTTTTGGATACCTCGGTATAGAGCAACTGTAGCCCCAAGGAGTATAGTAAAATTATACGGGACCAGACTAAGCGTTGAGTCTTTGTTTTTTCAGTAAGTATATGAATTTTTCTACCAATTGTGGATCAAATTGTTTCCCTGCACACCTTCTTAACTCTTTTATGGCTGCTGTTTGGGTTAAGGCCTTGCGGTATGGACGGTCGCTGGTTATGGCGTCATAAGCGTCAACAATTGCCAGGATACGGCATTCCAACGGTATTTCCTCACCCTTCAGTCCAAGGGGGTATCCCTCGCCGTTCCACCATTCGTGATGTTTAAGGACCCAGTCGGCAATAGGAACAAGATCCGGCGCGAGTATGGCGATACGGTGGCCAATTACGCAATGCTGCCTCATTTCAGCAGTTTCTTCAGCGTTTAGAGGACCGGGTTTAAATAAAATGCTGTCCGGTACTCCAATCTTGCCAATATCATGGAATTGCGCCAGAAGACGCAAATCGGTTAAACTGCGTTCCGGCAGATCGATGGCTGAAGCCAGATTAACGATCAGGATTTGTAACCGGTCCGCATGTTCTTCTGTCATAAAATCCCTTACTTGAAGCATTTTCATCAAGGTTTGCACTACGGCGCTGCGTGTGCTTTGAGCCTGGTGGAGTTTTTCCCGGTACATCTTATTGTCCGCTTCTTTAAAAAGCTCGTTGATGCTTATAGATTGATCGCTTCTTGCGGCAAACCCGACGGAAATACTGAGCGGCAGTTCATGGTTTGTCGCGTTGTGTCTGGCGATGGCGTCTTTTATTCTTTTACAGGCTTCTGCGAGAGTGCTTTCTTTAGTGTCTGGAATAATCGCGGCGAATTCGTCGCCGCCGATTCTTGCCACCACATCGCTTTCACGAAAAGAACTTCTTATGATATTGGCGACTGTCAGCAGTAGAGCGTCCCCGGCTTCATGCCCAAGTGTATCGTTGACAAGTTTGAGCCCGTCCACATCACAAACAATTATACCCGCCGTGTTGCCGCGCCCTCCTCCAACCCGCCGCATTTCCTCCTCAAAATAAGCGCGATTATGCAGGCCGGTGAGGGAGTCATGCAGGCTTATATGTTTCAGGCGTTCCTCAAGCTGCTTTTGTTCAGTTATGTCCCGAATAGTCTCAATCGCTCCGACAACTTGCTTTTCTTTGTCAAAAAGAGGTGAAACAATTCCCCAAATATAGGCGCCTTTTCCTCCGTGCAGATCAGGCAAATATGACTGCCCGTGCAATGTGATGCCTTTCTTTTCAAAGTAATCGTAAAAAGAAGAGGGATCAGCTTCAGCGTTGAAGGCAAAATCAACCAAACCTGGGCGGGGTATCCCGTAAAAAGGTAGGGAGTACATATAATCTCCTTTGCCCAGCATTTGTTCTTTTGGCATACCAGTCATTTCTTCAATAGCCCGGTTCCAGGCAATAATCTTCTTATCCGGGCCGATTACAAAAGTGGCATCGGGCAGGAATTCAATAATATCCTGCAGCCGCTGGTTTGCTAAAGCCAGGGCGGCCTCTTTCTTTTGTAATTTGTCATACTGTTGCCTGAGTTCTTCTTCGGTGGCAATTAATTCTTCATTGATGGCAATTAATTGTCCAAAACCGCCACCAAACAACCGGCAGTATCAACAACTGCTGAGATGAAATCACGTTCCCTTTTTAAATCCCGCTCAGCCTGCTTTCTCTTTGTGATGTCCGTGAGCATGCCCAATGAGCCAATAAAGCGACTGTCCTTGTCAAAAAAAGGGGTGGCCGACACTATCGCCCAAAATGGTGAGTTGTCTTCGCGGCGGTATTCAAATTCGTATTGTTCCCAAATTCCCAGTTTGCGGCGTTTCATGATGTTTTTAGCATGGGACCAGTGCTCTTTGTCTATATAATCAAAATAAGATCGCCCGTTCATTTCTTTAACAGTAGAACCAAACATTAAAGCCAGTTTTTCATTGGCGAAGGTTGTCCGATTGTCGGCATTCAATATCCAGATGCCATCATTGGCGGTTTCGACTATCCGGCGGTACTGCTCCTCCATGTCATACTTGTTTTCCGAGTTGTTTAACCAGTGCTCAACTTCGTATGCACTACTTTTTTGGTTTAGAAAATCATTTGGAGGCAAATAGTAAAAGTTATGGTGAATATGGGTACCACGCACCAGCATCGGGTGAGTGATGATCACTTCTTTTATGATTTCCGGGCCGGTTTCTTTACGGTTATACTGGCAAAGGGAAACACATGGATATTCCGGAAAGAAATAATTCAACTTGGCCTCATATTCCATTAGCTTACGCGCATCTGTTTCACTCTGGAGAAACCGGGTCATTTCTCCGGTTATACGTATGATATTATAACCATCAGCTATTGCTTCAGTTGTTTCTTTCTTTAATAATGCAATCATTTGGTCAGGATCAAATACGCCGTTTTCCAATTGAAGTTCATTTAATGTTAAAATAAGAAGTTGCCCGGATGATTCAGCAGCAGCTACGTTGACGCCTTCTTCATTTAAGTAGCCGCGTACTTGGTCAGCCGTGCTTGCATTCGCGATATAAATGCATTTGTCACCCTGCTCAAAACCAAGGACAATAAAAGGGATGACAATATCATACCATTCTTCCGGCGTGTCATAGATCAAGCAAAGATGACTGTGAGGCTTAATCATTTGCAGAGTATCCTTTTGTTGGTGAAGCAACCTATTTTCCTCCCAGTGCTGTCATATATTTTTTGTGAATTATTTGTTTTTCGGCAAAATTATGAATTTACCTGCAAAACGTGTCTTTTGATGTCGAAAAATATTGTAAAATAGTAATTAAATTATGACTATTATTAGGTGATATAAACTTTTATAATTAGATTACCAGCAGTTTGGTATGCCCGTCCGCATATCAGCCGCATTGTATGTCCAAGGGTTATTGATAAAACATATGTTCTTAAAGAGCAAATGTTTCTTAATTAAAATATATATGGAGGTGTAACTTTATTGAACAAGACAGAAATATTAAATAACATAACTAATTACTATATAAATTCTCACGATTTTAATGGGATTCCTTATATGGAGATCAAAAATAAATATAAAAATTATGATGAGAATGATTTTAAAGCAATAATAATTGATTTAATAAAAGAAAAATTAATAACATTAAACTATACAATAAATCCTCATGTTAAACAATATAGTGATTTTCCTATTACACAACAAATTGAAGTATTAAAGAACAATTCCGTAAAACAAATTTATTTTTATCCAACTGAAGAACATTTAGAAAGTACCTTGGATGAAAATAAGTACAGTGATAAACCGTTCATTAATATGTTGTATTTTGGCAAACCTCAATTAGAACCATTATTCTTCGATATGAGAATTCTGGCGGAATATTCCAATGATTCTTACCATATCAATGTTATATCTGATTATTCTGGTGCCATAGCTTATAATTATAAAGATATGTGCGAGAAGGACAAGATTCTGCTGCCGGCATTTGAGCTTGGATTTGTTAATAAAAGTAGAGAAAGGGTGGTTGCAGCTTCCTTAAGACATCTTAAAGATCTTTCTGTAGAACATCAAAATAAATGGATGTCTTATTTGATCGTTGATGATGAGTGTCAAACTTTTTGCGGTGATTATCATAATTCCATCTTCGGCGAATGGGTTGAAAACGCATCAATATATGAAGCTTTTATAGAGCAATTATTTCATATAAACCAAATGTCTTTGAGTATATTTGATAAAAAATTATTCAAAGAAGATTTCAAAAAAAACAGACCTGATGGTTTCAGGCCGCTTTTTGTTCCAAATGAGAATAATTATAATAATTTTATTAATGTATTGGATGATATGATGTCTGGAAACATCAATATAACTTTCTTTGAAGAGTCTCAAGATTCTTTTAATAACCCGGCAGCGCATCTCTTTAATGAATGGCTGCGGAAGAAAGTCATATTGCAGGATGATGAGGATTATAATGTTATTATTAACCCATTTCTTAGAATCAGCAATATTAAACAAAATTTAGCGCATCATATTGGTAATAATAATTACGATAAGAAATATATTAATGAACAGAATTCTTTATTGAAGGAAGCATATGAATCAATAAAGGCAGTTAGAACGTTGTTTGCCGGTCACCCGGCAGTTAGAGGTTATAGCGTACCGGATTGGTTAAATAAAGATGACTTGATCTTAATTTAATCTCAATTTTCAAGTATGTATTTAAATGTGCCGAGCGCTGCTTTTGCTCCTTCCCCCGCCGCGACGATTACTTGTTTCTCAGGCGCGGATGTGGCATCTCCCGCCGCGAAAATCCCCGGCACGGAAGTATTGCAGCTGCAGTCAATGACAATTTCGCCATTGTCATTTAAATTGATAAATCCCCTTAAAAAGTCGGTCATAGGCACGGTGCCGATTTCAATAAAGACACCTTGCACCTCCAGGGTCGATTCCCTGAAAGGCTCTTTGACAGACTTGAGGACAATATTTTTTACGGTTTGCTCACCGTCAATTCTAATTGTTTGATATCCGGTCATTTTAGTAAGATTCGGGGCGTCTTTAATCTTATCGTTTAGCACGGGATCACTGCTCCAGTCGTCCGGGGAAATCACGTATATGTGCTCAGCTATTTTCATTAAGTCATATGCCGCTGTAATTGCAGAATTGCCTCCGCCGATTACCGCTACTTTCATGTTCGCAAACAAGGGGGCGTCACAGATGGAGCAGTAACTTATTCCTTTGCCGGCAAACTCTTTTTCCCCCGGCACATTCAACCACCGGGGTTGCTTGCCGGTGGCCATGATCAATGTTCTGGCGGAGTATTGCCGTCCGCTTTTTGTGGCAAGAATAAAATTGCTGTTTTGTTTCCCGGCCGAAATAACTTCATCCAGTATTTTTTCAACCGGATACTTCTCAACCTGCTCCTCAAATTTTTTCATCAATTCTTGACCGGTGACAAGCTGAAACCCCATATAGTTCTCCACCATACCGGTCCTTGCCGCCTGACCTCCCCATTCCTTGCCGATGAGCAGGGTTTTTAGTTTTTTGCGTGCCGCGTATACAGCGGCTGTCATCCCGGCGGGACCCATGCCAACTATTGCGACATCGTACAAGAATAAAACCCCCTTTTATTATTAACTTTTGCTCAGTTGCCGGGGATTATTCATCAAACAACGATGGTGGATGGAATTGTCCTTCGTTTGACAGGGACTTGTTTTTTCTATAATATATAAACTGAAATAAAAATTTCCTCGTTAGGTGAGGCTTCTACATAGACCATATGCCGCTGCCCGGAAAAGTCGAAAGACTGTAACGGGTCAACAGGTATTACCGGCTTAAGGTTTTATCTAATGTGGCTGAGATCATTTCTCTAGCTATGTACGTGCCAAAGCTCGAACGAGAGGGGAAAGGGATTTACTGGGAACGACCCTTTTGATACCTTTCTCCAGGGTTGTTTTTATTTTTGTAACCATGAAGGGAAAATACTGTCCGGAAGCTGGGAGGTGCCTTTAAATGAATGAAGTCAAAACACAAGGAGAGTTTTTTATCAGCACCTTCCTTGGTAAAAAGATTTATGACGCCGGCGGTAAAAAGATAGGGACGGTCAGGGACCTGGCGGTGCTTTGGGACGGAATATATCCAAGAGTGACCGGGATAAAATATGCCAAAGGAAGCTTAAAAATCATTAATATTTCTGAGATAAATACATTTCATAATAAAGGGCTTTTTTTAAAAAACAATTCCGATGTGATGAATAATGCGGAAATTCAGGAAAATGAACTCTTTGTAAAAAAGTGGCTTCTTGATAAACAGATCGTGGATATCAAAGGGTCAAAGCTTGTTAGGGTTAATGACATCCAGCTTTCCTGGTTAAAGCGGAACGATGTCTATGAAGTGATGCTGAGCGCGGTAGATGTTGGCGTGCGCGGTTTACTCAGGAGGGTTATCGGTTACGACCCCAAGACAGAGCGGCTGCCTGTAAGTCTGGTTGGCTGGCAGTACTTGGAGCCGCTCCAGACACGCACGGAAAATATAAAGCTTTCCGAGACCACCGATAAGTTCAGTAAACTGCACCCCGCCGATATCGCCGAGATTATTGAAGAACTTGATCACTATGAAAGACCTCATTTTATCAATAACCTGGATGATCAGACCGCTGCCGAGGCGTTGGGCGAGGTGGACCTTGATACCCAGGTCAATATCATTGAACGTATGGATAGTGAGCGTGCTTCCCGCATCATCGAGGAAATGGCCCCTGACGAGGCCGCCGATTTGCTCGGCGAGCTAACGCAGGAGAAGTCGGATGAACTGCTGAACTTGATGGAGCCTGAAGAAGCGGAAGACGTGCGGGAATTGATGGAGTACCCTGAGGATACGGCCGGTGCGCTAATGACCACCGAGTTTATCGCCATAAGCCTAAACATGACCGCGCAGGAATCTATTGATAAAATTCGCGAGACGGCTCACGCGGCGGAAATGATTTATTACCTTTATGTTCTGGATGAAGATGAAACACTATTGGGAGTGTTGTCCTTACGTGAATTAATTATGGCTCAACCGAATACTCCAATGCGGGAAATAATGCAGGATCGAATCATCACTGTTTTATCCGGCGACGAACACAGGGATGTGCTTGACACCATCGTAAAGTATGACTTGATCGCTGTGCCGGTGGTGGATGACAAAAATCACATGCTCGGAATAATCACGGTGGATGACGTATTAAACACTATTGTGCCTGATCGCAAAAACCTGGAGAGCTTTTCCTATTACATGATGCGCAAAGCCTTCAGCAGGAGGTGAGCGTGAATGAAAAAGCCGTCCTTTTTAAAGAAAATAATATTTTTCCTTTCTATTTTAGGGCCGGGAGTGATCACGGCCAATGTTGACAATGACGCCGGGGGTATTACTACTTACTCCGTGGCGGGAGCTACATTCGGCTATCAAATGCTGTGGGTTTTTCTGCCCATGATTCTGGCGCTGTTTGTCGTGCAGGAAATGGGCGTGCGGATGGGGGCTGTAACAGGCAAAGGCCTGGCAGACCTGATTCGCGAAAAATACGGAGTGCGTCTGATATTATTCGCCATGCTCGGTTTGGTTCTTTCCAGCCTGGGCAATACCATTGCTGAATTTGCCGGTGTGGCTGCGAGCCTGGAAATATTCCAGATAAATAGATATATATCAGTGCCGGTTTCCGCATTGGTTGTCTGGTGGCTGGTGGTTAAAGGAACATACCAAAGAGTAGAAAAAATATTCCTAATTGCCTCAGCTATATATTTTTCCTATATAATTTCAGGTATTTTGGCTGAACCGCCGTGGGGCACTGTCGCAAGAGAAACGGTAACCCCTCATTTTACATTTGACAGCGCGTATCTGGCCATGTTAATCGGTCTGGTCGGCACTACCATCGCGCCGTGGATGCAGTTTTACATTCAGTCTGCCGTTGTGGAAAAGGGGATAACAGTTAAAGAGTATAAACTTTCACGTCTTGATGTCATCGTCGGGGTAATTATGGTCAACGTAGTGGCCATTTTTATTGTGGTTGCCTGCGCGGCGACACTGCATAAAAACGGTGTCGCTATTGAAACAGCCAAGGACGCGGCCAGCGCCCTGATGCCCTTCGCCGGCCGCTGGGCTTCCGAGTTGTTTGCTTTCGGCTTGTTTAACGCTTCCTTGTTCGCGGCGTCAATTTTACCTCTTTCCACCGCTTTTCTTATTTGTGAAGCCCTTGGTTTTGAAGCGGGTGTGGATAAGACGTGGGAAGACGCGCCGGTGTTTTACTGGCTGTATACTTTTCTGGTGGTCGCGGGTGCCGGGATTATTCTTATTCCGAATATTCCCCTGATCCCAATAATGATTTGGTCCCAAGTTATCAACGGCGTGCTATTGCCGCTGGTATTGGTGTTTATGTTAAATTTGGTAAATGACCGTGACTTGATGGGTGAGTATGTAAATTCCCGTGTGTTTAATCTGATCGCTTGGGTGACTACAGTAATAATGATTATTTTAACAACGCTCCTGGTTATTTCATCGATATTGCCGGGTTTGTTCCGGTAAGAGCCTGTTGATTGACAGAAAGGTACCAGGGCTGAAGATAACGGCGGGTGATAGATTTGGGAATAATAAATTATGAAAGGAGTAATAGAACCAATATTTTATATAAAGATTATATAAATATTGGCTATGAATACTTGTTTTCTAATATTGTATCACTATAATATAAGCAGTGCAGAATACTATAAAAAACCCAGGTGCCATTTTTAGCATGCTGGGATTTTATTTTGGAGGAAAAAATAGTGTTTAAAAGTTCGGTGAATGGTTCCTCCATATCTTACGGAGAACAACAAAAGAGGTTGACCTTGCGGGCAACCCCGTCTCAGGTTCTGGTAGTGGGTTTTGCATCGCTTATTCTGACCGGAGCTGTTTTGCTTACAATGCCGGCGGCGGTGCGGCCTGGTCAAGAAATTAGCTTTTTAACCTCCCTCTTTACGGCTACGTCCGCTGTCTGTGTCACCGGGCTGGTGGTCGTTGATACCGGCACTCACTGGACCACTTTTGGTCAGGTGGTCATTCTGGCTTTAATCCAGGTAGGCGGTTTGGGATTTATGACAATGGCCACATTCTTCGCCATGTTGATGGGCCGCCGGATTGGCCTCAGGCAAAGGCTGATTATCCAGGAATCGTTGAATCAGACCAATATAGCCGGTATAGTGAGATTAGCCAAATACGTGCTCCTTTTTACTTTTACCACCGAGTTTGTCTTCGCTATTCTGCTGGCCATCCGCTGGTCGACTGACCTGGGGTGGCGAAAGGGGCTCTGGTTCGGTTTATTTCACTCTATTTCGTCTTTTAACAATGCTGGTTTCGATCTGTTCGGCGGTTTTAAGAGCCTGACCGGTTATACTGGAGATATCACGGTAAATCTATGCATTACAACTTTGATCATCTTAGGCGGTATCGGTTTTAGTGTCATAGTCGACGTTTTGCGGCACAACAAAGATTTTAGACATTTGTCCCTGCATACGAAGATGACTTTATCGGTTACCGGGCTTTTATTAGTAACAGGGACACTGATAATATACTTTCTGGAAATGGATAATACTTTAAAAACGCTAAGTCCGGCTGGCAAGGCTTTAGCCGCTTATTTCCAGGCGGTTACGCCCCGGACGGCGGGATACAACACCCTTGATATGGGTGCGTTGCGTTCAGCCACGCAGTTTTTTATCGTAATTCTGATGTTTATCGGTGCCTCGCCGGGTTCCACCGGAGGGGGCGTGAAAACCACCACCATAGGAGCCCTGGCCATTGCTGTCTGGTCAATGGCTAAAGGAAAGGAAAACGCTGAAGTATTTCAACGGCGGATTGGACCGGAGCAGATTTACAAGTCGGTTGCCATTATTCTGCTGGCCACTATCCTGGTTGCGTCAGTTTCTTTACTGTTGTCTATAACTGAGAATGCGGATTTTCTGGCAGTATTGTTCGAGGCCACTTCAGCTTTCGGCACGGTTGGACTGTCTATGGGGCTTACTCCTGAGCTTACCTCAGCCGGACGTATTATTATCATGCTGACTATGTTTTTAGGCAGGGTGGGCCTCCTGACTGTAATTTTTGCCTTGGCCAATAAACAGCGTAGCACTCCCCTGCGTTACCCTGAGGAAAAGATTATGGTCGGTTAGGCGTGGCAGTTGAAACACAACTCCTTTTCTCACTGCATATGCTATTAGAAAAAACATCATTATTGTTCAGCTTTTTTGTTTTTCGCCGATTTCACAGGGGGTATCGCAGATGAGGATCGGGGATATAGTAACCAGGAAAATATACGGTGAGGACATGCAGTTTTGTATTATCGGGTTTTATACGAATCAGACTACAGGGGAGAGGGTGGCTATTCTTGCCATCCTGGACCCCAGTTTAATTGTGGAGGCTTCAGTACAAGATCTGGCTCCAATTTCCGCCCGTCATTTATTTGCTCTGACAGCGCCTTTTGTACACTAAAATGCCGGGGACAGCATTGTTGTAAAGCGGAAATAGATATTTAAATCCATGTGTGCTGTAAATTCTTAGTTTCGTTAAAAGGGATATTATAACTGACATTGAATTATACTACATGAACAAGTAAAACAAGAGCTTGCTGTGGGAAGCTCTTGTTTTACTTGAACAATGCTCCAATTTTACTCATGTGAAATGACGGCATGTGGTAAACAGCATGTCAAAGCAAACTTCTCTTTTGAATTAATAGACGTTCTATGGTAGAATGTTTCCAGCCGGTAAGAGGTGTTATTATTGAAAATATTGGTGCTGAACGGTCCGAATTTAAACATGCTCGGGAAGCGTGAACCGGGAATATACGGTTCCTTGAGTTTGGAAGAGATTAACAATAATTTATCGGTATTGGCCGCCGAATTAGGCGTTGAAATTAGCTGTCGCCAATCAAATCACGAAGGCGACTTGATCGATTTGCTCCATCGCGCCGCAGCGGAAGTTGACGCGGTTATCTTCAACCCGGGTGCGTTTACCCATTATAGCTACGCCCTGCGCGATGCAGTGGCGGCTGTTGGCATTCCTACTATCGAAGTCCATCTATCTAATATATACGCGCGCGAGGATTTTCGGCAGCATTCCGTGATAGCGCCGGTTGCCGCGGGACAAATCAGCGGGCTTGGCGCAAGCAGTTACCTGTTGGCTTTGCGGGCATTAGTCGGTTTATTGGAGGAGAAGCGTGCAAGTAAAAATGCAGGCAAGGATTAATGAATTACAAAAACTGATGGATGCCGCTCAAGTTGAGGCGCTTTATGTGACTAATCCGGAAAACCGTTACTACCTGAGCGGTTTTACCGGAACAGCCGGCGCTCTATTAGTATGCCGGGACAATACTTTCCTGCTCACTGATTTTCGCTATTTGGAACAGGCGAAGCATGAAAGCCCGGGATTGACAATAATAGAGGTAAATGATTCTTACGCTGAGGCGCTTGCTTCGATTTTGACGGCGAATAGCGTTTCCGGTCTGGGTTGTGAAGGGGACCATCTGGTCCACAACCAGTTTCTCATGTTAAAGGATAAATTAGTTAGCGTTGAAATAAAAGAGACAAGTGGACTGGTGGAGAAACTCAGGATGGCTAAAGACGATGATGAGATTAAAAATATTGAGGAGGCCGTCCGCCTGGCTGATCTGGCTTTTGCAAAGGTGTTGCCCATGATTAAACCGGGCGTGTCCGAGCGTGAGGTGGCTCTGCAGCTGGAGTATTCAATGAGGTGTATGGGGGCGGATGGTGTGGCTTTTCAATTCATTGTCGCTTCCGGTCCCCGGTCGGCGCTTCCGCATGGAGTAGCTTCCACCAGGAGGTTGCAGCAGGGGGAGCTGGTTACCTTGGATTTTGGGGCGCTCTACCATGGCTACCATTCCGATATTACCAGAACTGTTGTTTTAGGAGAGCCAAGTCCAAAACAGCAGGAAATATATTATATCGTACTCGAAGCCCAGATGCGGGCAATAGAAGCGATTCGCAGCGGCGTACGGGCGTCGGATGTTGACAAAATAGCCCGTGACATTATTACCGGCAAAGGCTATGGTGAACGATTCGGTCACGGCACCGGGCACGGGCTTGGCCTGAATATACACGAAAACCCCAGACTGTCCATGAAAGATGATACTGTGTTGCGACAAGGTATGACAGTAACGGTTGAACCGGGTATCTACCTTCCGGACTGGGGTGGAGTGAGGATTGAAGACACGGTCGTGGTCGGGGAGTCCGACTGTGAGGTTTTAACCAGGACCCCCAAGGATAGGCTTATTAATCTGATCAACCTTTTTAGTTTATCATAAAAATTGTCAGGAGGCGGGAGCAGTGATATCAACCAACGATTTTAAAACAGGACTAACTATTGAACTGGAAGGAGACGTCTTCCAGGTAATTGAGTTCCAGCATGTTAAGCCGGGTAAAGGCGCTGCCTTTGTACGTTCGAAACTTAGAAACATACGTACTGGAGCCGTTGTCGAAAAAACATTTAACGCAGGGGAAAAAATACCTAAGGCCAGGATTGAGCGGCGTGAGGTTCAGTATCTTTATAACGATGGAAAAGACTATAATTTTATGGATATGGAGACTTATGATCAGATGGCCATGAATACCGAACAACTGGGTGATGCCGTAAAATACCTGAAAGAGAATATGAATATTCATATTCTTACTTTTCAGGAGAGGTCCATCGGTGTGGAATTGCCGAACTTCGTTGAGTTGGAGGTGGTTGAAACAAGTCCGGGTATCAAGGGCGACACCGCCTCTGGCGGTTCCAAACCGGCCACCCTGGAAACCGGGGCTGTAGTCCAGGTGCCTTTTTTTATTAATGTGGGGGATAAACTTCAGATTGACACCAGAACAGGGAACTATATTAAACGGGCGTAATTGATAGACGTGTTTAAACCCCCCTGGTTATAGACATACTATTAAAGCCGGTCAAGGATATAACCAGAGGAGGTATAATTTGAATGAATGATTTAAAAGCGAAAGTAGCATACCTGCAGGGATTGTCAAGCGGGCTTGACTTAAGCCCCGACTCGAAAGAAGGCAAACTTTTTCATGGAATTATTGAGGTCTTGGACGAATTCGCCGATTCATTCGGTGATCTGGAAGAAGGACAGGAACAGCTTGAAGATTATTTGGAAACAATCGACGAGGACCTTTATCAGCTGGAAGATGAATTGTATGAGGATAATGGAGCAAGCCAGAGCGCCGGAAATGGAAATTATATCGAAGTGGAGTGTCCCGGGTGTGGTGAAACAGTCTATTTTGATTCCAGTATAACTAATGATAAAGATGTAGTGGAAATCACCTGTCCTAATTGTGATGAAGTGGTTTTTGTAAACGACGAAGATTATCAAGTCGATGAAGAACCTGAAATGCTTGAAGGACAGACGAACGGGAAAAGATTAACGGCAAGCGATGAAGATATTTGAATTGTTTTTGCGTATTTTGCCCTGAAGCGGCGGCCAACAAGCTGGCCGCTTTAAATCTTTATTGAAAAATCTTACGGATGACCGCCAGTATTTGTTCTTTTCTTGTACCAAGCATGATTAAAATAAATATCAGGAATAAAATATAAGCGTTGGGCAGAACGGGTGTTTGTCTGGAGCAATTGTTAGCGGCCTGACAGGCATTTGGGTTGGCGCCGCTTAAATCCGCCGGGCAAAACGGCAGGGAAGTGTAAGGTGAACCCATGTAAGGACATGACGGATAAACCGGTATAAAAACCGGCGCGTAATTTTGATATTCTTTGGCGCTGCCGGCAGGACGGGCGTTTCCTTTGACCGGTTGTTGGTTTTGCAGCCATAAATGGTATTGTTCGAAAAACGTTTCCGGCCAGATGTATGAAACAGATGGTTGTTTTTTCATAATATATTGTCCTTCCAAAATACTGTTATAATTTTACCTACTACACAATATATGGCATAATGCCGCTTGGGTGACTGGTTTTTTTAAACCATGGTCGTTTAAGCGGCTTTTTTGTGTTGAAAAGAACTGGCATATTTTACCGCAATACTCAATATTAATTATTCAGGAGGGACAAAACTTTGAGTTTCGCGGACTTGTATCAGTTTACCCCGAGACATTGCGGCCCCGGGGCATTAGATGGTATTTTACCGGTTTTGCCGGGCAACATCCGGTCCATGGTTGCCGCGTTGCCTCACACAGCTATTGATAAAATCGAAGAGATCCGGTTTAGACAGGGAAAACCCTTAATCCTCGGGTTAGCCGGCAATGAAATTTTCTTAACTGTTGAGGGGCGGCCTACTCGTGAAGCCGGAGAAGCGTATTGTGTCGCACCTATTGACATGGAAAGATTAATCCAATTAATCAGCAACTCGTCTTTTTATGCAATTGAGGAAGAATTGAAAAACGGGTTTATTACTCTACCCGGTGGTCACCGTGTCGGCATTACGGGAAAAGCAGTGTTGGATGGCGGGAAAATCAGGACATTGAAGTACCTTTCCGGGTGCAATATTCGCCTAGCCAGGGCCGTCACCGGCGCAGCTTCCAGTCTTCTCCCGTACCTGTTGAACAATAGCCGTGGGGATATCTTCCATACGGTTTTGGTTTCCCCGCCTTGTTGCGGTAAGACAACCATGCTTAGAGACTTGATCAGGCAATTGAGTAATGGTGTTCCGGAACTTGGTTTTTCAGGATTAACTCTTGGCGTGGTGGACGAGCGGTCGGAAATTGCCGGCTGTTACAAGGGAGTACCGCAGCTGGACGTGGGACTAAGGACTGATGTCCTGGACGGGTGTCCTAAAGCAGAAGGCATGATGATGCTCTTGCGCTCAATGAGCCCGCGGGTAATAGCTGTTGATGAAATCGGACGCGGTGAAGATGTTGGGGCGTTGGAAGAAGTATTGAATGCCGGGGTGAAGGTTTTAGCCACCGCCCACGGAAAAAATTTGGCCGAACTGGCTGAGCGGCCGGCGCTGGGAAGGATAATCCGCTCAAAAATAATCGAGCGTTTTGTCATACTTGGCCGCTCCCGGGGGGTGGGAACAATAGAAGAAATAATCGACGGCAGAACCATGCGGTCACTGGGGGTGAAAAAATGCTGAAACTGATTGGAGCAGTGATGGTGATAGCGGCCAGCGGCCTCAGCGGGCTAGCCATGGCGGGAAATTACGCCCGCAGGCCGAAGGAATTGCGCTCGCTCCGTTCAGCACTTCAGATACTTGAAACGGAAATTGCATACAGCGCAACTTGTTTACCGGATGCTTTTATGCAAGTATCCGGCCGTTGCGATAAAACCTCTGCCACTTTATTCAGTGGGGCGGCGGCGGAACTTTCCAACATGTCCGGTGTTACCGCCTCAGAAGCCTGGGATAAGGCCCTTGAGAAATATTATCCGGGTACCGCGCTAAAGTCAGGTGACTTATCCATCCTGCGCAATCTTGGAGGTTCCCTGGGTATTTCCGACAGGGAGGATCAGATAAAACACCTGCGGCTGGCTATGGAACAAATCAGTGCGGAGACTTTAGCCGCGGAAGAGGAGGCGGCAAGGAATGTCAAGCTTTGGAGTTATCTTGGTTTTCTGGGAGGACTCCTGGTCGTGTTGCTCCTTTATTGAGAAGGGGGATAATTAGGTATTCAGGAGTCAGGATACATAGTAAGGATAAACCATTCTTTATTCTAGTAATTTCTAAATGATTTTTAGAAATGTTGAGGTAATTATAGATCGGAGGTCAATATATGGGAAGCAGTATAGATCTGATTTTTAAAATTGCCGGGGTGGGTATTCTGGTGGCTGTTTTAAACGCTATTTTAAAACACGCCGGAAAGGAAGAACAAGGTCATCTAGTCACTTTAGCGGGGTTGGCCATTGTTTTCATGTGGGTCATCCAACTGCTCGCCAATTTATTCGACCAGGTGAAATCTGTTTTTAAACTATTTTAGGGGCGTCAGTTTGAGAAAGTGTACGGGAGAGCAAGACATGGACATTATGCAAATAGTTGCCATCGGTCTTATTGCCACTGTCCTGATCGTGGTAGTGAAAAGTCAGCGGCCGGAATTGGGGGTACTCTTAAGCTTAGTGGCCGGCATTATCATTTTCCTTCTGGTATTAGGTAAAATCGGTTCGATTATGGATGTAATCATGGATTTGACGGCTAGAGCGGAAATCAACATGGTTTACTTGGGTACCATTCTAAAAATTATTGGAATTGCTTATATTGCTGAATTCGGGGCTCAAATCAGCCGGGATGCTGGTGAGAGCGCAGTTGCCACCAAGATTGAATTTGCCGCTAAGATAATGATTATGGTGCTTGCAGTACCAATGATCGTAGCTGTGCTTCAGATGCTTTTAAAACTTGTACCGTGAGGCGGTGGGATATTGCCTAATATTTTTTTTACGTTGTTTTTTGCTGTTCTTTTACTGGTTCCGGCGCCTGTATGGGGGGAGCAGCCCGCGGTTATAACACCGGAAGGACAAATATCATCCTTAAACCTGGCGGAAGTGCAACAATATGTTGAAAAGCTTGATACGGAAATCAAGGGGTCGATTCCCGCCTTCGATTTTAAAGACATGGTAATTAAGCTGGTGAAAGGAGAACTGGATTGGAAACCGGCGGAAATCTTTAAGAATTTAATCCGGCAGCTTTTCAAGGAAGTGGTAGCGAACTTCGACCTCTTGGGAAAGCTGGTAATCCTCGCGGTAATTTGCGCTATTCTGCAAAATTTAATGGCATCTTTTGAAAAAGGCACCGCCGCTCAATTGACTTATTCAGTTACTTATCTGGCATTAACTACCATCGCTATCGGTTCCTTTTCCCTGGCAGTCAACGCCGGCAAGGAAGTTGTAGAAAATATGGTGTTGTTTATGCAGGCGCTCCTGCCGGTTTTATTGACTCTCCTGGTTGCCGTAGGGGGTGTGGCTTCCGCCGCGGTTTTTAGCCCCGTTATTTTGACCACGGTGGGTGTTTTTAGCACCTTAATAAAAAATATAATTTTACCGTTGCTCTTTTTCGTGGCAATTCTGGGGATTGTCAACAATTTATCGGAAAAATTCAAGGTTTCAAACCTGGCCGACTTGTTAAAAGGGGTAGCCATGGGCTTAATGGGAATATTCTCCACGATTTTTTTGGGGGTTCTGACTATTCAGGGCGTGGCCGGCGCTGTTGGTGATTCTGTTACTTTTAAAACGGCTAAATTTGGGGTGGACGCCTTTGTGCCTGTAGTGGGCGGAGTGCTCTCCGACGCTCTTGCCGCCGTGGTCAGTTCGTCTTTGTTAATAAAAAACGCTGTTGGCATAGCCGGGGTGGTGGTAATTAGCGCAATAATGCTTATTCCTTTATTAAAGATTATAACGCTCGCTTTTATTTATAAACTTGCCGGAGCATTGATTCAGCCGATTGGAGACGGACAAATGGTCAACTGTTTAAATGGTCTTGGCAATAATTTACTCTTGATTTTCGCTGCGGTGGCGACAGTAGGCCTGCTGTTTTTCTTTGTCATCACAATTATTGTCGGTGTGGCGAACATTACCGTCATGCTCAGGTGAACAGTTAGGAGTGGTCGGGTGGAGGTAATACGTTCACTTATCCAAAATTTGATTATCATAGTAATCTTAGCAGTATTTCTCGAAATGCTTCTACCTGCCGGAGAAATGCGCAGGTATGTAAAAATGGTCATGGGGCTCCTGATTATCGTGGCAGTAATTCAGGCGGCGGGTGATCTGATGCACCGGGACTATTCCAGTGACTTGCCTTCGCTAACTGAAAAAATGACGGATGAACGTCTTTCCATGATCATGGAGTCTGGGAAAAAAATATCCAGCGAGCAGGAGCAAAAAGCGATTGAACAATACAAGCGCGGACTTGCCAATCAGGTAATGGCCATTGCCAATATTAACAAGGAATTACCAGTGGTGGATGCGGAGGTAATGGTGAATTCGGAAAAAGAAGGAGCAAACTATGGGCAAATAAACAGAATAGTTCTGTTTGTGGAAAAAGAACCTGGCAAATTTGACAAACAAAATGGCAAAGACAATGCCTCAATTATTGAGCCGGTAACTGTGCGTGTCGGGCAAAAGGCTGAGCAAAAAGAGCCGGTAGAGGCTGAACCGGGGCCTCCTGATGAAGCAGCAGCCGGACTGATCAAGACAGTTGCCAATTTTTATAATTTAAAGCAGGAACAAGTTGACTGCGTGTACCGTTGAAAACAGTCGTCGGAAGTCAGATGTCAGATCTCGGAATTGAACAAAAAGTAATAGTTATCTGCAATGCATATGAGTGGAGGTGCCTATTTGAACAAGCTGCTTGAATTCTTTGGTTTCGGTGGACAGGGGGGAGGTGGCTCAAGATGGCAAAACAAGCGCAACCTCTGGCTGGCGGGACTGGCTGTGATTGGAGTGCTGATGCTTGTCTTCTCCGCGGTTGACGGGACAAAATCAAACCAAAAACAAATACCGAATGCGGAAGTTTCTAATAAACAAGCTCAAGAACAGGTGATAAGCGGCATGTCGAGAGAAGAAGAACTCTTAAGCAAAAAGCTTTGTGAGATGCTTAAGAAAGTTGAAGGAGCCGGAGAAGTTGAGGTGTCCGTGCGGCTGTCGGACACAACCCAGTCTGAATATGCGGTCAATACTACCACGGGCAAGAAAACAGTTCAAGAGCGTGATCAGTCGGGGGGAACACGGCTTACAACTGAGGACAATAACAGCGGCCAACTGGTGATGAACCGCAACGGACAGGGAGAACAACCGGTTGTGGAACGGGAGGTGGCCCCTCATGTGGCCGGTGTCTTGGTTGTTGCGGAAGGTGCGGATAACGCCGAAGTGAAGGCGATGCTTTTTCAGGCGACGAAGGTGGCCATGGGTATCGAACCTCAAAAGATACTCGTATTGCCAAGGGAAAGGAGAGAATGATGAAAACACTTATTATCAGTAGAAGAGTATTGTCGCTCGCTGTCTTGAGTATAATCGGCGTTGTTCTGCTGCTATTATTTAAGCATGGCGCTGTCAAGGAGAAAACAGACGTTCCCGGTATGCAAGTAAATATTCCCACTGCCGGAGAAGTGCTTATTAACAATGACAGGACAGCGCCGGACGGGAGGATTGCCGGTGATTTGATGGAAGAGACCGCCACCAAGAGCGATGCCAATTTCTATGTGGAATACCGGCTGGAAAGAGAACGCACCAGAGGCCAGCGGGTAGAGTGGCTTCGCGAGGTGATTAATAATGCCAATTCTTCCAGCGAGACCAGGCAAAAAGCACAGGATAACCTGTTAAACATCAGCAGCCGTATGGAAAAAGAAGTTGAAATGGAAAACTTGATTAAGGCAAAAGGATACGATGATGCGGCAGTATTAATTGATGATAAGTCTGTGACGGCGGTCGTGGCGGCAGACAGCTTAAACCACGAAGAAACGATGCAGCTGGGGGAACTGATTGCGCGTGGGACAGGCGTTGACTCCAGCAGCATTATCATTATCGCTAAACTCTGACCGTATATATTTATCTAAAATTATTTTCCCTGCAAATAATCTGGTTTGCGTTAATTTACCATCTTTGCTATAATAAAAAATGTGGAATTTTAATTGTTTTTGGTGTGACTGGGGGGAATAAAGGTGGATGCCTCGGGAGTAGTCCGGGAGGAACAAACCAGGTATGGCGCAATAAGAATAGCGGATGAAGTTGTTAAAGTTATTGCCGGATTGGCGGCTATCGAAATTAAAGGCGTGGCCGGCATGAGCGGCGGCCTTGCGGGTGGTATCGCGGAGCTGCTCGGAAAGAAGAACTTTTCAAAGGGTATTAAGGTAGAGGTCGGGGAGAAAGAGGCGGCTATAGATATTTTCGTAATTGTGGATTACGGTGTGCGAATTCCGGATATTGCCGCAAGTATCCAGGGCAGCGTTAAAAATGCCGTTGAGCGAATGACCGGGCTGGTTGTTGTGGAAGTTAATGTCAATGTTCAAGGTGTTGCTTTTACTTCTGAAATGAAAGAAGAGGAACATAGAGTAAGATAAACTACGCAGCCCCCAGAAAGAGGGGGGCTGCTTTTTAAGGGGGTATATCCGGTGAGGCCTTTTGACCGTGCTTTACTGGCAGTATACACTTTCTTTTTAACAGCGATTTTCGTACTTTTTTCAGCGGTGATGCTGGGCTGGACAACACCACAGTTCCTGCTCAGAGATCTTTTTTATCCCGGCCAGCCGGAGGTTTTTTGGACACTTATGGCAATATTGATACTTGCCGGTGCCAGATTGTTTTGGATAGGTGTAAGCAGATCCGACAGAGTTGGCAGGTACGTGTTGCTCACAGAAAGTGCTGCTGGTCAGATTCGTGTGTCCATAAAAGCGATAGAAAATCTTACTGTAAAAGTAGTATCTCAGGTTAACGGGGTAAAAGAGGTGAAACCCAGGGTAGTAGCAGTCTCGCAGGGGGTCGGGATCCAACTGCGCGCCGTGGTGACTCCCGACATCAATATTCCGGAAGTTTCCGAGAAAATACAGACCCTGGTAAAAGAAAAAGTTTTTGAAGTAACGGGTATTGCTGTCAGCACAGTTAAAGTTTCTATTGAAGATATATCGGCGCACAAGCCGAGAGTCGAGTAATATTGCCGGAGAAGAGAGGGAGCGGGTTGGGCATAATCCAAGAAATTTTGGATAAACACTTGGGCAAGGCGGCAGGTGTTTTATTGGGTTTGATTTTTGGCTGGTTTGCTATCAAGTACGGCCTTTTTAAAGCTTTGTTTGTTGTTGCTTGCGCTGTGGCCGGCTACTATTTGGGCAAGCGCCTTGATGAAAAAATTGATTTTCGGGAATTTATATCAAGGATTTTTCGGGAACGATAGCTTGCAGTGTATTCGGGCCGGAGTAATGGTTGCCGTCTAGGGCGCTGGATACGTTATTTTTGCGCGTAAATTGCTACGAGGAGGAATTTGATGAGCAGGAGACAGGCCAGAGAAAGGGCGCTTCAGGTCCTGTTCCAAATAGATCTTGGCAATATTGAGCCAAGCGAAGCTTTTAATAAAGTGGACGGAAGTCTGGGCAGATTAAAGAAAAATGAAGAATTCGCCCGGCAGCTTGTTAACGGAACATTGGCCAACTTGAGGTCTATTGACCAGGTTATCGCAGGCCTAAGCAAAGACTGGAATATAAAGAGGATGGCAAGCGTCGATAGAAATATAATGCGCCTGGCGCTTTTTGAAATACTGTACTGTAAGGACATACCGGATAACGTTTCTGTGAATGAAGCCATAGAATTAGGCAAAGCATTCGGCAGCGAAGAGTCAGGAAAATTTATCAACGGCATCCTGGGGCGTGTTGTGGAAAAACCGGAAATATACCAAAATAATATTGAGTCTTAGAAAGAGTGGTTGTTTTTATTGAACAACTGCTCTTTTGAATTTGTATTTTATTAATCGGTTGCAGGGATTGTATTCTCATTATAGAATAATAACATATGGCATTATTAAAATAGAACAGGTCGTTTTAGCCGGGCTAAAGGCGCTGCTGCTATTTTCAGCGCGGTGGCCCGGTTGCTTTCATTATTATTATTAGGAGTTAAGAGCGGTGCGTGTGCTAAGTGTCCGGGAATTGACCAGGCAAATCAAAACAATGTTTGAAAACGATTACCTGCTGGCTAATATCTGTGTAAAAGGGGAAATATCCAACTTTAAGCCTGCTTCATCCGGACACTATTACTTTACCTTGAAGGATGAGTCAAGCTGTCTGAAAGTGGTCATGTTTCGCTCCCGCAGCCGCGCCGTGCCTTTCCGGCCGGAAAACGGCATGGCCGTGCTGGTACGCGGCTACGTTTCAGTTTATGAAAGGGACGGCGTATACCAGCTTTACGCTGATGAGATGGAACCGGACGGAACCGGCGCGTTGTATTTGGCTTTTGAACAGCTGAAAGACAGACTGCAGCGGGAAGGGTTATTTGACCCAAAACATAAAAAAAATTTGCCGCTGCTGCCCCGCCGGATCGGTATTGTCACTTCCCTGGCCGGTGCGGCGGTACGTGACATGGTGGAAATAATTCGGCGCCGCTGGCCCGGCCTGGAGGTTATTCTGGTCCCGGTGCTGGTGCAGGGCGAAGGCGCGCCTCTCGCGGTGGCGCGGGGGATCCAGCTGTTAAACAAGCTCGGCGGGGTTGAATTGATTATTATCGGCCGGGGCGGCGGGTCTATTGAGGACTTGTGGGCTTTTAACACGGAAGTTGTCGCCCGTTGTATTTATTACTCCGAAATCCCCGTCATATCGGCGGTGGGACATGAAACTGACTTTACCATATCCGACTTTGTGGCTGACGCCCGCGCCGCCACTCCTTCGGCCGCCGCGGAAATGGCTGTTCCCAATAAAAGGGAAATGGAGCGTTATGTCCAAACAATTGCGGACAGGCTTAAGCGCGCTGTTGAGCAAAAAATAAATGAAGGAAGACGGCGTCTGGATTATTGTCTGTCCGGCAGGACTTTGGCGCGGCCGGTGGAAACTTTTTGCGGCGCCAGGCAGCAATCAGTTGACTTCCTCACCCACCGCCTGACCCAAAGCGTGTGCAGCGTGGTCGAAAGCGAGGGCGGCCGCCTCGCGGCGCTCGCCGCCCGGCTAAACACCTTGAGTCCGCTGGCCACTCTGGCCAGGGGATATAGTATTTGTACCACACCGGACGGCAGGCGCGTCATTAGCGACATTAAAGAAGTGGACGAAGGCGACAAGCTGGTTGTGCGCTTGTACAAGGGGTTGTTGCAGTGTGCTGTGGAGGAAAAAAGGTTACAATAAAATAAAGAAAGCGCACAGGTAATAAAATGGCAATTATTCTCGACGGTAAAAAAATTGCTGGATTAATCAGAGCGGAAATAAAAAAAGAAGTTGGGCAACTGCGCGCAAGGGGAATTGTGCCTAAACTGGCTGTTATCCTGGCTGGTGATGACCCGGCGTCAGTCATTTACGCCCGCTCCAAGGAAAAAGCCTGCCTTAACGCCGGCATCAGCTACGAGCTCTTCAACTTGCCGGGTGGAATTCCTGAAGATGAATTGATGTTCTTAATCGGTAAGTTGAATAAAGATGAAAATGTGCATGGAATTATCATTGAATTGCCTTTGCCCGAGGGAATAAACAAACAAAGAGTTTTAGAAGCGGTATCGCCGCTTAAAGACATTGACGGGGTGCATCCCGTCAACCGGGGTTATCTCGTCAGTAATAGCGACGGGCTTTTTCCGGCCACACCGCAAAGTTGTATTGAAATCATGCAGCGCGGCGGAATAGAAATAGAGAGTAAGCATGCCGTTCTGGTAGGCCGTGGCGAAACAGTGGGTAAACCGCTGGTTTTTATGATGCTGAACCAAAACGCTACGGTGACTGTCTGCCACACTAAAACCAGCGACCTTGGCCGGCACACCAGACAGGCGGACATACTGATCACCGCCGTGGGCAAGGCCAAGATGATTACAGCCGACTTGATCAAACCCGGCGCCGTAGTGATAGACGCCGGTATAAATGAAACGGCGGAAGGCATTTGCGGGGACGTTGACTATGAAAATGTGCAAAAGGTTGCCGGCGCGGTTTCACCAGTCCCAGGCGGGGTCGGCAGTCTTACCACCGTTTTGGTGCAGAGAAACCTGCTTAAAGCAATCAAACTTCAGAAGAAATAGTGCGCAGGACAGGGGAAGACAGAGGGGACGGTTCTCCTGGACCGCTCAGGAAACATTTAATAAGTTGTCAGAAGAACCGTCCCCCTGCCATCTCCCCCTGCCAACTCTTTAAAAAAGGAGATGTCGCCTGTGAGCGCTTTATTTGATAAAACCTTGCGGGAAGTAATAGAACTTTCTGCCTCCAGTTCCCCTGCGCCGGGTGGCGGCAGTGTTTCCGCCATAGTGGCGTGTTTCGGCCTGGCTATGACCGCTATGGTCTGCAATCTGACCACGGGGAAAAAGAAGTACCGGGAGGTTGAACCGCAGGTCAATGAAATTATCAGCACCGCCGATAATTTGATGAGAAGACTGGAAGAACTGGTAGACAGGGACATGGCGGAGTTTAACAATTATATGAGGGCTTTTCGGATGCCCAAGGAAACCGATGCTGAAAAAGCAACACGTGAAGAAGCTATGCAGAAAGCTTTAGTAAAAGCCACGGAAACTCCTTTGGACATAGCCCGTGTTTGTCTGGAAGCGCTGCGGATCACCGCGCGGCTCTCCGGCATGGGAAACAAAACAGCCATCAGCGACGCCGGGGTGGCCGCCGTTATATTTGACGCCGCTGTCAACGGCGTGCTTTTGAGTGCTGAAATTAATGCCGCCATGATCGAAGATCAGGATTATGTAAAAAGGGTTATTGAGGAAAAAGAGGCGATGGCTGCCGCGGCCGGGCGGCTGAAGGATGAGGCCGTGGCCGCGGTGCGGGCGCGGATTAAAGAGTCTTAAGAGGTACGGTAAGGAGGACATTTATGGTTGTGGAAAACACCGCTGGAGGTAAAAAAATATCTTTCGAAGAAGCCATAGCGCGTTTGGAAGCACTGGTGCGGGAATTGGAAGACAGCCGGTTGCCGCTGGAGAAAGCGCTGGAGATGTTTACGGAGGGAATCGGACTTACCCGTGTCTGTAATGAATACCTGGCGGCGGCAGAGCAACGTATTGCCATATTAACCGCTAACGAAAAAGATGAAATAAACGTTAAGGAAATTGACGCGTTGCCCTTGGCGGTAGGGGGTCAAAAAAATGAATTTTGAAGAAACATTGGAGAAGTATAGTTCTATTGTTGAAGAGGCGCTTGAACATCACCTGCCGCCGTCCAACGCCTATCCGCCTTTGATTCACCAGGCTATGCGGTATAGCGTCATGGGTGGAGGCAAACGGCTCAGACCCGTCATGGTAATAGCAGTGGCTGAAGCAGTGGGGGGGAAAGCCGCGGATGTAATGCCCGCGGCCTGCGCTCTTGAAATGATTCATGCCTACTCACTGATTCACGATGACTTGCCTGCCATGGACAATGATGATTATCGCCGGGGTAAACCGGCGAACCACAAGGTATACGGGGACGCTGTAGCGATTTTAGCGGGCGACGCCCTATTAACTCTGGCATTTTCCATGTTAGCGAACGTTCGCGCCCAAAATACGGATGATGTTGTAAAAGTTATTGATGAGATTGCTCTCGCGGCAGGAACATTCGGCATGATTGGAGGACAGGTTGTCGATACGTTTTCCGCGGGAGAGGATATCAATGAACGCACGCTTGAATACATTCATAGTCACAAAACAGGCGCCCTTTATCGCGCGGCAGTTCGGGCGGGGGCTATCCTGGCCGGGGCGGAAGAGGAAAAATTAAATAGTCTTACATGCTATGCGGATAATTTAGGCCTTGCTTTTCAAATAATTGACGACATTCTTGATGTTGAAGGTGACGCGGCAAAGATAGGCAAACCGGTGGGAAGCGATGTCAAGAACAAGAAAGTCACTTACCCTTCGCTTTTTGGTATGGAAGAAGCGAGGGCAAAAGCGCGTCAGGCCGCGGGAAGAGCTTTATCGGCTCTGGATTGTTTTGGGGAAGAGGCGGATTTTTTAAAGATGCTCGTACATTATATCATCGACCGGGATTACTAAATTATGCTTTTAGTCCGGGCAGTTCAATAAGTGAAAATATTATCTACAGGAACACACCGCTACTATACAGATTTGCGATATGGCGGTTATTATTTTTTAGGCTAATAACCAATTAAACAGCGAAAACAGAGAAAAACCGGCATTTGAAAGAAAATAGATGTTTTGTTATAATTACAAAGTGAAAATATTTATCGGTAAGTGATACAGTATTCTAGTCAGATGCACCTTTTTGAAGGCGGGCCTAAAAATCCGTCAAGGGCACAACGATGAAGTTCCTGGTGCTGGCTGCTGACGCCCAGTCGGGGGCTGGTACTGGGAGTTAAGGTGGTTGGGCGACCCGCAACGGCATGCGGGCGTTGACCCTGCCTCCGTGGAGACCCAAGTATGTGGGAAGCTGTACCGCCTTGGCGCGGTTGGTAGACTATGGCTTGGGATTTAAACCTGCATGTGGTCGAAGCTGCGTGCAGTGTAGCCTGCCTTGAGTGGTAAGGGTGGATTTCAGCATTTTTACAAACCGGCTGACATGGGCCCGTGCACGGTTGGTTTGATGATTGAAACCTTTATTGCAAAAGAGGCTAAAAAAGGTAAATTCTGTCGAGGAAAACTCCTAGGCTGTCCGGAATTCCGGGGCAGATTGGGGATTGCAGTGTGGACTAAGTGGTAATCTAGCCCCGGTACGGTGACGGACGGAAACAGTTGTAAAGGGAAACCGCCGGTTTGGCGACAGCCGGTAGCTGTTTGGGAAAACCTGCTAGACCTAAGCCACAATATTTACCCGGTCTGCTGTCACTTATCTTACATATATTACGTAATAACTTGTGGCATAGTATACTTTACATGATATAAGTTTCTATTTGTTACTATTCTGGCATTCAGAATTCAGGAGTCAGAATTCAGAATAGTTCGAGACAATAAACAGTTTTCTTATTCTGACTCCTGACTACTGATTACTGGCCCCTGAGTAGTGCAAAATAGATATGCCAACTGTCGCAGTATGAGGTGACATTTTTGGGTAATAATAAATCTACTGTTTCCGGTAGATATATTTTCCTGGTCGGTATAGGCTCGTTTATAATCGCAATCATATTTACCTTGTTTTCAGAAATATTTGCGTCTAAATTGAATAACCTGATTTTGTCTTTTGTTTTTTTGATTATCATCATTACAATAAACATTCTGGCCGATCTTGTGGGTACGGCTGTGACAGCCGCCTCTCACGCTCCTTTCAACGCAAAGGCAGCTAAACGTGTTAAAGGTGCGCCCCAAGGGCTGCTGTTAATCAAAAATGCCGATAGAGTAGCTAATATCGCAAATGATATTATCGGTGATATAACCACCACGGTAAGCGGCGCGTTGGGGATATCAATCGTAGTGCAAATCATGAGGGTGGGACCGCGGTTCGATCAGTTTTGGCTGAATGTGCTGCTTACCGCCCTTATTTCTGTTTTGATTGTTACCGGTAAGGCCGCGGGGAAAAAAGTGTCTCTCAGCCATCCTGACGAAATTATTTTTTTTGTCGGTACTGTCCTGGCGAAAATTGAAAGTGTCACCGGTTATAACTTTTTTCAAAAACAAAAGGTGCCGAAGAATAAGCAAAAGGTGGGTAAGCAGTGAGTAGACTTTTAAAAAAAGTTCATTCCCCATATGTGATTCGCTCGCTGAATTTTGCCCAACTGCAGGAGTTAGCCGGGGAAATACGTCAGGAAATAATTAATACTGTCGCGAAGAATGGGGGACACCTTTCACCTAGTTTAGGGGTGGTGGAACTAACACTGGCTCTTCATTATGTTTTCAACTCTCCCGTGGATAAGATTATCTGGGATGTGGGACACCAGAGCTATGCTCATAAACTGCTTACGGGACGTTATAAGGAGTTTGGCACTTTGCGTCAAATTGGAGGTATCAGCGGTTTTCCCCGCCCCGCTGAAAGCAAGCATGATGTGTTTGGTACAGGGCACAGCAGTACATCTATTTCCGCCGCCCTCGGCATGGCTGTCGCGCGGGATTTAAAAGGAGACAATTATTCTGTAGTCGCAATTATCGGCGATGGCGCCATGACCGGCGGGATGGCCTTTGAGGCGCTTAACCACGCCGGTCATATGAAAAAAGACTTGATCGTGGTTTTAAATGATAATGAAATGTCCATTGCCCAGAACGTGGGGGCTTTGTCCGGCTATCTTAACCGCCTGCGCACCGATCCGATGTATTCAAGGGGCAAGGAAGAAATTGAGCAAATCTTGCGCAAACTGCCGGCGGGTCCAACCCTGTTGCGGCTGATTGAGAAGCTAAAAGACAGCTTGAAATACCTGGTGGTGCCCGGCATGTTTTTTGAAGAACTGGGTTTTATTTACCTGGGGCCTGTAGACGGACACGACATCAAGGCGGTCACCGGCGTCCTGCAACGAGCCAAGTCTATCAAGGGGCCGGTCTTGATTCATATGTTGACAAAGAAAGGCAAGGGCTACAAGCCGGCTGAAGATAATCCGGACAAGTTTCACGGAGTTGGCCCGTTTGATGTTGCTAGTGGAGAGGTTAAGAAAAAAAACGCCCCGCTTTCATACACCGAAGTGTTCGGCAGAACTATGGTGAAGCTTGCCGGCAGCGAGCGGAACGTCCTGGCAATCACAGCCGCCATGTCGGGCGGCACGGGTTTGACAAAATTCGCGCGGCTTTTTCCGGAACGTTTCTTTGACGTGGGTATTGCCGAACAGCATGGGGTTACCCTGGCCGCCGGGCTTGCTTCCGGGGGATATCATCCTGTTGTGGCAATATACTCAACTTTCCTCCAACGCGCTTATGATCAGATCCTGCATGATATTTGTCTGCAAAACCTGCCGGTGGTTTTTGCTATTGACCGGGCTGGTATTGTCGGGGAGGATGGCCCCACTCATCATGGGCTTTTTGACTTGTCTTACCTTGGGTCTATGCCCAATATGATCGTGATGGCACCCGCAAATGAAAATGAGCTGCAGCATATGCTTGCCACAGCGTTAACATGCCATGGGCCGGTGGCTATACGCTACCCGCGGGGAGCGGGAGTCGGCTGTAAAATAGACGATGAGCTGAAATTACTGCCTATCGGTAAGGCTGAAGTGCTCAGGGAAGGGGCAGACCTCACTTTACTGGCGGTGGGGAGCATGGTCGGCAAGGCTGAAGAGGCGGCAGGGGTTCTTTCCGGAATGAGCATTGAGGCGACAGTAATAAACGCTCGTTTTATTAAACCCCTTGACGAGGAACTCATCCTTAAATATGCTACAATTACAGGTAAGGTTTTTACCTTTGAGGAACATGTTGTTAAAAACGGCTTCGGCAGCGCCGTTCTGGAATTATTGTCATCAAAAGGGAAAAAAGAAGTCATGGTGCACCGTTTCGGTATTCCCGACTGCTTTATTGAGCATGGCAGTCATTCACTTTTAATGGAGAAGTATGGCCTTACTGTGCAACAAGTGGTCAATTTTATCGCGGGTCAATGCGTGCCGAGAAAAGTGACTAAAAAGCTCAAGTTGGTTTTTGATTAAAACGGCGCGGAGGTTATCAGCTTGTTGCCGAAAAAGCAAAGGTTGGATGTCAGGTTGGTGGAGGGCGGCTTTTTTGCCAGCCGTGAGAAAGCGCGCGCAGCTGTTATGGCCGGCCTTGTTTTTGTGGACAACGAACTGGTGGACAAACCCGGCCGGACGGTTAACCGGGAGGCCAAAGTTGAGGTGCGCGGTGAAGCGGCTCCTTACGTTAGCCGCGGCGGGCTTAAATTAGAAAAGGCAATAAATGCTTTCCACCTTGATTTGAGCGGGAAAGTGGTGCTTGATGTCGGAGCCTCCACGGGTGGTTTTACCGACTGTGCGCTTAAGCACGGAGCGAGACTGGTTTACGCTGTGGATGTCGGCTATGGCCAACTGGCCTGGTCGTTGAGAAATGATCCGCGGGTGGTTGTCCTTGAACGGACAAATATTCGCTACCTTTCAAGTGATATTCTCACTGAGCCGCCGGATTTTACCACAATAGATGTTTCGTTTATCTCGCTTGCCAAAGTGCTGCCGAAAGTCAACGAATTGATTCTTCCGGAAGCCGCCGGGGTGGCGTTAATTAAACCACAATTTGAGGCTGGCCGGGAAAAGGTCGGTAAAAGAGGGGTCGTCCGCGATCCCAAGGTTCATTTTGAAGTAATGCAAAATATAGCCATGCTCGTCGCTGCCTTGGGTTGCTCGGTAAAAGGCCTTGATTTTTCACCAGTTACCGGACCGGAAGGAAATATTGAATTTTTAATCTACTTTATGAAAAATGAGAAAAAGGAATCTATTATTTCCGGCGCCGAAATTGAGGAATGCAAGATGATAGTGGAACGTGCGCATGCTGAATTGTCTTGATATGTTTTTAGGGGAGGTCCCGGATTGAACACAATCGGGCTTGTTATTAATTTACATAAAAAAGGGGTTGTTACCCTGGTAGAAGAAGTTATCAATTGGCTTGAGGACAAAGGCCGTAAAGTATTGATTGAGCAGGAGACCGCCGGTTCCATTGGCTTGGTCAGATTAGGCACAACGGAGAAAAACTTGATTGAGCAGGCTGAATGTGTGATCGTGCTCGGCGGCGACGGCACGCTGCTCAGAACGACTCGCAAAGTAGCGGCGGCGGGCAAGCCTGTTATCGGCGTAAATCTGGGACATTTGGGCTTCCTGACCGAAATCGACATACCTGAGGTGATCCCTGCCCTGGGAAAAATGCTTGCCGGGCAGTATTATATTGAAGAGCGTATGATGCTTGAGGCGCTGGTATATCGTGATAATGAGGCAGTTGAGCATGCCTTGGGGCTAAATGACGCCGTGATCACAAATGGAGCTTTTGCCAGGCTGATTCATCTGGAAACTTATGTTAATAACGAGTACGTGAACACTTATCCTTCTAACGGCTTAATCATAGCCAGCCCAACCGGTTCTACCGCTTACTCCCTCTCTGCGGGGGGACCCCTGGTTACTCCCGATTTGAATTTGATGTTAATCACTCCGATTTGCCCGCATACCCTCTGGGCGCGACCGCTGGTTGTCGCGCCTGAAAGCACGGTTAAAGTAGTGATCCTGTCCGGCCGGGAGGAAATCATGCTGACCATGGACGGCCAGCACGGCTTTAGGCTGCTTCAGTCTGATCAGGTGCTGATCAGACAGGCTTCTCAAAGGGCCCGGTTCCTGAGACTGAAAGGGAGAGGTTTTTTCGAATTACTGGGAAAGAAGCTGAAAGAAGAAGGGGACCGTTCCTGTGATTAATAAAGGATTGGGGAGCGCCGTCCACATAGTCCAAATGATTATCGCCGAGGTGCTGAAGCACGGCGGAACAGCGGTTGATGCCACCGCCGGTAACGGACATGACACCCTTTTTCTGGCTCGCCTGGTGGGGTCTGAAGGGCGGGTCTACGCTTTCGATATACAAAAAAAGGCGCTGGAGAGCACAAAAAAATTACTTGAACGCTATGGCGCCGCCGGGCAAGTGACCCTGCTTAACACGGGACATGAGGAAATGGACAAACTGGTGCCTGAGCCGGTGGATGCGGTTCTATTTAATCTTGGTTATCTGCCGGGTGGCGATCATGCTCTGGTTACCAGTGCCGGCACTACCGTCACGGCGCTAAAATCTGCGGTGGAGCTGCTCCGCCCGGGGGGCAGAATCGGCATGGTGCTCTATACCGGGCACCCGGGCGGCAATGAAGAACTCTGCGCTGCGGAACAGTATGCTTCCGGCCTGAAGGGAGCCGGATTTAATGTGATTAAAATAAACTACTTAAACCGTACTGCTCACGCACCGGTAATCATCCTTGTCGAGAAAGCGGGTGATCTGCTTGAAAGCCAGGCGGCAACGCAAAATTCTTGAGATTATCCAGCGGGAATTAATAGAGACACAGGAGGAAATTGCCGTTAGTCTGAAGAAATGTGGCTTTGAGGTTACCCAGGCTACAGTTTCAAGGGATATCAAGGAATTAGGCTTAATCAAAATACCGTATGAGAAAAATCTTTTTAAATATGCGTCGCCCGGTGAACATACTGTCCAACGCGCGGCAGACCGCTTAAAACGATATTTTCGCGATTCAGTAATAAGTTTGGCCATAAGTGAAAATTTGCTTGTAATTAAAACACATCCCGGCGGGGCGCAAGGAGTGGCCTCGGCAATAGATCAAATCGGTTGGCCGGAAATAATCGGCACGGTCGGCGGAGATGACACCATCCTGGTGGTTGTCAAACCAAAACAAGTTGCAGAAACTGTGCTGAAAAGGTTTGAGGAACTGCATAGGGGGTAAGATAATGTTGCTCAATCTGTATATCAAGAATTTCGGACTGATTGATCTGCTGAGTGTGGACCTGCAAAACGGACTAAATGTCATTACCGGCGAAACCGGTACGGGAAAATCCATTATCATTGAAGCGCTGCAAGTGGCATTGGGCGGCCGGGCCGCGGCAGGCGAACAAATCCGAGCGGGGGCTGACAGAACGTTGGTTCAAGCTGCTTTTGACGTCAGCAATAACAGAAATGTCATCTTAATGCTTGATGAGCAGGGGATAGAATTAACTGAGGACGGAACCTTGATCTTAGCAAGGGAAATAAACCGTTCAGGCAAGAACACTTGCCGCCTGAACGGGCAGATTGTCACTTTAGGTTATTATCGGGGGATCGGGAGAAATCTTGTGGATTCGCAAGCACAGCATGAACAGCATTCATTGCTTGACCAGAATCGACACCGTGACTTGCTTGACCGGTTTGGCGGCGCTCCCGTTCTTGACGCGCTGAAAGAGGTAAACACTTTATATTCACAGTGGAAAGAAAAGCTCGGCATATGCGAAAATCTCCACCGTAACAATGAGGAAAGAATTGAACGCGCGGATTTATTGCGCTATACAATAAAAGAAATCGAGCAAATCGACCCGGAACCGGGGGAAGATGAAAAACTGGCGTCAGAGAGGAAAGTGCTGGTCAATGCGGAGAAAATATGCCTTCTCGCCGCTGAATCATATTCATTGATTTATGAAGGCGCGCACGGGCAGGCGCCGGTAACGGATTTGTTGGCCAAGGCCATGGATTTGCTCAAAGATCTGGCGCTTTTAGACGAAAGCGCGGCATGCTTGTACCAGTCCCTGGAAAATGTTTTCTATCAAGCGGAAGATACCGCCCGGGAGCTGGCCGCCCTGCGGAACAGAGTGGAACTGAATCCCCAAAGGCTGGAAGCTGTGGAAGAAAGACTGGCACTCCTTAATAATTTGAAAAAAAAGTATGCGCCCACGATTCCAGAAATACTGGATTATCTTGCACAGGCCCGGAATGAACTGGAAATACTTGAGGGTAATAAAGAATTAGCCGCCATTGCCGCCGGGGAATTGAAAAAATTAGAGCAGTCTTACCTGAAGGCCGCCGAAATCTTGAGCTCCCGCCGCGTACGGGCGGCAAAAAAGCTTGAGGAGGAAGTGTCGCGCGAACTAGTTGATTTGGAGATGGGCAGGGTTAAATTCCAGGTAGTTTTTACCGGGATTAACGGCTTGTCACCGGGCGGTGCGGAACGTGTTGAATTCCTGATTTCGCCGAATCCTGGCGAACCGTTGAAACCACTGGCTAAAATCGCCTCGGGAGGTGAGCTTTCCCGGATTATGCTTGCCTTGAAAGCACTGCTGGCGGAGGCAGACGAAATTCCAGTGATCATATTCGACGAGGTGGATGCCGGAATTGGCGGCCGGGCGCTGCATGCCGTCGCGGAAAAACTGGCTGTGATTAGCGAACATCATCAGATTATATGTGTTACCCATGCGGCTCAAATAGCCAGCTACGCCGGTGCGCACTACCGGGTGAGCAAGGAGTTCGACGGTGAGCGCACGGTTTCAAAAGTGGATAAACTTGATTTTGCAGAAAGGGTGGATGAACTGGCAAGAATGCTGGGCGGCAAAGACGTAACGGACATTTCCAGACGCCACGCCAGTCAGATGTTAAGTTCAGCCTCAAAAAAACTTGCTAGTGAAGAGATTTCTTGAGTTCATTTATTCTGCCGGGATCGAGGAGTTTTTTTAATTCATTCTGCTGTTCTTCATTTAATAAATCCTTTAGCGCTAAAAAGCCTTCCGCTACTTTATCACTCAGATAGATAGGTGTTTTGGTGCGAATAGCCAAAGCGATGGCGTCACTGGGTCGCGAATCGATTACCAACTCCCTGTCATGATGCCACATGTGCAATTCAGCCATATATGTTCCTTCGATAACGTCATTGATAATTACCATGCTGAATCTTGCTTCGAGCTTATCGCAGATTCCTATTAACAAGTCATGGGTCAAAGGCCGGTCCAGACAAATTCCCTGAAGAGCCAATGATATGGAGTTGGCTTCGAACGGACCAACCCAGATTGGCAGCGCCTTTAATTGATTTTCATCAATTAGCAGCACTACCGGATTCATCATAATGTCATAAGCAATTTCTGTCGCTTTTACAAGTATCACAACCTCACCTGCTTTTCGAAACGACTAATAAAATAATATGTTATATTCTAAATGCATTGCCTTTAAAATGTCAATTTTCTTTTTCAATTATGCCTGGACACCGGTTGTAGTAAAAAAAATATTGTGCTATACTACTTTTAAGTCAGGCCGGTAAAACCGGTCGGGCCGCAAGGCAGCGGTATCGCCCGTGGGACTGCATCTATTCGCAGAAGATGAGTTCCATGGGCTTTTTTCATTGCGGGAGTGGTGCAGCATATGAATGAAAAGATGAAGGTAGCCCGTCTGTCAATAGCTTCTAACACAGCATTAACATTGGGAAAACTGGCAATAGGGGTTACCATGAATTCCGTCGGCGTAATATCAGAGGCGATTCACTCCGGGCTGGATCTGATTGCCGCGCTAATCGCTTTTTTTTCCGTCAGGGAATCATCCAAGCCGGCTGACGAGCGTCATCACTACGGTCATGGAAAATTTGAGAATGTCGCCAGTATTACTGAAGCAATATTAATCATGGGCGCTGCGCTGATCATTATATACAACGCCTATCCGAAGCTATTCGGTCAGACGGAGATTCATGCTCTGGACATGGGGGCCGCGGTGATGGCGATATCCGCCATAGTTAACTTTTTCGTTTCCAGAAAATTATCCATTGTCGGCCAAAGGACTGATTCACCGGCGCTGGTAGCCGACGCCTGGCATTTGCTTACCGATGTTTACACGTCTTTAGGGGTTTTGGCCGGGATTATCGCGATCAGGATTACCGGTCTCACCATCATTGATCCATTAATCGCAATCGGTGTGTCACTGCTAATCTTCAATGCCGCGATAAAACTGATCAGGGACTCTATGCAAAGTATATTAGACGCACGTTTGCCGGAAACTGACGAGAAAATTATCAAAGAAGTTCTCAATAAATATTCCGCTGAATTTGTGGAATTCCACAAACTAAGAACTAGAAAAGCCGGTTCTCAGCGTTATGTGGACCTCCACCTGGTGGTGCCCGAAAACATGGTTATTAATAAAGCGCATAATATTTGCAATCAAATTGAAGAGGAAATTTCAGTCAGGTTATCCGGCATTCATATCTTAATTCACGCGGAGCCGTGCGCCTTGAATTGCAGTGACTGCCGCCAGACTGCGGCTGGAAAGCCGAACAGTATGTCATGCGATAAAAATAGACGATAAGATTGGATTTAATAATACCGCCTAGGTCCAGTGGAAATTAGCGGCTGAGGCTTATGGCAAGTGGAAGTCAATATTTTCGAGGGCTTCCATTTTGTTTATGCCGGAAGTTCCAGCGTATTGTGTGAATATATGTTGCATTATGATAATTTGTTGCTATAATTATGTTATGCTCGTTCGCCAATTAGTTACCACTATGCTATTTGTTTCTGAGGTGGAAGACAATCTTTTACCAGCAGCCCGATCATCAAACATTCTGTTCAATTTCAATGGTGACTTATATATATTTGGTTAAGTAAACACAAAACCCCTGCAATTAAACCGCCAGGTTTAACTACTGCGTACACAGAACGCCTCGTATTCTGTACTTAACCAAAATAGCTGCGGTAAACAAAATTGGTCGTTCACACGTATGTCTGAGCAATGATTTTTGAGTTTAAATGTGTCTGAGACAAAAAATTTGAGGAGGAGTTATCATGGGTTTAAGAGCTTATCTTTTGGTTACCGCCAACGATGACGTGGGGCGAAAGGAGTTTGTGGACGAGTTGCTGGAACTGGAAAAGGTGCCTGAAGTGGACTTCGTTGATCCGGTTGTGGGCAATGTGACAGATGTCGTGGTCATGATTGAAGCGCCTGTTTCAGTAGAAGCCGTTGCCCGTAAAATCGAGGCTAAGCCGTGGGTAAAAGACGTCAAGGTGTTAAGGATTGTCAGCGTGTTTGAAAAGCATAAGGATTCGAAAGTGGAACTGCTTAAAACCCTGAATGGGTCAGGGGTTTAACAAATAAAAAATATTTGCGGCAATATGTCAAGACATAGAGGAAAGTTTAACTTGTGATAAGTCCATATTGCCGGGGCACACCAATTATTTATTCAAGGGGGGGTAATAACTATGAGCGATGAAATGGTTGGCGTATTACCGGATGAAAAAATCATTGCTCTCGACCAGTTAATCCAGAACAACAACGGGCCCGGTGCCGCTATCATCATCCTGCAAAAAGTTCAGTCCATGTTCGGCTGTGTAACCCCGGCCATGATTTCCCGCATAACCGAATATACCGGCATCCCGGAAAGCGAATTATACGGTATTGCTACATTTTACTCACAATTTCGGTTGCAGCCGCCGGGCAAATACCTTATCAAGGCCTGCTGCGGCACCGCGTGCCACCTGGGCGGCGCGGAAAAAGTGGCGCGGGCGATTGAGGAGTATACCGGTGCCGCGGAGGGAGGCACCAGCGAGGACGGATTATTTTCACTTGAAACTGTCGCCTGCCTGGGATGCTGTAGCATGGCCCCGGTGATGATGGTTAATGAGACTGTTTACGGCGGGGTTACGCCTAAATCCATACAAAAAATCGTCAGACAAATAAAATCCCGGGAAAAGGCCGAAAAGTCTTCAATAGGGGTCCTTGAGGGAGATGATAAATAATGGCAACAGCAAAGACTGCAAAGACTGCAAAGACTGCAAAGAAGCCAAAGACAGTAATTAAAGTAGGCTTGGCTACATGCGGCATAGCGGCCGGCGCTGACAAGGTATTTGCATCCCTGGCGAAATATCTTGACGGAAAAAAAGACATTGAACTAAAGCGGACGGGCTGCCTGGGCATGTGTTACAGCGAACCCAATCTCGAATTGTCATTCCCGGAAAAAAATGAACGTTATATATATGGAAAAGTAACACCTGAAACTGCTGAGAAGATAGTCAAAGGGTTTCTGGAAACCGGCCGTCCGGTAGAAGACAACCTGATGTTCAGCAATGTTCATGAGGTGACCGGGGCGGAGTTTCTGTCCAAACAGCAGCGCATCGTATTAAGAAACTGCGGTGTGATCGACCCCGAAGATATAAATGACTATATCGGTGTCGGGGGTTACGAGGCTATAAGAAAAGCCGTTACGGAGATGACCCCTGAGCAGGTGATCAAAGAAATAGAACTTTCCGGCTTGCGCGGCCGGGGAGGTGCAGGATTTTCAACGGCGCTCAAGTGGAGTTTTGCCCAGGCCAACCAAGGCAGCGCCAAGTATGTAATATGCAACGCAGACGAGGGCGACCCCGGCGCGTTCATGGATAGAAGCGTTCTGGAAAGCGACCCGAACAGCGTTATTGAAGGCATGCTTATTGCGGGATATGCCATAGGGGCTTCAGGGGGATATATATACGTGCGGGCAGAGTACCCCCTGGCTGTATCCAGGTTGACGAAGGCCATAGCTCAGGCCAAAGAAAAAATGCTTTTGGGAGAAAATCTTTTTGGCAGCAGTTTTTCCTTTGATATTCAATTGCGCGAAGGAGCGGGGGCCTTTGTCTGCGGCGAGGAAACCGCTTTGATCATGTCCGTTGAAGGAAAGCGGGGCATGCCGAAGTTGCGGCCGCCTTTCCCGGCGCAGTCGGGTCTCTGGGGTCAGCCCACTATCATTAACAACGTGGAAACTCTTGCCAACGTAGCCTTTATTATTAAGCAAGGCGCTTCCGCTTACAACGTTTACGGGACGGAAAAAAGCAAGGGAACCAAGGTTTTTGCCCTGGCGGGGAAAGTGAAGCGGGGTGGACTGGTGGAAGTGCCGATGGGCGTATCCATCAACGAGATCGTTTTTGACATCGGCGGGGGGATCGTTGAGGACAGGCCGTTCAAAGCAGTCCAAACAGGCGGGCCGTCAGGCGGCTGTATACCCGCCAACCTTTGTTCCACACCTATCGATTACGACTCGCTGGCTCAGATCGGTTCAATCATGGGCTCAGGCGGCCTATTGGTTATGGACGAGACCACCTGCATGGTGGATGTGGCCAAGTTCTTCTTAAACTTCACCCAGAGCGAGTCATGCGGAAAATGTACTTTCTGCCGGGTGGGGACCAGGCAGATGAAACTTATTTTGGACAGGATAACAGAAGGTAAGGGTGACAATGATGACCTGGCCAAGCTCGAGGAACTGGCAGCCAGCATCAGCCAGGGGTCCCTCTGCGGGCTGGGCCAGACGGCACCCAACCCGGTACTCACCACCTTGAAGTACTTCAGGGACGAATATGAAAAACATATTCTGGATCATAAATGTCCTGCGAAAAAATGCAAGGACTTGCTTGTATACTCGATTATCGCTGAGAAGTGTACCGGGTGTGGACTTTGCCGTAAAAACTGTCCCGCCGGAGCCATTTCAGGGGACAAAAAGGTACCTCACACCATCGACACTGAAAAATGCATTCATTGCGGCGTCTGCATAGATAATTGCAAGTTTGAAGCCGTTACAGCGGAATAACCCCAGAGCGGAGGAGGGAAAAAATGGCTACGGTTGATATTTCGATAGACGGAGCGAAAATCAAAGTTGACGAAAATATGAGCATCCTGGATGCAGCCCGGGAAAACGGTATAGACATACCAGTCCTGTGTCATGACCCGAGGCTGGAACCGTTTGGCGCTTGCCGCCTGTGCCTGGTTGAAATGGAAGGGGGGCGCCGGCCCATGCCGGCGTGTGCGACAAAAGTCGGCCCGGGCATGGTAATAAAAACAAACACTGAAGAACTGGCAACCATGAGGAAGACGGCGCTGGAGCTGCTGCTTTCCACACACTACGGTGACTGTGAAGCCCCCTGCAAGAATGCCTGTCCGGCGGGAATAGACATACAGGGATTTGTTGCCATGATTGCCGACGGCCAATTTGACGAGGCCGTGCGCCTGATTAATGAGCAACTCCCCTTCCCGGCATCAGTGGGCAGGGTGTGCCCGGCTTTCTGTGAAAAAAACTGCCGGCGCAATCTTGTCGACGAGCCTGTTGCTATATGCGACCTCAAGCGGTTTGTCGGCGACTTGGACATTGATGGTGAGTCTGTCCCCGCCGCCCTGCCTTCTACCGGCTGTAGTGTAGCCGTGGTCGGCGGCGGTCCCGGCGGTCTTGCGGCGGCTTATTATCTAGCCCTGCAGGGACATGAGGTGACCGTTCTGGAAGCCAATGACAAACTCGGCGGGATGATGCGCTACGGCATTCCAGAATACCGCCTGCCGAAAGCGCTGATGGATACGGAACTGGCCAAGGTGGTTAAATTATGCCGTGAAGTAAAATATAATGCCGTATTAGGGAAAGATTTCACCCTGGACAGCCTCAGGAAGAAATATGACGCCGTTTTCCTGGCCATTGGCGCCCAGGCTTCCCAAGGGCTGGGGATTCCCGGGGAAGACATGGCCGTTCACGGCATCAAATTCCTGCGGGACGTTACCGATGGCAAGGATATCAATCTTGGCGCCCGGGTGGCGATAGTAGGCGGCGGGAATACCGCCATTGACTGCGCGCGGACAGCTTTAAGAAAGGGCGCGCAGGAAGTAATTGTTCTCTACCGGCGCTCCGAAGAGGAGATGCCGGCCAGCGAGGAAGAAGTAAGAGAAGCGCGCGAGGAAGGAGTCGTCTTTCAATTCCTGGTTAACCCCGTCAGCCTGGAAGGCAGCAACGGTGTTATCCAAAGTTGCACATGCGTCAGGATGGCCCTGGGAGAGCCGGACAGCAGCGGCCGGCGGCGGCCGGTACCGGTGCAGGGCTCGGAATTCCAGATTCAGGTCGACAGCGTGATCTGCGCAGTCGGGCAAAAGGTTGACACTGCCTGTCTGGAAGGCAGTGAAGTGCTGGATAGAAACAGGGTCTCTGCCCAGTCAGACTCCCAGAAAACCCGCCTGGATAATGTCTTTGCCGGCGGAGACTGCGTCAGCGGCCCGGCTACAGTGGTCGAGGCAGTGGCGGCCGGGAAAAGAGCAGCCTTAGCTATAAACATGTTTTTGACGAACCCTCAAATGGACCTTGCTGCCAAGCCTTACAATCACTCAAAAGGAGAACTCTCCGAGATCGACAGGGAAGAGTTTAGTAAATATCCCAAGCTGCCCCGTGGCCGCAAGACAGTTATGGAGGCCAAAGCCAGGAGGAACGGTTTCCAAGAGGTGGCTTCCACCTTCACCGAGGGAATGGCCCGGCAAGAGGCCATGCGGTGTCTTTCCTGCGGGTGTCTTGACGCCTATGAATGCAAGCTGAGAAGTCTGGCAACCGAATACAAAGCTGAGGCGGACAGGTTTGTCAGACAAAGACAAGACCATTTCATCCAGGAAGACAACACGCAAATAGCCCGTGATGTCAATAAGTGCATACTCTGCGGCTCTTGCATAAGGATATGCAGTGAAGTGCAAGGCATAGGCGCCCTGGGCTTTGTGGGCAGAGGCTACCTGGCGGTGGTAAAACCGTCCATGGGGGTACCGCTTGATGAAACTTTGTGTACATCCTGCGGGCAGTGCATTTCAGCGTGCCCGACCGGCGCCCTGACGGCCAAGACGTACCTGCCCAAGCCCATTCCCTGGAAAGGTGAAAAAATCGACACAGTTTGCCCGCAGTGCAGCATGAACTGTGATTTGGAACTTAAGATAGCGGGCAAAAAAATCATTGGTACGGGATCTCCTTTAGAAGACACGGTAAATGAAGGAAACCTATGCAAACTGGGTGCTTTCGAGTATGATTTCATCCACAGTAAGGACAGGATTACCAGGCCTCTTATGAGGAAAGAAGGAAAGCTGACTGAAGTAAGCTGGCCGGAGGCAATTTTCGCGGCCTGCCAGGGGCTTGCTAAAGTCAGGGATCATCTTGGCGGAGAATCATTGGCTGTGCTGGCTTCGCCCAACCTCACCAATGAGGAAAGCTATCTTGTCCAAAAGCTGGCACGAATGGCTATGCGCACAAGCAAAGTGGAAAGCTTGAGGCCTTTGCCTGCCGAAATACTGGTAAGCGCCGGCGGTTCACTGAAGGACCTGGAAAAAGCAGACCTGGTGTTTGCATACAAGTGTGACCCGGACGTCGACAGCCCTGTGCTGGCCAATAAGCTCAGAAAAATGCTGAGCGGAGGCGCCCAGCTTGTCTTTGCGGGCCCGCGGGTCACCAGGTTTGCCAAAGAGTCCGAGATGACCATAAAGGTTGGTTCCGAGAAGGCAAGGTATATCCTTAAGGGCATGTTGAGTTACCTTCTGCAGAACGATTTGTTGAAGCCTGAGGATGTGGCTGCGGAGACTGAGCGCGACCGTGAGCGGTTGTTAACCGATATACAAGAACTAGAAGGCTCCATCCGGACAAAGCCCGCCAAACTCGTTGAATTTACCCAGCTCTACCTGCGGGCAAAGAACCCGGTGGTCATTGTCAATGCGGAAAAAATCGACACCGATGAACTGCACATGCTGCGCATCCTGGCCGGCCTGAAAAATTCCGCATCCGGCATCTATGCCTTTAACCCCTATGGAAACCTGTACGGTCAGGCCTTCATGGGAGTAAATCCGAGTCTTTTGCCGGGATGCAGAAACCTGCAGGGCATGAAGGTCAACGGAGCACGGCTGTGTGAAGAAGGCCTCGCGGACGTAAAAGAGAAAGCTGATATCCTCAGCGAGCTAAATAACGGCAATCTGGCCGGCCTGCTGACCGTGGTTAACGATGACATGAAACTGGACGGACTGATTAAAGAGAATGTTTTCAACGTCGTCGTCGCGCCTCTGCTGAGCAGTGAGATCGCCCGGGCAAATGTGATTCTGCCGGCGGCGACTTTTGCGGAAACACAGGGGACATACCTGAACAGCAGCGGTGAAAAGAGAATACTGAACAAGGCTCTGCATCCGCTTGCAGGCAAAGAGAATTACAGCATACTTGCCGAACTAAGCACAAACCTGGGTATCCCCACGGATTACCGAGACATAACCGACTTGCAGAAAGAAATAGACGGCATTGTTTAACTGACCGGTTGACCGGTTCGCCGGGTTGAAGCCGGCCGGGATCAAGATCCATGCCGCTATAAGTAAATCACATGAGTCAACGGAACCGTTCCTCTGACTCATGTGATTTTTTGCATGTCGCTGAAGGCGAATTTATGTTCAACCCGCCGGTTAAATACCATCAGCGTTAATTGTTTCAGACCGTTTTGCGTTGCCAAACCATATCGGGTCGGCTATAATTTTAATAGTCATGGAATATTCTCCGAAGATCAAACAACAAAAAATATGGCAGGTTAAAACCCCTTTTCCGGCTCTGCAGCAAATATTAGCTCGTGAATTGGGCATTTCTTTAATTACGGCTCAGTTGCTGATTAACCGGGGTTTTTATACCGTTGAACAATGCCGGGACTTTTTCAATTGCGGGCTGGGCAGGCTTTATCATCCGCTCCTGCTAAAGGATATGGGGACAGCTGTCAGGATAATTAACCAGGCTGTGCAAGCAAGGAAAAAAATATTGGTTTACGGTGATTATGACGCTGACGGGATTACGGCAGCTGTGCTGCTGGTACAGGTTATGCGGCATTTAGGCGGAGTGGTTGAATATTATATTCCGAATCGTTTGGACGATGGCTACGGATTGCATATTGACGCTTTGATGCGATGTAAAGAAAAAGGGACAAGCCTGATTGTTACAGTTGATTGTGGCATTAGCGCTCTGGAAGAAGCAGCCTGGGCGCGTGAAAACGGATTGGACTTGATTATTACGGATCACCATGAACCTCCCCCGGTCCTGCCGCAGGCGCCGGCGGTGATTAATCCGAAAAGACCGGATTGCGGCTACCCGTTTAAAGATTTAGCCGGGGTGGGTGTCGCGCTAAAACTTGCGCAAGCGCTTTTGGAAAATGACGGTTATGAAAGACAAGCCTGGCATGATTACCTGGACCTCTGCTGTCTTGGCACCATAGCTGATATTGTTCCTCTCCACGGTGAAAACCGCATCCTCGTTAAGCATGGGTTGTCAAGCCTCGCGAATTCTAAAAGGCCGGGTATTCAGGCCTTGATCGGGGTAAGCGGCATTAAAGATACTATTGGAGCCAGTGAGGTGGGCTTCAGACTCGTGCCCCGCTTAAACGCGGCGGGACGTATCGGCAGCCCTGATTTGGCGGCGCGGCTGTTGCTTACTGATAATATTGGAGAAGCATGGGAATTAGCCAACGAGCTGCACACGGGCAACAAGATCAGGCAGGAAATAGAAGCAAAAGTTATGCAGGAGTCCCTGGCAATGCTTGGCGATCAGCCGGGTACCGCCAAGGAAAAAGTTATTGTGCTGGCCTCGGCGGGTTGGCACCCGGGAGTAATCGGCATTGTCGCCGCACGCCTGCTGGAACGTTTTTATCGTCCGGTGCTGCTGATATCTCTGGAGGGGGAAACAGGTAAAGGTTCAGCGAGAAGCATCCCGGCTTTTAACATTTACGGCGCTCTCTCGCAATGCCGGGAATATTTGCTGAAGTATGGAGGGCATGCCCTGGCGGCGGGGTTTTCGCTCCCCGCGGACAAGATTGAGGAATTTTCCAGGGAAATAAATAATTACGCCGGCAAAGTACTTGACGATAAAAAAATGGTTCCTCGTTTAAACCTTGACGGCTTAATTAGTCTAAATCAGGTCTCAGAAGAACTGGTAAATGAAATTGAACTTATGCAGCCGTATGGACATAGCAATCCGGTCCCTCTTTTAGGCTGCCGTGAAGCGCTGGTGAAAACCTGCCGGGGTGTGGGCAGGGACTCCGCGCACCTGAAGATGCTCTTGTATTCCGAAGGAGTGACGGTTGACGGTATCGGTTTTGATCTTGGCGCTTACGCGGAGGTGCTCGCCACAGATGAGTCGGTTGATCTGGCTTTTGTGCCCGGTATAAATGAGTATAACGGACGGCGCTCTTTGCAACTGGAAGTCAAGGACGTGGGGATACCGGCATTATTGGAGCTTTCCACACAAGAAAACAGCAAGAGCAGTTCTTGGGAGGAATATGTAACAAAAAATGTCTCTCAAAATCAGGAGGAGCTTTTTATACCGGAATTCATCCTTGAGACGCTGAATAACGGCCATTCAGCGGAAATGCGGCCTTATTTATATGAAATGAAGAATAATCAAGCAAAGCCGGAATTTATTGACCTGCGCGAATCTATAGACAGGCAGGACAGATTAAGAGATTTGGCTGCTGATGAAATACCTACGGTGATTATCACCGCCTGCGCTTACCAAACAATTGAAATTGCCTATTATCTGCAATTATCTTTCCCGTCGCTGAAAGGTAAACTTGCCTGCTGCCATGGTTTGTTGCCTGAAAAAGATTTATTGGAGAACGCTGTCAGATTTCAGAATGGCGAGCTGAGCATACTGGTGGCCACTCCGTCTATGGCACGTTCTTTAAATATTAAAGCAGGTCATGCAATAATTTATCACCTGCCCTTTAACCGGACAATGTTTAATAATGTTACAGAAATGGTGCAAACAAAAGGCTCTGTTTATTTGCTTTTTGGAACCGATGACTTTGAAAAGAATAGCTCTTACCTTGCCGCGCTGACACCGGACAGGGATTGCCTGGCCCTTTTTTACACAATTGTTCGCCGCAAGATCAACAAGTACGGGCGGTTTATACTGGAGCCCGGGCAGATGGTCCGGTCGTTGACGGAGTCAGGTTTCCTGCACGTGCGCGAGTATACTGTGCAAATAGCGATAAAGGTTCTTCAGGAGCTTGGACTCCTTAAAGCGGAAAGAAAAGAAGAGGCCATTCATGTAAGTTTACTGCCGGCGCCCGGGGGAAAACGGGATCTGCACAGTTCCCAGACATATTTGCGTCTTCACCGGGTAAGAGAGGAATCAATGGCCTGGATGATGAAGCTTTTGAAGGACCCTTTAAATAATTTTATTTAGGTTTGGGCAATATGGTACCTTATAGATTATAATACAAATAACATAGTGTAATTATGAAAAAGGAACATGATTGTTATGGATATTAATCCAGCCTGCGCCTCTGCAAATAACGAACTGCCTGACCGGTCGGAATATGTGCCCGCGGAGAGCGGAGCATATTTCGATGATTTAATGCAGCGGTTAAAGGAATATAATTCCAGGGCGGACTTGTCGTCCATCAGCGACGCCTATAAATATGCCGAAGCAGCGCACCGGGGGCAGAAAAGGTTTTCGGGTGAACCTTTTATCGTCCATCCGGTGGAAGTGGCTAAAATCCTGGCGGAACTCGAGTTGGATCAAGAAACTGTTATCGCCGCTCTGCTACACGACGTGGTGGAGGACACTGGAGTCGCATTGGCCGACATCGAAGAGCGTTTTGGTAATGAAGTAGCTCTTTTAGTGGACGGAGTGACAAAGTTAAGCAGGATTGAGTATATATCTAAAGAAGAACAACAGGCGGAAAATCTTCGCAAGATGTTTCTCGCCATGGCTAAGGACATCAGGGTGATTTTGATCAAACTGGCCGACCGTCTGCATAACCTGCGCACGTTGAAATATCATCCGGTGGCGAAGCAGGTGGAAATAGCGGAAGAAACTCTGGAAATATTCGCTCCGTTAGCGCACCGTTTAGGAATTTACCGGATCAAGTGGGAACTGGAAGATTTGGCGTTTAGCTTTAAAGATCCGTTAAAGTATTCGTCATTAGCGGATAAAATTGCCAAGACCAGAAGCAAGCGTGAAGAATATATTTGCTCGGTGAGTTCACTTTTGAAGGACAAACTGGCGGTCATGGGAGTTGACGCCGGTATTAAAGGCCGCCCCAAGCACTTATACAGCATCAACGCAAAGATGATCAAGCAGCAAAAAGACTTGAACGAGATTTATGATGTAATGGCCGTGCGCTGCCTTGTGAAAACAGTGCGGGACTGCTACGCCGCGCTCGGTATCATTCACACTCTGTGGACTCCCATACCTGGGCGTTTTAAAGATTATATCGCCATGCCGAAGTCGAATATGTATCAATCCCTCCACACAACAGTTATCGGGCCGAATGGGGAACCTCTGGAAATACAGATACGCACGTGGGAGATGCACCGGACCGCTGAATACGGTATAGCCGCTCACTGGCGCTATAAAGAAGGCGGCCGGGGCGATAGTGATTTTGATAAGAAGCTGGCCTGGCTGCGCCAACTCCTGGAATGGCAGCATGACCTGCGTGACGCCAGGGAATTCATGGAAAGCTTAAAGATAGATATATTTGCAGACACGGTTTTCGTATTCTCGCCTAAAGGTGATGTAATTGAACTGCCGGCAGGCTCAATGCCCCTGGATTTTGCTTACCGGATTCATACAGCGGTTGGTCACCGCTGCATCGGAGCGAAAGTAAACGGGCGCATCGTGCCGCTTGAATACAAGTTAAAAAATGGCGATATTATTGAAATTATGACGTCGAAAAACAGCGCTCCCAAAAGAGGTTGGCTTAATATAACAAAAACTTCCCAGGCAAAGACAAAAATAAGGCAGTGGTTTAAAAAGGAGCAGCGTGAAGAAAATATCCTGAAAGGAAAAGAAAGCTTTGACCGCGAAGTAAAGAAACAGGGAATAGAGGCTGAACAGCTTAAAAGCGATAAACTGCTGGATATCGGCAAGCGGTTAAATATTTTGACTGTTGAAGATTTGTACGCGGCTATCGGCGATGGAGTGATCACTGCTAATTATATTCTGTCAAAGATAAAGATGGAGGAGGCAAAAACTGAAAAAAAAGGCTTGCTCGCTGAAGAAGCCCAGACATTAATCAATGAAACAAGGCCTTCCGGCGGATGGGGCAAACCCACTCAGGGAATTCGCATCAAAGGTATCGACAACCTGCTGATCAGGCTGTCACATTGCTGCAATCCGGTGCCGGGCGACTTGATCATCGGGTATATAACCAGGGGAAGGGGTGTGTCGATTCACCGGACAGATTGCAGAAACATAGCGTACGCGGTCCGGGAGGAACCGGAGCGATTGGTGGAAGTCGCCTGGGACAAGGAATTTGAAGAACCTTTCCAGGTTAAGCTGGAAGTAACCGGTATGGACCGCGCGGGGCTTTTAAATGATGTGATGTCAGTACTTTTAGAGATGAAGATCAGTGCCAACTGGGTTACCGCGAGGGGTAAAAAAGAGAGGGGCGCGGTGATAGATATGGTGTTGGAAACAAAGGGGCTGGAGCAGCTTGAGTTTATAATGAATAAAATAAGACGGATCAAGGACATTTATGATATTAGGCGTGTCAGCTTCAGCGGCCGGCCGACGGTGGAAAATCGGGCGGAAACCGTAAATTAAGAAACCGGGGAGGTAAATGTTGCGGGCTGTTGTGCAGAAAGTTGTCAGGGGTTCAGTGACTGTTGACAATAAAATTGTGAGTGAGACCGGACACGGTATGGTGGTGCTCCTAGGAGTGGGGCGCGGTGACACTGTGGCAGGGGCGGCGTATCTAGCGGACAAGATTGCCAATTTAAGAATATTTGAAGATGCGGACGGCAAGATGAATCTTTCTGTCAGGGAAGTTGGAGGGGAAGTGCTGTCGGTTTCGCAGTTTACCTTATATGGAGACTGCCGTAAAGGAAGAAGACCAAATTTTTTCGACGCCGCGTCTCCTGAAGAAGCAGGGTGTCTTTATGAAATATTTAACGCGGAGTTGGAAAAACTTGGCTTAAGAGTGGCAAAAGGCTGTTTCCGCGAGCATATGGTTGTGGAAATAATCAACGACGGGCCGGTAACAATACTGCTTGACAGTAATAAGATATTTTAATTAGCGGAGGTTGAATTTATGATTCTGGATGGATTTTCGGTAGGCTCCATTGACGCGAATTGTTTTATTGTCGGATGTGAGGAAACAAAAGAAGCAGTGGTAATAGACCCGGGGGCGGAAGGCGGCAGAATTTTAAAAAGGATCGCATCGTTAGGTCTTAAAGTCAAATATATTATTCTGACCCATGGGCACATTGACCATATCGGCGCGCTGGATGAAGTGCAGCGGGGCACCGGCGCCAAAGTGCTGATCCACGCTGAAGATGCCGGTATGTTGACTGACGCGGGTAAAAACCTTTCGACATATGTGGGGCCCGCGGCGAAAATGCGCGCGCCGGACCAACTGCTTAAAGACGGGGATATTGTCAAGTTTGGAAAAGAAACTATGGAAGTAATTCACACACCGGGGCACACCAAAGGGGGAATCAGCCTCAAATGCGGTCCTGACGTGATATTTTCCGGGGATACACTTTTCGCGGGTTCGGTTGGCCGCTCAGATTTTCCTGGAGGCAGTCATACCCAGCTCATCGAATCAATCAAGAAGAAGCTTTTACAATTCCCGCCGGAAACAAATGTGTACCCGGGCCACGGTCCCGCGACCACTATCGGCATGGAAAAGCGCTACAACCCGTTCCTTATTTTTTAAAATATATGTTGTGTTTCATGTAAGGAATAAAGGGAACCCAAAATATAGAGGGTTCTCTTATTACTTCTAAAGAAGACTGTGAATTCAGGAGTCAGGAGTTAGAATGTCGGACCGAACCAGCGGCGCTGCAAAGGCGGCGATAGGCTGGTTATGGAAGAAGTCAGTTATCCACTAGACTAGTTGTCAGTTGTGCTCAGATTCGTAACGCTGGTAGCCCGCTGGTTTCGCGTCGCGTTTGGTTACCCTCGCTTCGCCGGCTATTGTTACCGGCGCTCCGCAAGTCGTTCGCTAACGATAACACCATACCTCAGCCGGGTTAAACTGAATAGTACGAATGAGAAACTGGCTTATCTTAACGTTAAATTCTGAATGCTGACTACTGACTCCTGAATACCTAAATAGTACTATAATGAGCAGATATTTTGAGAGGGAGTGGCAAAATTATGGGTGTTTCAAACAAAACTGCTATTATAACCGGCGCGGGCAGCGGAATTGGCGCCGGTATCGCGGCAAAACTGGCGCAAAACGGCGCGAATATCGTGGTATGCGACCTTAACGGTGATAACGCGGAATCTGTAGCCGCGCAAATTAATACCGCGGGTGGCAGGGCAATAGCCGCCAGGGCGGATGTGACCAATTGGCTGGAAGTCAGCGCTATGGCGGAAGAAGCCGCCCATGTTTTCGGGAGCGTGGATATTCTCGTGAACAACGCCGGCGCGCTGAAAGACAACTCAATATTAAAAATGCCTGTGGAAGACTGGGAACTTGTAATCAATACCTGTCTGAAAGGCTCCTGGTTATGCTGCAAAGCTGTTTTAGGCCATATGCGGGCGCAGGGATTCGGACGCGTGGTCAATATAACCTCCCGCGCCTGGCTGGGAAATCCCGGTCAATCAAATTATTCCGCGGCCAAGGCCGGGGTAGTGGGGCTGACGAGAGCCCTGGCCCTGGAATTCGCTAATTTTGGTGTCACAATAAATATTGTGGCGCCCGGCTTTATTGAAGCGCCTATGGCCAGAAGGCTGCCGCCGGAGACACAAGAAAAAGTTATTAACGCCCAGCCTATCAAGAGACCAGGTAGGATTGACGATGTGGCGAACGTGGTATTATTTTTCTGTGATGAAGAGACAAGTTACATAACCGGACAAATTTTATATGTCGACGGCGGCCGTCATGTTGTATGATATAATCTAATATAGATCGGCTGCCAATATTTTCTGAGAGGGTGGTGGGTATGGCTTGTGTAGTCATCATGGCCGGCGGCAGGGGTGAGCGATTTTGGCCGCGCAGTAGAATGGCTTTGCCAAAACAGTTTTTAAACTTAATTGAAAATAAAACCATGCTGCAGCAAACGGTAGAACGGGTGCAAGGATTAGTAAACATGGAGGATATTTATGTAGTGGCCGGAGCGGAGTTTAAGGATATAATAATTAAACAAATTCCGCAAATACCGCAAAGCAATATCATTGTTGAACCTTTTGGACGGGATACCGCGGCGGCTGTCGGACTGGCCGCGCTGGTTGTGCGGCAAAAAAACCCTTTTGACGTGATGATCGTGTTGCCGGCGGATCATTACATAAATGACGTTCCCAGGTTCAAGGATATTATTAAAGGCGCTATAGCGGCAGCCGGCAGAGGTGAAAATATTATTACCCTCGGCATCGCCCCGCACAGACCTGAGACCGGGTATGGATACATTTGTCAGGGTGAGCAATTTGATGAGTTCGCCGGGATAAAAGCTTACGTGGTCGATAAATTTTTAGAAAAACCAAACTATGCTCAAGCTTTGGAGTTTCTTTTCCAGGGGAATTATTTATGGAATAGCGGCATGTTTGTCTGGCGCGTCGATCTGATCAGCGCATTGATTGAAATACACATCCCTGAGTTGGCTGAAGGTTTAAGAATAATTGAGCGGACAATGGGCATGGAACAATATGACGACACACTCAGAGAAGTATACAACGGTTTGCCAAAAATCTCAGTTGATTATGGCATTCTGGAACGTACGGAGCGTGTTTTAGTGATCCGCGGTGATTTTGGGTGGGACGACCTCGGGTCGTGGACGGCTTTGGACCGTTACGCTAAAAAGGATAAGAGCGGGAACGCTCTTGAAGGCAATGGAGTATTTCTGGAGACAAAAGATACTTATGTATACTCTCCGGATAATATTGTGGCTGTAATCGGTGTTGAAGATCTGATTGTTGTCTGTGAAAATGACAGTTTGCTTGTCTGTCATAAGGACAAGGCGCAGGATATCAAGAAGGCCGTACAGGCCTTGAAGGATAATGGCTTTGAGGACGTGCTGTAAACCTATGCCTTGCCTAATCCGGGGCTTTTCATGTCGGACCTTTGCCTAAAGGCCCTGCCGGGTCAAGAGTTATATTGATCATGATGACTTTTTCGTGAATGACTTAAAAATCGTTTTTGCGCTGGTGGCGGCTAAACTGATAAAACCTTTGTGTTTCCTGAAAATGCCGTCCAGGGCTTCCAGCAAGGTGTCTATTTGTTCCCTGGTTACCTGCAGGGGCGGCTCCAAGCGGATGACGTTGGGGTTGTTCAGGGTGTAAGCGGTGATAATCCGGTATTTGTTGAGCAATTCCACGGCGATCAAACTACCCATGTACTCTTGCGAAATTTTGTTTGCCAGTCCCAGAGTTGCTTTTACGACGAACCCTTCAGGCTGATTGAATTCGAGCCCGGCCATCAGGCCGCGGCCGCGCACTTCTTTGATCAGAGGGTAATTCTCTTTTAACCTGTTAAGCCCGGCCAGCAGGTAGTCGCCGTTTTTACGCGCCCGTTCAGGCAGATCTTCCTCATAAAGTACTTCCAGTGTCGCTATGGCTGCGGCTGCCGCCCAGGTATTGCCGCCGAAAGTGGAAGTGTGGAGCCGCGCTTTTTCCATACCACCGTACGCTCTTTCCCAGATATCGTCTGTGGTGATAAAAGCGCCAACAGGCATAACTCCGCCGCCAAGGGATTTGGCCAGACACATGATGTCGGGCGTGACGTTTTCATGCCGGCAGGCGAACATCTCTCCGGTGCGTCCCAGTCCGGTTTGGATTTCATCAAATATGAGCAGCGTGTTATATTTAGCGCATATTTGCCTGGCGCCGGACAAGTAGCCTGCCGGCGGGAGGATGATGCCGGCTTCGCCTTGAATGGGCTCGACAATAAAGGCGGCGGCGGTTTTATCTTTTAATTTGTCTTCAAGCGCATTTAAGTCGCCGAAAGGTATTGACACTATGCCTGGGATTAAGGGCTGGAAAGCTTTCTGGTATTGCTCGCGTCCGGTTACCGACAGGGCGCCCATGGTTTTGCCGTGAAAGGAGCCTTCGCAGTAAACAATCCTTTGCCGTCCGGTAGCCGCCCGCGCCAGCTTCAGCGCGCCTTCCACGGCTTCCGCCCCACTGTTGCAGAAGAAGGAACGTTGCAGGTCCCCCGGGGTTATCGCGGCTATGTTTTGCGCCAGAGCGCTTACGACGGTGCCGAGCGACGCCTGCAGCATGTTGGGGAATTCTTTCACCTGTTCCAAAGCCGCCAGAACGCGCGGGTGGTTGTGCCCTAAATTCAAAGCGCCGTAGGCGCCTAAAAAGTCCAGGTAAAGGTTGCCGTCGCTGTCCCAGACCTTAATTCCTTCAGCCTTTATAAACTGTTTGTCAAAATTTAAAAGACTCAACATCATGGCCAGGCCGGAGTTGAGGTATCTTTTATGGTTTTCCGCAACCTGCTCCCGGTTCAGCTTGACAGCTTCCGGCAGGGAGATGAAATGATCAGGCGTTTTTATTTTTCTCACCTCGTTAAAAATGTGAATTGATGGCCGCGCTGGGTTATTTATATTATTTTCTACGTTCGGCTATAAAAACCTTTAAATATTAAAAATACATGAGCTATGCAGTTATTGGTGAATAATGCCAGTCCCGCAACCGTAAAAATGGATGCGGAGGCCAAAATTTTTCGATGAACCTTGAAAACCGATTACCAGTTGTGTCAAGATAAACTTGGATTTGTTGCCCGTAACAGCAAATCCGATGACTGGCGTTGAATAAGTATCTAACCATTTCGCGGTGGGATAGGGCTTCTTCGGCGCCTTCTTTATTACATTCCCACCTTGCGTAGCATAATAGGTACGATAGAACACTTCAATACGCCAGCGCTTGACATAAACCGCTGCAACTTCTTCCGGCACATCATACCGGTTGCTGAGCAACAAATAGGCATCCCGGTAAGTGGCGCTCTCATCTTCCACTTGAATAAATAATTCCATCCGGTAGTTATATTGCCACGACAACTGTTTATATGTTCTGTCAGTTTTAATAACATGGATTTATTGCTGCTTAAAAATATTGAATACATTATACAAATTGTCAATTTGTATAATGTATTTTGAGCTTTATTATCGCATATCATTGCTGTTTAATTAAATGATGGCAAAAAATTTGCATATACTCTTAAACGTAAATAGTTTAATAGCAAAGAGGTTTTACTAGAAATCATGCGGGCAGTTGGCGAAAAAATTGGTTAGGAATTCAATATTGTGAATCTTCTTCTAGATGAGTATCTTGTAAGTGATAAAAATAGGGGTGGTAGCTGTTCTGGTCAATACATTGGCTACAGCACAGAAATTTTGGCTTTCCTTTTGGTCTTAAGCGTACATAATCAATTTTAAAGTCGTTCTGGCTCTGCAGCAGACGGTAGCACGATACTTTAAGCGCCTGTTATTATATTATCTCATGAAGTTAGCTACAGCTTCATAATGAGTATTTTTATCTGGCATCTTAAAAGGTATCCGTTCATGCTCCGTCTTGAGCTCAAAACAGGTTGTTTCAAATAGGTTACTTGTAATACTATGGCTCGTTGTCCGAGCGTATCAGAGTATTTAACAGATAGCAAAGAAATCACCCCTCATTTATGCCAACTCGAAAAACCACGGATTTACAAATAATGTGGTTATACGTGTTTAATATTAGTGTTCATTTTTGTAACTATTAAAGGCTCTATCCAAGGATTCGCCGGTTATTCACATGTTTGTCCACTTTTTTTACAGTGTAGTAATTTGAAACACAAACGGAACTTGTTTTTATACAATTCCTTTGTAATAAGCAGTAAAATCCATTCATCGCAATTTGGGGAGTGGTTTTTGAAAGTCAAGTACATATCTAGGCCAATACATTGAAAAATATCGCCATTGCTAGCGATATTGAAAAAAGTAACCTTTTGAGTTTCCGAATACGCTAAATTTTTGTCAAGGAGGTATCAGATGGGCGGAATTAACTAGGTCTTTTGTTATCAAGTTATAGGGAGGGGTTATTTTATGAAAATACTTTCACCTGTTAAATTCAAGAATCTTTCTTTGAAAAACAGATTGGTTTGGCTGCCGATGGTTAGCTGGCTTGCCGATGAAGGCGGTTATGTGACTCCGGCCCT
>NZ_JAKNBL010000017.1 GCF_022410535.1 Pelotomaculum terephthalicicum JT
GACAACCTTTTCTTTAGCCACAATAGCGCACCTTTGACAATTATTTTTAATTAACTCTAAAACAGAGTTAATCAGTAGGATTTCATGGGATGATCTTAGCATGGCAAATAATTATTGTCAACATTAACACTATTCCAGTAAGACTTAACACCATGTTCACCTTAATTATTAGAAAATGGCGCTGCTGTCAAGCGATCAATTATAGGCGGCAAAATATCAAGGAAATATTCCACATCCCTCTTTCAAGAGTAAGCCGGAGCGATCCGCGAGCGGTTTCCAGGGCGGTACGCCCATGGCCAGCAGCACATGCGAAGGTACCGTGGGAACCTGACGAACAGGCGGAACATCCCTTTGCTTCCCCTGACTCCTTCGATAAAAGTAAGAAACCTTCCTCATCTAAGAGAAAGGTTTCTTACTTTTACAAAGAGCCCGTAATGAACTACGCTACAGCCATTATAAATCCCTGCATAGCCCAGAACAATCTTTCGACTGCCGAGAACCATTACGGAACCTATAATGACCTTTGCTCGACTATCATGAATACCTAGGAAGCCTGCAGCAATCTTTCGACTGCTGCAAACCTCACATCAACAAATATAGTTAAATGTATCCGGCACCCATGATAATCTTAGCTCGACCGGTAAATATCCCTTACGACCTCATAGCAATCGTTTTCGACTGTTATAAAGCCTGCCGGAACACTTACCAGTCTGCCCTCCGGCTGATACCGAACCTTTTAGACCCGGCATCAACCTTCGGCCGGCTGTTACAAAGCCTTTTGACCCTGTAACAGCCTGGGCTCGTCCATTACAAACCCTTATTTATATTTTGTCTCCGGCAGCGGTTTTAATACAAGGTACTTAATCCCAAATATCGATTATTAATTGTTAATTACTTCTATATTGTATTGTATTCACGTTGTTTAATGCAGTTTGCCTTGTCCAGGCTCTCCCTGTCCCAAACAAGCTTCACAACCGCAAGCCACGTCATGTTTATCACCATTAGGCTTACGTCCTGCCGATTCCAGAGCGTCAACCACCTGCCGGCGTATGTTTTCCAGGTACATCTCACGGAGTTCTTTTTGTTCCTCTTTTTCCTGCGGCGAAAGTCCTCCGTTACGCTGTTTGCGGGCCAGAAAATTGATTCTATCTATTAATTCTTTGGTTATCAATCAAATCACCTCATCATTATTATACCATACACCACCCGCAATCCCCTTGTTTCAGAACCCGATGAAATAGGCCCGCCGTACTAAAAGCCCCTATAAAAGGGTTTTTATTTCAACTTTCCTTTTTTTCGCTTTCACTCCGGTTAAAAGGCTTGCGGGCCGGAGCAGAGACAACCTGACGGTCACGGTCGATTGGCCGCAAAACACTCGGCCTGGTGTTGCGCATTGAAACCGGCGTCCGCACCAGGACCCCGCCTAAGGCCTTTGCGTTAAAAGGCACCAGCGGCCATAGGTAAGGCACCCCGAAGGATTTATTCAGCGCTAGGGCCACAAAAGTGGCAATAACGCCAACCACAAAACCCGGCACCCGGAACAGCGCGGTCATGATGATCAATCCCAGCCGCACCAGCCGGTTGGCGTTGGCCATTTCAATGCTGGGAGTGAGAAAAGTGCCGATTGCCACCACGGCTACATACAAAACCACCTCCTGGGAAAACAGCCCTACTCTGGTGGCCAGCTCCCCGACTAACAGCGCCGCGATAATGCCTGTTGACGTCGCCAGGGCTGCCGGTGTATGAATGGTGGCCAGCCTGATCATGTCTATGGCAATCTCCGCCAGGATAAACTGCCATATTAGCGCCACCTCGCCGGGCTGGCTAACACCGATAAAAGCCAGCTGTGGCGGCAGCAATTCCGGATTGTTGGCGAATAGGAACCATAGCGGCAGTAAAAAAATTGAGGCCGCGACACCAATGAACCGCACCCAGCGCAGGTAAGCCCCCACGGTGGGATTCTGGCGGTATTCCTCGGCATGCTGCAGGTGGTGAAAATATGTGGCTGGGGCGATAATTACACTGGGCGAAGTGTCCACCAGCACCAGCACGTGCCCTTCCAGCAGGTGCATGGCGGCCACGTCCGGCCTCTCGGTATAACGCACCTTGGGGAAAGGGTTCCAGTAAGAACCTGGAGTAATCAACTCCTCCACCGATTTTTCACCCATCGGGATACCGTCAATCTTGATGTATTCTATCTTATCCTTTATGCTTTCCACCAGATCGGGGTTGGCTATATCTTCAATATAGCAAATAATTATGTCGGATTTCGACCGGGTCCCCACCTGGACGTATTCCATACGCAGCTTGGGGTCCCTGATCCGCCTGCGGATTAAGGCGGTGTTAAAAACCAGGGTTTCAACAAAGCCGTCCCTGGAACCCCGCACCACTCGCTCCAGATCCGGCTCTTCGGGACTGCGGATGGGGTAAATCCTGGCATCCATAATCAAGGCTTTATCCGAGCCCTCCGCCAATATAGCGAGGGGACCCGCCAGCACTTTATCGACAACATCCTCAAGATACTGTACTTCTTCCACTTCAGTATAGCCAAGATGGCTCCGGAACAGCTCTCTTATTCCTTCCGGGCGCATATCCTCATGACTGAGTTGGGTCAAGTTCTGCAGAACAATTGTCACAATTTGGTCGTTAGTTAAACCGTCCACAAAAAGCAAGGTGACATTTTTGCCGCCGATGACCAGTTCCCTGGTGAGAACGTCAAAGCTTTTTTCAATCCCTATTTCAGCGTCCAAAAGCCTGATATTTTTTTTCAAGTCCTTGCTGATCCTTGTTTTTTCTTGTTCCTTTTTCATCTCCGCGCTCCGGCGCACCCAAACCAACTCCTATCACACTTAATATGCTGAAGAACAATACCTGTGCCGGCTGTTAAACAGCATCCTTCAGATTTAGAAAATCTTGTCCAAGTTTGGTTAGACTGCACATTTTGCTTTTGCCTTCAGTCGCCACATCCACCAGGCCAAGAGCATAAAGCTGCATGACAATATGGTCCAGCACGGCCCTTTTGACCTTAGCGGTCAGAGAAAGCTCTTCTTTGTTCATGGAACCTTCTTCTTCAAGGGTTTTGATCACTCTTACCGCTTCTTCCGGGAGACGGTTCTGCACGCCGCCGAAGTACTCAACCAGTGTTGTAGTCATCATTCGCCGCTCCTTTTAAATATGATTTAACCTTATTATGGCCATTAATCAGTTAAGTAAACCTGCCTAATTATTAGATAAATCAGAGGCGACAACACTGCCAGCCTGGATGTCAGGTTACGAAGAAGCTCTCCACTGCGGGTACAAAAGAGAGTGGCGCGAACCGGCCGGAAGATAATCATAAATATCAAAAAGTTTACCAACTATTTCCCCGTCCAGGGCATTACTCAACACCATTTTACCCATAATTTCTTCAATACTTTTTTTACCCAGGCCAGGGCGGTAGGGCCTGTCCTCGCGAAGGGCGGTAAACACATCCGCAACAGCCATAATTCTAGCGCCAAGTGATAGTTGCGGGGCTTCCAGGCCAAAGGGATAGCCGCCGCCATTCGGTTTTTCGTGGTGGTACGCGGCCCACTCAGCAATAGTAGAAGGAATGCCTGCTTCTCTTAGGATATGAAAAGTGTAGTAAGTGTGTTGTTTAATTAAAGCAAATTCCTCCGCACTGAGAGAACCCGGCTTTTCCAGTATCTCATCCGGTATTGAGAGCTTGCCCAGATCGTGCAAAAACCCGGCAATTTCCATCATTATCAGATCTTCTCTCCCGAAATTCATGGCTTCAGCCAGTCGTACGGCGACATTGGCGACACCCTTCGAATGCAGGTACGTAAAAGGACTCTTATTATCAATAATGACAGCAAACATTTCAGCAATTTGTTTTAAATCGTTTAAACCAACTCTCTTTAACTGATTCTGCACGGGGTAAATCTGTTTGCTCAGCGCGAAAGGTGAAACTAGGTCGAGCCAAAAGCTTTCCCGCCGGGCCAAGCTTCTAAAAGTAACTACCAGCTCCGGGTCGAAAACCTGACCGGTCTTACTTTCAATAGCGCGGATAATATCATCCCTCTTTATTAATACATGTTCTTCCTTTGACATTAAGACATCAATCCGGTCGGCCAGGTGGATAATTCTTGCCGCCAGGGGAATCCTTTTTCCGGCGAACCCCGATCTGTTCCCGCCGCCAAAGCGGTCGTGATGGTGCCGGATAATCTCCGCGACAGGTTTTAGAAAGTCAACCTTGCTAATTATTTCATAGCCATTACTGCAATGTTCCCACGGTTCGAAAATTTCAAATTCAGCCAGTTTTACCTTCTCTCCCCAGGTACTGACACCGGCATCATGGATAAGCGAAGCTAAAAGGATCATCTCTCTTTCATCCTCCGTCAGGCCTATTTCTTCAGCCAGGGCTGTCCCGATATAAGCTACCTGCAGATGGTGCCTGGCGATTCCCTCCTTGGTAAAGTCCAGGCAAAGAGAAAGGGATGACAGAAGACGGTGCGGATCCATTAATATCTTCATATAAACCTCCAGTCAAGATAAATAATTAATCCATCCTGTGCACGTCCGGTATTTTTAAACAACCCGCAAGCAATAAAGCTGCTCCAATTAAAAGCTATCCGCCAACAGCGGATAGCTTTTAATAATACGCATTATATTTTACCGATCAAGTTTTTATCGCTGCGGCAATCAGTTCTGAAAGTGTTTTATTTTGTTCCTTGACTTTGATGAGGTATTGAAAAACGCTGCCGGGGTAGTCAATCTCCTGGGACAGGGTGGTATATTCCAGGCAAGTCCGGGTAAGAGCAATCACACAGTTAGGAGAGTGGTTATCCTGGCACTGCCGGCATTGGCGGCAAGTTTCGGCCAGACCGGGGGCTACTGTTTCCGGATAATAGGTCTTTAAATCCCGGGTGGGGATAAGCTTATTGGCGCCGGGAATATCCAGCACACCATTCTCCATGGAAAAACGCAAGGCCCGTTTGCTGAAACCAATCAAACAAGCGGATTCTTTGCATGCGGGACTTTTTATCTTGTCACAGTTAGCGCATAACTTTTCCAAATGTTTATATATACTCTGCAGGTCTATTTCATTCAAACTTCTTATAATCACCAGGACATCCTCCTATTCACCTGAAGTAAGGAATGCAACAAATTCCTCGTCAACATCATTTTTTTCCGGAAGCTGAAAATTTGGAGTAAAAGCCTCAATACCCAACCTCGAGATAGTTTTACAAAGCCTTTCCTCTGGTTCCGCAAATTTACGATATTTATCCAGCACAAAATCCAACACCTGGAAGACAGTACGCTGATCGCATTTTTTCGCTATTGTCCGCCCATGCAAAGGGTTCCCGCTGCTGCCCCGGCCGCCTATGGCGATATTATACAGGTTTCTGCTGCAGCCAATTATTCCGAAGTCCGCGCAGTAAGGGTCGGTACAGCCCCGGGGACATCCGGCCACCGCTATTTTGAAGTCATCCGGGACAGGTTGTCCGAGGTATTTTGATTGAATTTCAATGCCGATATTGAGCGCGTCGGTTATTGCCCGACGGCAAAGTTCTGCATTACCGGAGCAAGCCTTAACTGCTCTGATGGAATTCCCAAACGGAGAAATATTTAAGCCAAGAATTTGCAATTCTTCTTTAAAAGCCGGCAGTTTATCTTCTTCCAGCAACACTATCACTGTTTGCCGGGAAGTTAACTTTAAGCCGCTTGATTCCAGATCTTCGGCTATCTTACCAAGGCCGGCAAACTGCCGTGGAGTCATTACCCCGCAGGCTGCTATGACATTGACAGCGATTTGCTTATTTTTCTGCCTGAATATTGCCTCTCCCATAATTATCACCCCATCCATTTTTATCTAATATTCCACTAATATTCAACATGAACGGATTATTTCCTTTAACACGTAATTATTACTGTTATCCATAGTATCCTCAGGAATTTTACCGTCTTAACAGCTTACTCCAAGCCTTTCATCCAACACCTGCACAAACTTTTGCACCAAACACGAATCAAACTGTGTGCCGGAACACCTTTTTAATTCAGCGACAGCTTCCTCGTGCGTCATCGCTTTCCGGTAAGGACGGTCGCTTGTCATCGCGTCGTATGCGTCTACAATGGCCAAAATACGACACTCTTGCGGAATATTTTCACCACTCAGCCCCGAGGGGTAACCTTTTCCGTCGAACGACTCATGATGCTTCAGGATCCAATCGGCAATAGGGACCAGATCCGGCACTGAATTGGCGATTTGGAAGCCAATTTCACAGTGCTTTTTAATTTCATTCAGTTCCTCGTTATTCAAGGAGCATGGTTTGAAAAGGATCCGGTCGGGGATGCCGACTTTGCCCAAATCGTGAAAGAGGACGAAGAGGCGCAGGTCATTTAATTTATATTCGGGCAAGCCGCAAGCCAGGGCCAATTGCACCACCAAGTCCTGCATGCGCTCCGAGTGTCCCTCTGTTGCGAAATCTCTTGTTTCGAGTATCTTCTTCAGAGCCTGCACAATGATGCTGCGGGTGCTTTGGGTGTGGCTAAGTTTTTCCCGGTACATATTAATGTCCGCTTCTTTAAAAAGTTCGGCGGGTTTTCGCGTACTTTTTTCACCAATGGCAAACCCTATGGACATGCTTAAAGGGATTTCTGGATTGGCCAAATTATATTTTTCAATGGATTCCCGTATACGCTGGCAGGCTTTCTCCAAAGAACGCAAGTCTATACGGGGGAGCAAAACCACATATTCATCACCGCCGATACGGGCAACCATGTCACCTTTGCGGAAGCAATTTTTTAAAATCTCCGCCGCAGAAACAAGCATGTCGTTGCCGGCGTCGTGCCCCATGGTATCGTTGACAAGCTTGAGTCCGTCCAGGTCACAGACAATAACCCCAAGAGGCAAATACCGCTCTCCTTCCAAACGCCGCATTTCTTCATTAAAGTAAGCGCGGTTGTGCAGGCCGGTAAGCGGATCGTATAGGCTCAAGTATTTGAGCTGTTCCTCCATTCGCTTGCGTTCGGTGATGTCATAGTAATGCTCGATCCGCCCGCCGGCGTAAAGGCCTAACTTGACCGGATGGCTCCAATGCTCCAGCCAGCGTTCCCGGCGCTCACCTGCGGGCAGAACATGACATTCGAGATTTTCGACATATTTATTGACGGCGTATAAAGACAGCAGCCTTTGAGCAAAACTTTCCTTATCCTCAAAAATATGCTTTATCTTTTGATCAATCAGAATCCGTATGTCTTTACCGGCAACTTCATCTTGGCAAAGTCCCATGAAGCTTTTTAAAGCCCGGTTCAGCCAAACGATCTTAAAATCTCTATCAAGAATGAGAATGCCTACCCCTGAGCTGTCCAGGACGTCATCGACCATGGTGCGGTACTTTTCTTCGCTTTCTATGAGAGCCTGGTGCGCAATGCGCAGCGCCTCCTCGGCCCGTTTGCGCTCGGTAATGTCTAATAAAGAAGCCAAGCTTTTTCTGGTCCCCGGGATAATGGATACTGTCACAATAATGTCTTTAACTTCACTCAGGCGATTAATGAGATGAAACTCATAATTTCTGGTGGCAAAATCCGGTTCGGTTCTGCGCTTCAGGTGATTCTCTTCCATCCGCTCCAGGTATTCTCCGGCAACGAATTCCGTCCATTTTTTCCTTCCTTCAATTTCCTCTTTACTGTAGCCGGAGATCCTCTCAAATTCCGTATTGGCCAACGATATCGTCATATCTTCCTCAACAATTATTGTCGCGTTCTTTGTGTTTTCGAAAACTGTCCGGTACAAGTCCTCACTTTCGCTCAGCCTTCGTCTGGAAGATTCCAGCGATTCCAGCATCTTGTTGATTTCACTCGCAAGCACGGACAATTCGTCGCTGCCACTTGCCGATACGCGTCCGGCGGGATTGCTGCTGGCGCCGATGTTTACCACGCTGCTACTAAGTCCGGCCAACCTTGACAATATCGTTTTCTCTAACAGCAGCAAGGACATCAGCGTGAGCACCAGGCAGACTGCCAGCATTGACAAAATAAAGTAGCGGACGCTGGTCTGGCCCTGCTTATAGATTTCTCTGGGAATGGACACTTTTAAAATCAAACCCGGCTCTTCGTATATATCCTGTACAAGGGCATAACCCACTATTGTTTCCGCATCCAGCGGCTGGATATAAACCGGCGCGTCTTCAGACAAAAAGGAACTCGCCGTTTGAAAATCAGGCGGCGCGTTCATATTACCAAACTCGCTTACATCAAGAGTTAAACCCGTTATGTCCGCCAGTCTTCTTATTACCGTGCCATTTAAATAAATTCCCATGATCAACGAGCCGTTGACCGGACCTTGCCTATCACTGGTCAGGACCGGACGGGACGCGACGAGCATGGGACCTTCGGGCAAAATAATAACTCCATGTACCTTGCTGTCTTTATCGTGGTGGGATAAAAGGGGATTATCAATAGTAAGGTATTGAGACAGACCATTTGGAACAGGAATTTCTTTTCTGTTTTCCAAATCAAAAGCTTTACTGAAAACAATCCGGCCTTGAGAGTTGATAAACGAAATAAAATTGATATTGAGTTCAACGAAAGTTGCATCCGGCAGATTGACCTTTATATAGTTTTCGTTAACGTCCTCAACGAAGCGGTAAGTATCATCCCAAGTTGCCCAGTCGCCCGCTTTTCTGTTTAATGTAATAACATTATCGGACAGCGCGTTCAAGATTCGCTGCACGTCTCTCCGGCCGCTCCGCTGTTCAAGGTCGTTAAAACTCCCAAGCAGGATGCTTTTTGTCACAGCGTACAACAGAATGACCAAAATAGTGACTGTAATACTGATAATTATCAAAGCTTTCTTACGCAGAGACAATAATTTGCCCTCCCCGGGAAACCAGTTATTCTGCTAATCAAATATTTCGCCAAAGGCGAGGAATGACTCAAAATAAATACATTTAAGGCATTTTAACGCGAGTTTTCGACATTAAACCTGTTTTTTCCTCTATTAAATAATAGCAGAAACGCGCATAATAACGTGATGTTTTAAAAATCAACCGCGAAAAACTTTGCTTTATGAATTGTCAGGTGAAATGCTTGCTGAAAAATGTAGATATTGTTAAAATAACAAAAATGCGAATAAGCGCCAGGAGGTGACTACTTGTCTTTCAACCCCGCCGACATAGAAGAAGCATTTTATAATATCAATCCCCACGATCATTTTTGCCTGATCTATAGAACACCGGAAGAATGGCGCGCCGCCGTTGTTTCTTTTCTGATCGCCGGGCTGATCAAAGGAGACAAGTGCCTTTATCTTGCGGACGACACGCACACCGCCGGCCAAATTCGCCAATATTTACGCGAGGCAGAGATTGACGTTGCCGCCGCCGAAACCTCCGGGCAACTCATAATACTGCAAAAAGCGGACATTTTTACGAAATTAAACCCTATTGTTCACGCCGGGATTATTGATTTACTAATCGATGAAACTAACAAAGCTGTCGCCGGGGGGTATCCGCTCTTGCGCGTAACCGGAGAAATGATTATGCCGGAGTGTCACCCGGACTCAGATAAGCCTTTGGCATATGAAGCCCGACTTAACCGGGAATTCTTTCCCGGTTACCCCTGCGCCGCCCTCTGCCAGTTCAACCGGAACAAAATTCCGCCCGCGCTCATTAAAGAGGCGCTCAAGACCCACCCCCTTCTGGTGAAAGACAGACGCTTTCACAAAAACTTTTATTACATTCCTCCGGGAGAATACTTTGATCCTAAACGCAGCGACAATGAAATAGATTATTTGCTTGATGTTCTGGAGCGCGAGCGCGACAGCAATTATTTTACCACATTAAACCAGCAGCTTCAGGACATGATAAAGCTCTTTCCGGACGCTACCTTTGCCGTTAACCGGGATAAGAAAGTAGTTGCCTGGAATCAGGCAATCGAAGAGATGACCGGAATGCGTAAGGAAGACATCATTGGCAAAGGTGATTTTGCTTACGCCATACCCCTGTACGGAGAAAAAAGGCCGTTTCTAATTGACATGATCCTGGGCGATTTTCCGGAAATTGAACACCAGTACGATTACTTTGAAAAAAAAGGGAGCACGATATACGCCGAAACATATGTACCGTTTCCCTTCAAAGAAAAGGGAGCGTACTTATGGGGAATAGCGTCACCGCTTTTTGACAGTAACGGCGACCTGATTGGCGCTGTTGAGTCCTTTCGCGATATAACCAAGTACAAGCAAATCGAATTTGAGTTAAGAGATCACCGTGCTCACCTGGAGAAATCAATTAATGAACGAACCAATGAACTGACGGTGGCCAACGAGCAGCTGCGACGGGAAATTTCCGAGCGCAAGCAGGCCGAGGTGGAACTAAAAAAAACCAATGAAGCGCTGGCAATGGCCAACGAAGAGCTGATAGCCATTAACGAGGAGTTGCTGTCAACCGAGGAAGAGCTCAAGCTGCAGTTCGAAAAGCTGCAGGCAAGCGAGGGAGCCCTGGCGTCAGCCAACCGGCGGCTGCAGGACATCATCGAATTTCTCCCGGACGCCATATTTGTTGTTGACAATGATAAAAGAGTAATCGCCTGGAACCGGGCCATCGAAGAGATGACCGGGGTACCGAAAGAAAAAATGCTGGGTAAGAGTAACGCTTACGCAATACCCTTTTACGGAGAAACCCGTCATATTTTAATTGACGTTGCTTTTGAAATGAATGAAAATGCGAAACCACAGTATTACTCTTATAAAAAAGACGGCCATTCCGTGCACGGTTCAGCTTTTGTGCCAAGAATGTACGGGGGGAAGGGGGCTTACCTCTGGGGAATCGCCTCCCCCCTGTTTGACCGGGATGGAAATCTGGCCGGTGCAATTGAATCCATCCGGGACATAACCGAACAAAGATTAATGGAAAACCAGCTCAAGTATCTGAGCATGCATGATTCCCTTACCGGCCTGCACAACCGCGCATATTTTGAAGAAAAGATGCGCCGGTTGGAGGAAAGGCGCGACATTTCAGCCGGTATTATCGTATGTGACGTGGACGGCCTTAAGCTTGTCAACGACACTTTGGGACACGATACCGGAGACTTGCTGCTCATAGCGGCAGCCAGCGTCATTAAGGATTCTTTCCGCGAGAACGATATGATAGCCCGCATTGGGGGCGATGAATTCGCAGTGTTGTTGCCGAATAGTGAAATTAAAATAATTGAAAGCGCCTGCGATAGAATCCAAGAAGGCGTTGCCAGGCACAACGCGGCCAATCTGGAACTGCCGTTAAGCATATCCGCCGGTTTTGCCGTGAGAAGCGACGAGTCGGTAAAAATGAGCGACCTTTTTAAAGAAGCGGACAACAAAATGTACCGGGAAAAACTGCACCGGCACCAAAGCGCGCGCAGCGCCATAGTGCAGACCCTCATGAAGGCCCTGGAAGCCAGGGATTTTATCACCGAGGAGCATGCGGAACGCATCCAAAGCCTGGTATCAAACCTCGCCGCGGCTATCGATCTTTCCGAACGCAGTATCAACGACCTGCGTCTTTTGGCACAATTTCATGATATCGGCAAGATCGGCATTCCGGACAGTATTCTCATGAAGCCCGGTTTCTTAACCATTGATGAAGTCGTCGAGATGCGGCAGCACTGTGAAATCGGCCACCGCATAGCCATGTTGTCGCCCGACCTCGTTCCCATAGCCGGCTGGATTCTGAAACACCACGAATGGTGGAACGGTCAAGGCTACCCGCTTGGGCTAAAAAAAGAAGAAATACCCCTGGAATGCCGCATCCTCGCCATAGCCGACGCTTATGACGCCATGACCAGCAACCGCCCTTACCGGAAGGCCATGTCCCACGAGGCAGCCTTGGCTGAACTTGCAAAGTGCGCCGACATACAATTTGATCCTTACCTGGTGGAGAAATTTGTTCGACTGCATAAATGCAGATAACTGTATGTACTGTTTTTTTCTGTATATTTATTTAAAAGCAATATTTTAGAATATTCATAAAAGTATTGTCAAGAGGTAAATATTGCTATATAATCACTAAAAGAGGAGAATTTGTTTATGGACCAGATGCCTCTTTTAGCCGTCATTTTTTATTCCATACCCGAGAGCGTGCTGTTGTTTTCTTTCGGACTGACAATAGTGGGGGAATACATTAACTTCAAAAGAGTCCTTGTCGCCGCAGTAATATCGGCTTTTTCATCAATGTTTATCAGGGCTAATGTTCCTTTCGGCATCCATAGCATAATCGGTGTTTTTATAATTTTTATATTATCTTGGAAGCTATTAAAAATAAATCCATGGAAAGCGTTAATATCTTCTCTGATTAGTGTAAATGCATTTATACTGCTGGATACTATTATTATGCCAATTATCTTAACAGAACAAAATCTTACTATTGGAGAACTATGGAAAGATAATCTAAAAAGAATCATTTATTTTTATCCAAGCTTAACCATATACGGCTTGACAACTTGGTTCCTATATAGCAAGAAAATATATTTAATAAAGGGAGTTAGAGTCAGCAGCGATACTAAATATAGTAATGCACGCTACCTAGTAACATTAACGATTTTACTTCAAGGCATATTTTTAGCAGCCATTAATGAACATCTATTTTTCCAAGGAAATTATTCATTATTTATTAAATCACTCTATATTATTTTTCTCATTTCTTCTATTTTTTTTCTTAAAAAGTTATATGGTGGTGATGATCAAAAGAAGGCCTAAAACCGGGACAAGACATAAATTATGTTAACTAAATAAAAGGAGAACCGGGATATGGATAAAATGCCTTTAATTGCAGTGTTATTTCAATCAGTACCAGAGGAAATAATAGTATACTCCTTTGGCATGGCCGTTGTTGGAGAATATATCAATATTAAAAAAATTACTATTGCTGCTTTGATAACCGCATTTGCAATGATGTTTGTAAGATGGTTCATTCCCTATTTTGGTCTTCATAGCATAGTTGGCATGCTAATCTTATTTATACTCTTCTGGAGATACTTGGGATTGGAAGCCTGGAAAGCGATAATTTCTTCACTACTAAGTTTAACAGCTTTAATATTGTTAGACGATTTTATTTTGCAAGCAATATTAAACCTGAAACATATCACTTTAACAGAAGGATTTCAAAATAATTTTATTCGAATCACATATACATATCCTCACTTAGTCGTATTTGGCCTAATTACATGGATTATATATTATAAAAAATGGTTTTTAATTAAGGGGAGTAGAGTAAGCAACATTGAATATACAAAAGAGAAAATGAAAGAACCTTTAATCCTAACAACAATTGTTCTTTCTCAGGGAATTATTTTAGTAATTCTTAATATGTATTTTGGTTACATAAATAAATATTCATTAATTACAAAATTGTTAAGTCTTATATATTTTTCCCTGTCAATTATATTTTTGAAATATTTTTGGTCGTTAAAAGATGAGGTAGATGAATTAACTCGCAATACGGAGATGTATTAATAATGAATTTAATTTCATTACATTCAATAGCGATAGATTTAAGTAATGTCATTGCACGTGAGTTGAAGTATGATAACTTTAAGAAAGCCAAAATAAGTTATGGCCTAGAAGTAGTAATAGGAGCAATAATAAAGTTAATTGTTTTTACCACTATACCCTTTTGGTTTGGTGTGTTGAAGCAATCATTAATTGCCATGCTTACCATTGCATTCATGAGATATGCTTCCGGCGGCATCCACTTAAAAACATTTAATAAATGTTTAATTGTTTCAACTGCTGTATTTGTATCCATCGGCATGTTGGCAAAAGTTTTAGTAATTAGTGATTACTTATATTATATTTTAAATGTTGCTTCATTTTTAATTGTTGTATTAAGGGCGCCGGTTGATCCACCCGAAAAACCAATAAAAACAAAACAACAAAGATATGTGAGGAAAATAATATCTGTAATTGTACTGTTATTATTAATATATATTTCCAGCAACACTATTGAAAATGATATTAAAAATTCAATTATTTTGGCTATTTATATCCAGGTACTGACCTTAACTGGCTGGGAAAAAACTATTTATAAATATATTACTCAGTTAAAACTAAATGCAAAGGAGGTGAATTAGAATGAAAAAGCATATTTGGGGTTTCATTGCCACTCTTTCATTGTTTGTGTTTTCCATAGGCATTCACCCAACTTGTTTATCGTCTTTTTACCAGCCGGAATTGCCAGAAGAACTTAAATAATATATATATATTAATTTAATTATTGTATTTTCGCACTCCTCTTTATGGGGAGTGATCTTTTGTTTATATGTTTTAGAGGATTATAGATTATGAAGTCACAAGATACTATAAACAAGAAATATATCTACGCGTTATTTTTTATTCTAATTCAAGCTACCTTTTTTATTACAATCATTCTATCCTATAAAAATTTTGCAGAAAATTTTTTATTAATTTTGATAATCGCTTTAAGTTTGTTATATCCATTAATCACTTTTATAATAATTTATTTATACTTAAAATATGATAGTCAAAAAGAAATGATCAAAAAAATAGAGGAATTCAATATAAGCCTGCGAAAACAACGGCATGACTTTTATATACATTTACAGGTAATATCCGGTTTAATCGATTGCGACGAAATAGATGAAGCTCTTAATTATCTAAGTTCAATAGAAGCCTCGGTGAAAAACAAATCCCTGGTATATAAGTGCAACAACACCCAAATAGGTATCGTCTTAAGCGCTTTTGCCATGAAGGCTGAGGCGAAAGGAATCCGTTTCGAGCTATACGGACTTGACGACTTTTCGAAATTTCCTCTATCCTCAACACACGCGGTGACAGTCCTGTCAAATCTGTTAAGCAACTCACTGGAAAATTGCGAAAAGAACGGCTGCGTCTATGTTGAAACCGAAATTGTCCAAAATTACTTTTACCTGAAAGTGATCAACGACGGCAAGCCAATTGAGATTATCCACGGAGACAATCCTGCCGACTGGCAAAAAGAGTTGTTTCTGGGAAAAAGCAGCAAAGGGGAAGACCGGGGGCTGGGACTATTAATTATCAAGGAAATATTAGCGCAATACGATGATTGCAATTTATTCCTCCTGGGTAGGGAAAAGCCAACTTTTATGTTAAAATTAAAAATAGTTGGCGGGGTGAAGGAAAATGATTAGGGCTATTATTGCGGACGATGAACCTGTAGCGATACGGCATTTAAAAAAGATACTTATCCAACTGCGCTCCAATATCGAAATCATCGGCGAAGTTGCCGCCCCTGAACAAGTCTTTCCCATGGTCGCGGAAAAACACCCTGACATAATATTCCTTGATATTGACTTTAACAGGGAGGACATAGACGGTTTAATACTCGCAGATAAAATTTATGAGCATTTCCCGGCCGCCATGATCATTTATATCTCCGCGCACCATGAATTCAAGTCGGACGCATGGGAAAGAAAAGCGGTAATCCTGGGTTATATTGACAAGCCCTTTAGCAAGATGAAAGTCGAGCGGGTATTGTTAAAAATTGCCAATTATATATCTTATGACCGTATTGAAATTAAAGACAAAAACAACATATTGCATTATCTCAGCCCGGGCGAAATTGTGATGTGCGAACGGGAAAAAAACGCAAAGAATACCATAGTGCATTGCGACAACAAGGAAATTAACACCTCCATATCGTTGACTGCAATAGAAAAAATGCTTACAGGCTCTAAAAAACTGTTGAGAATCAGCAGGTCATATATTATCAACATTACTAAAATAGATCAGGTGTCCATATTCAGCAAGAGCTCTTATGTCGTCCAGTTCAAGAATTCCACATGCGAAGCCTACATTGGCAAAGAAACGGCCCATGAATTGAACTTAATCTCAAAATAAATTGCTTTTCAAAATTCGACAAAATGGGCGTCGATCCCCCAAACACGGTTTTCACGGCAAAGCTATTGCAGGAATGACATTTTGGTGCTAACCTTATTGGCGGTAGCTTTGAATACTATAGGAAAACGGTGTTAAAAATGAGTAATATTGATGAATTAACCAATGAGTTTGATGTATTCAGTCAGCTTTATGAGAAAGAAGAAGATCCCAAGGTGAAAGACGTTCTTATAAAGCACTTGCTTGAGATCGCGAAAGCGGTCGGCAGTATGGCTTTAAAAGATCAAACAAGCTTAGATTGACCACTGCGGTAATAATCGCCGGTAAAGCTTGTTATAATCCTGGTGACTCGTTTAGCTTCCGCTAAATTTCGGGACTGCGGCGGGGGATTATACCCCTACCGCAGTCTTAGTTGGTAACCCCCACTTATTGAAGTGGAGGTTTTTGCAGTCTAAGCAAAATTATTGATAAAAGTTTCCCGCCGGGCAGGAAAAATGCTCAGCATGTCGAAGCTATTATTTATCAAAATTTAATTAAGTAGAACAGTAGGACGGCAGGTAAGTAGATGAGGTTGCCTGGTTATGGGTATTCCATCTTGGAATAAAGGATAGTCTGCTTTTCTTTGAACAAAACTCCTACGGGAGTTTTTTATTTTGCATAAGATTAAAAGGAGGTCATGTATTGAAAAGGATGTCGTGTGCCAGAGGCGGAAGTGTGTTTTCACGGGTGGACAAAAGAGTGTCCGTCTTATTGGTGTTGCTTATGATTTTCGCTTTGGCCGGTTGTTCTTCCGGTTCTTCACCGGGGCAGGCTAAAAAGCAAGGGGCCGTGGAGCTGAATTTAGCGCATTTCTTTCCCGCCACCCACCCGGCTGAAACTGAACTGATTCAACCGTGGGCGAAAGCTATTTCTGAAGCCACCGACGGTCAGGTAATAATTAAAAGCAACCCCGGCGAGACCCTGCTGAAAGCAGACGGTATTTATGAGGGCGTGGTCAACGGGGTCGCCGACATTGGTCTTTCCTGCTTCTCTTATACTCGGGGCCGCTTCCCGGTGCTTGAAGCATTCGAATTACCCGGCACCACATACAACAACTCCAAGGTAGCCAGCAAGGTCGCCTGGGAGGGAATTAAACAGCTTAATCCCCAAGAAATCCAGGATACCAAGCTGATGATGGTTTTTTGCACCGGCCCTGGCGATTTGTTCACAAAAATTCCGGTCAACAGCCTGGAAGATTTGCAGGGGCTCGGAATCAGGGCGACGGGACTGAGCGCAGATACTCTTAAAGCGCTGGGAGCCAACCCTGTGCCCATGCCTCAGTCCGACGCCTATGAAGCTTTATCCAAGGGAGTTGTCAAGGGCAACCTCTCTACCGTGGAGGTGCTGAAGGGCTGGAAGCACGCCGAAGTAACGCAATATCTGACCAGAACCCCGTTTCTTTACAACACTTTGTTTTTTATCACAATGAACCTCGACAAGTGGAACTCGCTGTCTCCGGAAAACCAGAAAGCCATTGAGGAAGTCAGCAAGGAATACTTTGAAGAGGTGGCAATTAGTTTATGGGATAAACAGGCCGAGACTGCGCTGAAATATGCTTTTGATGAAAAAGGCATGAAAGAGATCAAGCTTTCAGACCAGGAAATAAGCCGGTGGGTAAACCTGGTAAAGCCAATGCAGGATGATTTCGTGAAGAAAATGAATGAAAAGGGCTACCAAGGACAACAAATTATGGATACAGTCAAGTCGCTTGCCGATAAGTACAATAAAGAATATAAATAGTATCGCCGGAGGTATCCTGATATGAAAAAGCTTGAAGGATTAGTTACGGGACTAAGCCGGATACTGAACAATATTGCGGGCTTTTGCATGGTATTGGTCATGGCGCTGGTTGTAGCCAACATTCTACTGCGCGTGCTGTTCAAACATCCCATATTGGGGGCTTATGAATATGTTGTTTATACAACCGCGGTGATGATCGGCCTGACTTTAGGCTATTGCGCGGTACAAAACGGCCATATCGCGGTCGACTTTGTTGTGGAAAGACTGCCGCTGAAAGCACAGGCAATTATTGACACCTTGATAAATGCCACGGCTTTGTTATTCTGGGCTGCTTGTGCCTGGCAAACTTGCATGCATGCCCAAAGAATGACGGCGAACGGCTTAGTTTCCCCGACAACTCAAATCCCGGTCGCACCCTTTATTTACCTGGTGGCCTTCGGCCTGCTGGCGCTTTCCCTCGTGCTGCTGGTTAAAACAATTGAATCCTTGCGGAAGGTGTTTTCTTTATCGTCTATCTCCATGCCGGCGCCTAACGTCGAATCCATACAGAAGGCGGCAGTCAGTAAATGAGTCCACTCCACGTTGGTTTAATCAGCATTATAGCCTTTATGGTCCTGTTGATGCTGCGGATGCCCATCGCCTACGCGATGGCTTTGGTCGGGTTTGCCGGTTTTGCCTACCTGACCTCGCCGGCCGCGGCATTCAGCATGGTGGCCAATGAGATATTTACCAACTTCTCTTCATATTCGCTGGGTGTCATCGCCATGTTTGTCTGGATGGGGTTTCTCGCCTTTTATTCCGGCATCGGCACCAAGCTGTATGTTTTCGCCTACAAATTAATCGGACACTACCCCGGCGGACTGGCGATAGCCACTCAGGCCGCGTGTGCCGTCTTTGGAGCCATTTGCGGGTCCAACACGGCCACGGCGGCAACTATCGGGGCCATCGCCCTGCCGGAAATGAACAAGTATAAATATGACGTTTCGCTGGCCACCGCCAGCGTCGCCGCCGGCGGAGTCCTGGGCGTGCTGATCCCGCCCAGCGTGATCTTTATCGTTTACGGCATTGCCACGGAACAGTCGGTAGGCAAGCTCTTCATCGCCGGCATTATACCGGGAATTGTCCTGATGCTGCTTTATATAGCCGCCATATACATTATTACCTCCCGCAAGAAGGAACTGGGACCCCCCGGAGCGAAAGCGGATTGGCAGGAAAGGTTCAGCGCGCTGCGCGGGGGACTGGGAGAAGTTTTGGTTATATTTCTCATTTCCATGGGCGGCTTGTTTATTGGATGGTTTACCCCTACGGAAGCAGGGGCTGTCGGGGCCGCAGGCGTTTTGGGGGTGGCTCTCTTTAAGAGGAGCATCAGTTGGGAAGGCTTCAACAAATCCCTCCTGGACGCCACCCGGACCACCGCCATGATTATGCTGCTAATCGCCGGGGCGATGATTTTCGGACGCCTCATGGCTATCAGCAGAGTTCCTCTCGAACTGGCCCAGCTGGCCGGCAGCCTGCCATTGCCTCCGTTTGCCGTCATGGCGGTGATATTGCTTATTTATTTAGTCCTTGGCTGTTTCATCGACGCGCTGGCAATGATTTTACTGACTGTACCGATATTCTACCCGATAGCGGTTAACATGCTTGGCTACGACCCAATCTGGTTCGGGGTAATTATTGTTCTGACCGTGGCCATGGGCGTGATTACGCCGCCGGTGGGCATGAACGTATATATAATCAAAGGAATAGCTCCCGATATACCGCTTGAAGTGATTTTCAAGGGCATCTGGCCTTTCCTGTTGGCAATTATCATCTGTCTGGCCATTTTGATGGCCTTCCCGCAGCTTGCCACTTTCCTGCCCGGTCTGATTTCTTAACACAAAAAAAGAAACCAGTCATGAACTGCTGTGACTGGCTTTCTTTTTATTACTGCTCAACCTTCTATATTTAATACCTCGCGCTTGCCGCAATATTTCTCACGAAGTTTTGACTTTTCAATCTTGCCGGTCGGGTTCCGTGGAATTTTATCGAAAAAAACCATACGCGGCCTTTTGTACCTGGGCAGCTTCATGCAGAATTCAATAACCATGGCCTGACTCAGTTCCCTTCCTGGTTTGACCTCCAAAATGGCCACGGGTATTTCCCCCAGGCGATTGTCCGGCATCCCTATTACGGCCACATCCTTAATATCATCGTGAGCCTGCAGGAAATCTTCTATTTCCACGGGAAAGATATTCTCTCCGCCTGATATGACAACGTCTTTCTTCCGGTCCACCAGGTAAATGAACCCGTCTTCATCCCGCTGCGCCATGTCACCGGTATAGAGCCAGCCATTTTTCAGTATTTGGGCGGTGGCTTCCGGGTTTTCATAATAACCTTTCATAACTCCCGGCCCTCTGACGATCAATTCGCCAACCTTGCCTTGCGGAACAGGAGTACCGCTGTCATCCACAATCATTGCCTCCCAGTTAAATCCCGGCAGGCCGATGGCCCCAACCTTGTGTATATTTTCCATGCCAAGGTGAACGCAGCCTGGTCCGGTTGATTCACTCAGGCCATAATTGGTGTCGTACATTTGCTCAGGGAAATATTTCTTCCATCTCCTGATCAGGCTCGGAGGCACTGGCTGGGCTCCGATATGCATAAGCCGCCACTGTTCGAGGTTATAGTTCTGCAAATCAACTTCCCCGCTTTCAATAGCGTCAAGGATATCCTGCGCCCACGGCACAAGAAGCCACACAATTGTCGCCCTTTCTTCAGATACTGTTTCAAGAATCCACCGCGGGTTTACGCCGCGCAGGATTACGGCCTTTGAACCGACAATAAGACTGCCGAACCAGTGCATTTTAGCTCCGGTATGATACAGCGGAGGGATGCAAACAAAATTGTCCTGGTGCTCCTGAAGGTGATGGCGGTTTTCCGTAATGCACGCGGAGACCAGATTATCATGAGTCAAAAGAATCGGTTTAGGATTCCCGGTAGTACCCGACGTAAAGTAAATAGCGGCCATATCGCAATCGGAAAACGCCGCGACGGGAGCCTCCGCGGGAAATTGCCCCATAAGCTCATCATAGCTTTCAGCTTGACCGGGGCAGTTCTCCCCGACAAAAATTAATTTCTCGACGCGGCGGATTCGCTCACTGATCTCGTCAATTCTTTCCTGAAACTCGGGCCCGTAAACAAGCACTTTCGCCTCTGCAACATCAATACAATTTCTGATTTCTTCCGCGGTAAAACGGAAATTCAGAGGAACAGCCAGTGCTCCGGTCTTCAATATGCCAAAATAAACAGGCAGCCATTCCAGGCAGTTCATCATTAATAAAACAACTTTGTCCCCCCGTCCTACACCGCTTGCCAGCAGCGCATTTGCAAACTTGTTGGCCGAATTTTCAAATCCCAGCCACGTTATTGCCCTCCTCCGGCAAATCGCCGGTTCGCGTTCTATTAACGCAATTTCATCAGGATACATCCGTGCATTGCGGGAAAGCATTTCTGTTATCGGCATAAAATTAAACCTCCCAATCATACAAACATCGTCCTTCCATACTACTACTCACCCTATTCGGACAAAATAAATATAAATTTAAAATTCTATAAAACCGTTTTATTTCCTTCTTTGAGCTATTACACTTAACGGCTTTTCACTCGATTGAGATTTATGAAAATGAGGTATCGGGGAAGAAGGAATAGTAGAACCGGCGGGGCTTTTTACAAACCGGCAGCAGGCACAAAAGGTAGCCTCGTTCAGCAAACCAGGCCGGGCGGCCGGGTTTGCATTGTTCATTTTTCAGGATGTTTTTTATACATCTTATTCTTATACATGGACTGATCAGCAACTTTCAGCAGTTCGTCAATATTCTCCGTCCTACCTGGTTCCCATATAACACTACCGATACTTATCCCCAGGTTGCTTGTTACCTTCTCGGAAGAAATCCACTCTATTAATCTGTCTTGTATCCGTTTCTGTGTAAAATCAAGGCCTTTCAGGCTGGTGTTAACTATCACTATAAACTCATCTCCGCCAAAGCGGCAAGCCAGATCATAGTCTCTAATCGTCGAATTGAGTGTCTGGGCAAAATTTTTCAATACCTGGTCTCCAATCAAGTGTCCGAACTGATCGTTTACCTCCTTGAAATTATCGATATCCATGGACAAAATACCAAACGTAGTTCCGTCCCGCCGTGCCCTGGACAGTTCTTTATTAACAAATTCAAAAAACCCCCGGCGGTTATAGAGTCCGGTTAAGGAATCTTTAATTGATAATTCCCTTAATTTGTCATAAGCCAAGCTATTCTGAACAGCCAAACCAACTTGCTCAGCAATCATTTCCAAGTATTCAATCAACTCTATAGTAAACATGCCTGTGCTAATATCGTTTAATTGAATCAGCCCAATACGCTTACCTCTGGCTTTAATAGGAATTAGCGCCACAGATTCATAACCGCAAGAGTTGCAATAGTACAATGTTTTTCCCCGGCGATCATGCTCACTTGTGGTGGCTGTTAAATCAGACGTATTATTTGACCAAAAGCTGCCGCCTTTCGTAAAGAAAGGCAAGTAGGGCTCATATCTGCCGCTGATTATTTTTCCGCACATGCACTCCAAGGTATTGTCCGCGTCCTTGCCTTTATCGCACAAACTGTTTTCTTGTATGATAAAAGACTCTGGAAAACCGTTGTAGACATAATATGGATAATCTCCGTTGTCTTGCAGCCTAATGCCTATAGCCCCGCATTTAGTCAGCTTCTTAACGTGATCTATGATGGTGATTAAGGTTGACTTCAAGTCCATAAAGTTATTGAGTTCAGCGCAAATAATTTTCGCTGTTCTTTCCCGCTCCAGCAAATATTTCAATTCATTCTTATAGTCTTCCATAAATATCCGTTCTTTCTAATGATAGTTAAAAGGATTAATATTATTACGAAACAATATAATACTAAATTGCTAATAATCACTATCAAATCTTTCAATACTAATTATAGTCAATGTGGTCCTATATTGACATAGGACATATGTCCTATTTATAGGACCGCAATTAGCTCATAACAATCCTATCCCTTTGGACTGACATAGAATGAAAAGCAATCGCTTCGATATAGAATCCTGGTGTACTCCAGCACTTTACCGCTCCTTTGCTCCATACAGCCGGATTCCAAGACCAATAGTGGTATTAAAAATGCGCAATTCAACATATCCCGCTGGTATTTCGTCGGAAACGAAACGCTCAAGACGCTGGATTTTGAACAATAATCCCGATATCCTTTACTGTTGTAATATTTAAACATGGATGTGATATCCATACCCACCGTATCAATATCATTAAATACCGATTTGGCAACATAAGAGATATGCATAGCAATAGGCTGCTGATTGATAAACCTCAATCTGCCTACTTTAAAGACTCGGTCATCTCGGTCTGTTTCTAAGAAATCATAAATTTTTTTATTATATTTAATCTCTTTGCAAAAAATATTTTTTGAATAAAAATCATACCCTTTTTCGATCATTTTCTGGCTAAAACTCACATCGCCGGAAAGCACAAGTTCAATTTGTTTTTGTCTTTTTTTTACATAACTTCCTTTTCCCTGTCTTTTATAAATATAGCCCAATTCCTCCAGTCTTTCATAAGCTTTCCTGGCTGTCATTCTCGGCACCTTGTACTTATCAGCGATCACATTTTCAGACGGTAGTCGATCATGGGCATTGTAGGCGCCTGAAATAATTCGAAAAATTAGCTTGTCTATTATTCGTATTTCATCCGGCATAGCCATACCCCATTATCATTTATAACCAAACTCATTCCTAATGCATTTTGGAAAGTATTCCAATACTTCTTCCCATATTAACGGCGAGCGATATGCGATTACAAAAATTTTACCATAACGTGAATTATCTTTATCCTTCCTGCGATAAAGAAAAAACCCGCCACGCTGTTCCAGGTAAATTCTGGCAGCGGCAACATCCCATTCATAAGTGTTCGATGAAATAAACAAGTCGTATTCGCCATTGGCAACCCTGCATAATTCAAGAGACGCGCATCCTAAATATCTGTATGCCTGCACCCTTGACAGCATCCCTACAACATCCATATCCAAACTGGCCAACTCCATCATTGTTCTCAAACTCATAGCGACAATCGCCTTGTGCATCTTCTCTCTCCGTTCAGGCAGGATATTTAAGCGGCAGTTATCAATTATTGCGCCCTCACCATGCTTAGCACAGAACATAACCCCGCTCGCGACATCATTGATCAGACCGAAGACTGGATTTCCATCCCTGTACAATGCCAGTGAAATCGCGTAATCCCTGCCAAATCGGTAGTAATTGACAGTACCGTCGATTGGATCAATCACCCACGTATAACCATCACTATCCGCGTTTACCCTTCCCTGGCTTTCTTCGGCCAGTATGCCATGGCCGGGGTATTTTGCCACAATCGCCGCGATAAGAATTCGTTCTATTAATAGATCATGTTCAGTAACAAGATCCATCTGGGATGTCTTTTCTTTGACTTCAATGACGGAATGCAGGCGTTCCTGCTTTAATTTGCACCCTGCGGACCGGGTTAAATCATAAGCAAAATCATACATTTCTCTTTCTTGCTCATTCATCTAATCATACCCCCTCCTTCAAGGACAGTAATCCAGCCACTATTTCAGGCAAACTCATAAACGCTTCTAGAACATTTTCAACATGTCTGACATAATCCATAAAATTCATCTCACACATTTTTACCGGCCTCGGTCAAGAAACTGAGCCCATGTTGCTTAAAACCCAGCTTTTCATAAAACCTGTGCGCCGGAACCCTCTTTTTGCTGCTGGAAAGCATTAGCTTGTAACAATTTTGCTCTTTAGCTTTTTCCATGATAAACAGCATCATTTGGCTGCCGATACCACGCCCTCTGAATTTTGGACTTACGATCACATTCTCCGCCACAGCCAGCTTGGCGCCCTGATGACCCAAGCTATCAATGATGATCAGGCTGCATGTGGCGATAATAGTATTGGCATCTTCCATTACAATGATCTTATAGTACGGATATTCATTGATTTTACGCCATAACGACAGCGCGTCGAATGGAGCAACCTCGTCTTCTTCATCCAAGCCTTTTAAAACCTCTAATATTTCCGGCAGGTCGGCCTCTATCGCCTCTCTGATCAGCATATCTGATCAAACCTCTCATTGTTAAATTTATGGAAATCAGATTGAAAAACCGTGCTTCCGCTAACAAGGGTTTGACGAACCAAGGGATAGTCCTCATGTAAATCAACTATGATTAAATCAGCGTATTTCCCAACATCTATCGTTCCCACCTGACATTCGATGCCTAAAGCTTCGGCCGGGTTTAGTGTCACCAGCTTAACCGCTTCTGTTAGTTTAATTCCTTCCCCGGTGAGGTAAAAAAGCGCCGGCAGCATGGCGCCGGGCAGGTAATCGGAGCAAACAATGTCCGCGGCGTTATTGGCAATGGCGTCAATAGCCCGCATATTATCGCTGTGTGACTTGCCGCGGATGATATTGGGCGCTCCTACACATACATGGATGCCTTTTGCCCTGGCGTAGACGGCGATATCAAGGTTAACGGGAAATTCACTGATGACTCCTTCACATGCAAGCAGTGTATTAATTTTCTCTTTTGTGTCATCATCATGGGACGCCAGTCTAATCCCCTTGTCCCTAGCAAATTTAGCCAGATCAACAAGCCTGGACCAATCGATCATGGCCCGTCGCTCCATGGTTTTGTCTAAAAAAGCATTAATCTCCTTCTCTTTTCTTCCATATGATTGGCTCCTGAAGTCCTTTAGGGCTTCCACATCCTTAAACTGCCCTTGGCCGGGAGTATGGTCCATGTATGACATTAAGTCTATTCTCTTTTCTCTGATCATGCTTTCAAGGATTCTTAGACCATCAAGAAAAGTCAACTCATATCTAAGATGTATTCTGTGATTGATCATTGATCGTGTTTTTCTGAATCTATCTATGCTGCTGATAACGCGCAAAACCATATCTTTATCCCGCACACCCCATTCGTCGCTCAAACAAAGAGAATGATACATGGTAGTGATACCGCTGACGGCCAGCTTTTTTTCCAGTTCGTAGAAGGCCATATGGATAGGAAACAGCGTATTAGGTCTCGGCTGCATTTCTTTTTCAATTGCGTCGCTATGGATATCGATCATGCCCGGCATAACGTAACAACCTCCGGCATCAACTACCGCCATATCCGGCTGGTTATAATCACCGGCAAAACCGCTTTCTCCCACCTCGGCTATTCTGCTGCCTTCAATTAGTATATAGCCCTTGATGACCTGGTTCGGCAAAACGATATTTGCGTTATAGATGCATGTCTTTTTCATTTTCATTTATTTACTCCCCGCGTTTTATAAGTTATATCCCGATTATCGCCAACCGCGGCTCAAGTCCTTTTATGCAATCTCCCTTTCATACGCAAAGAAATCGTCTCCAGGGCAATGGCAAAGGCAAGAATAAGATAGGTAATCAACCCTATTTCCCTTAGATCGAAATAAAATTCGCTGGCCATGAACAAATCAAAACCTATTCCGGCCGCGCCCGCGGCGGCACCCATGGCAACGGCGTTGGCGAAGTTTATTTCAAATCTTAAAAAAGTCCAGGACAGCAGATAGGTGGCAGAGGACGGGATAACCGCCTGAAAAACAATTTGCCACCAATTGGCGCCGCTGGCCGTCAAAGCTTCAAGCACATTTCTGTCCAGGTCCTCAAAAGACTCGGAATATGCCTTAGTCAAATAACTGACGGAATGAAAAGTCATGCCGATTACCGCCGCGGCGCTGCCCAACCCGGCGGCCACGGCAAAAATCAGCACCCATAAGATCGTGGGCACCGCCCGGATAAAAGCGACAAACGCCTTGATCATATTGGTAACTTGTTTGGGAGCTAGATTCTGAGCGGCCAGCAGCCCAAAAAGCAAGGCAATCACGGCGCCAAACAATGTGGTCAAAAATGCCAGCCCGATAGTCACCACAACTTCGTAGAAAGCCTCCCATAAGCTGAAACGGTGCGAATATGGATGCAGAAATATTGTTTTGAAATTGCTGATAGTATCGGCGAACGCTTTCGGCACGTCGATCGACTTATAATCGATTGTGAATAGAGCGTATATTGTCAGTACCGACAAAAACAGCAGGATTATCCGCATCGCAAGAGACGACTTGTTTAGGGGCTTTACGGCGCTTAAATCCATGCCATCATTTATGTGTCCCTTTTCTTTCAATCGCCCCCAACCTTTAATTGATTCTTCAATTTGCGTCACAAGATCACCCTTCTCACGTAATTTGAGATGGATTCAATGACAATAACCGTGATCACCACCAGCAGCACGACCAGGCTCGCGGCATGATAGTCCAGTCTTTTGTAAAACAAGTCAAAAGAGAAGCCGATACCTGTGCCGGTGAGAATTCCCACCAAAGTGGCGTCGCGGATATTGGTGTCAATCATGTATAGCAACCAACTGATCATCTGCGGCATGCTGGAAGGCAAAACAGCTTGAAATATAATGTGAAAATAACTGGCGCCCGCAGCCTGCAAAGCTTCCACCGCGTTATTGCTCACTTCGTCGATCGTTTCCATAAACGCCCTGGCAAGAAACCCGAACGAACCAAAGAACAAGGCCAGGTAACCGGTCAGCGGGCTTTGGCTGAACGCCAGCATCAGGACCATGGCCCATGCCACGAGGGGGATGTTGCGGAAAAGCGAAGCAATACCCCTGCTGATAACGCTAAAAAGACTGTTCATTCTGGTCGTCCGGGATCCGGCCAAGGCCAGGAGGATGGCAAAAACCGCAGCCACCGTGGTGGACGCGATCGACATCAGCACCGTTTCCCACAGTTTAGGCAAAATATCAGCCAACTTCTGCATCGACCCGGCATCAGGGTAAAAATTGGTACACCCCCAGATTAAAGCCTTGGCGATACTGGTAAAGCCTTTCAGCACATCATACTGAGTAATAATGATTGAACCCACCGTCAAAATAGCTAACAGGGTAAAGAAAATTAGACTTTCGTTCCGCCGTTTGGCAAAAATATCAGCTTGCATTTTTCTCTCCCGGCTCAATAATTAAATCTCCTGACTCTGAGCCATAAATATCAGAAATTTGCTCAGCGGAAAGATCCTCGGGCGCGCCGTCAAAAACAACCATCCCTTTGTTTACGCCGATAATTCTGTCCGAATATTTCAAGGCAACATTAAACTGGTGCAAGTTGACGACCAAAGTTATGCCCATCTCTCTGGAAATATTCCTCAGGTGGTCCATGATGATCTTTGAAGCATTAGGATCTAAAGAAGCAATCGGCTCGTCACATAAGATCATTTTCGGGTTTTGCACCAAGGCTCTGGCAATCCCGACACGCTGCTTTTGGCCGCCGCTCAGCTGGTCACACCGCTTGTAAACCTGGTCGGTCAGGCCCAATAACTTGATAATTTCCAATGCCTGTTTTTTTTCTTCCTCACTGTAGCGGCCTAGAACACCCGCCAGCGTCGATTTGTAGCCAAGCCTGCCGTGCAGAACATTTTCCAGCACAGTTAGCCGGTCCACCAGATTATAATGCTGAAAGATCATGCCGATTTTTGTTCTCAGTTTTCTTAAATCTCTTTTCCTCAGCTTTGAAGCAATAACACCGTCGAAATATATTTCCCCGCCGGACACCTCAATCATCCTGTTAATACAGCGAAGCAATGTTGACTTGCCGGCTCCGGAAGGACCGATGACGGAAACAAACTCCCCCTCCCGGACCTCGAAACTGACCTCGGACAAAGCCGGTGTCGCGTTGTTATAATATTTGGTGACATTTTTTAATTCCAATAATGCCACACTCCAGCCTCCCCGTTTTTTATTCCGCCAGCCTGCGGTAAGACTCCGCCCCTTGCTCTAATCTTATTTGCTCAGATCTCTGATCGGATCAAACCAGGCATCTTCTACTTTCACGAAACGCTGCGGCTGAAAGAAGATTCCTTTACCTCCCTTGGGATAGAAAATCTTTGGATTTTGGGCAACTTCATCGGAGGTAAACGCTTGGGTTAAAGCATCAATGGTTTTCTGACTTAACGCACCGGTATTGACCACGATGGGAGGGTTCAAAACCGGGACCGCCTTGAGCACCACGAATTGCGCGCCCGCCAGCTTGTCAAACGGGGCGGCGGCATCCTTCCTGACCGTGTAGACAGCCCCAGGCGTGTTGTCCTTTCCGGAAGTGAGATCAACATAGCTGACTAGGTCGATATCATCAACCGCCGCGACGTCGGCTTTATCCGTAAGCAAGTTGACCAAAGACAACTGGTGGGATCCGCCAAAGAGCACCTGGCTGAAAAACTTGCCGTTCCCGCCTTCAAGCAAATCTTCCTGCTTCAGATCTTTCCATTTGTCTTGCTTGGAAAAAGTAGCCACAATAGCTGATGAAGGCACTCTGCAGCCGGAAGTCGAGCTGGTGGAAACGAAAGACATTCTTTTCCCCACAATATTATCAATGGAATATGCGCCGCCGGATTTATATTGCTCTTCATTGCCTTTTTTAACCAGGATCCTGCTGTAATACAAGGCATCGTTCAAAGTTCCCGAATCCCCGCTGTTAACCACCAAGGGCAGAACCTTATTGTTTTTGTTGTGCATCTCGATGTATTGCTGCGAGCCCACGTAGGCCAATTGAGCGTTGCCACTGACTAAGGACTCAATGGTAATGGCATAGTCGGTGGTCAATTTGTCATCCACTTTTTTACCCGTCGCTTCTTCAATAACCTTGTCGATCTCAAGCCGGGCCTCCTTAAAATCATCGGACGCGTTATTCGGCAGCCAAGCCATGGTGATGGTATTGGGCTCTATGACAGATGAGGTATTGGATGCGGATGAGCACCCTGCCAACAGGGATGCTATCAGAACAGCCACCAGCGTTAACAAATGAATTTTCTTCACGAAAATACTCCTTTCATTTTGTTAAAAATACTCTCATTTTTTCAACAATAAGAACTGAACCTTAATCCTGACGGTAATAAAGATAATCCCACATCTTATTTTAACGGACGGTTGTTAAGGTCAAATTAATTAATTCAAGGTTTAGGTTAGATTATGTTTAAATCATTGTAGATTCTTGGGTATTATATAAACTAATTTTCCATCACTCATCTCGTATCTGCGGTTGCAGAGGTTTGCCATGAATTCAAGATCGTGGAAAATACCCATCATTGTTGTTCCCTCTTTGATCAATTGTTCAATCAGTTCTTTAACTTTCAATTTGGAGGCAAAATCCAAACTCGCGGTCGGTTCGTCCAGAAGCAGCAGCCTGGGGTGCTTGACCATGGCCATGGCAATATTCAGACGTAATTTTTCACCGCCGGAAAAGGTAACCGGGTAACTGTCCCATAATCCGCTGTCCAGTTCAAAGTGCTTCAGCATTTTTTCGGCTTCCCGCTTTGCATAATTTTCTTCATGTCCCATCTCCAAAACCGCCTGTTTGATCAGTCCCCACGCGGTGGTCCGGGGCATGACGTTTAAAAACTGCGATACATAGCCAATCTCATGTTTTCTTAAATAAATGACCTGTCTATCAGATGCTTTCATTAAATTTATTAGCCCGAATTCTTTGGAATTATACCAGATTCCTCCTTCCTGCGGAGCATACGTACGGTAAACACACTTGAGAACAGTTGATTTCCCGCTGCCGCTCTTCCCGGTTATACCGATAAATTCACCTTCTTTTACGGCGATATTAATATCGCGAAGAACTTCGATTTGTTTGCCCAGATTATGTATGGTAAAGGATTTCGATAAATGCTCGACTGCCAGGATCTCTTCCATCAATCAATCACCTGTTTGCTTTAAATTGTTGATGTTCAGTATTCAGGAGTCAGTATTCAGAATACTTCAAGTGATAAATTATTTTCTCATTCTGAGTCCTGACTTCTGACTCCGGCTTCTAATAAAAGCTACCTTATAGCGCTTATCACTGAACCGCTGGGGAATAATGCTTATCCACGAATTCACGGAGCGGCAAGTAAAAATCATCAAGTCTTTCCCTGATGGTATCATAGGCCCAGTCCCACCACTTGATCGCCTCCAGCTTTTGGACGACATCTGCCGGAAATCTTTGCTTTATTGGTTTGGCCGGCACACCAACAACAATGGTATAGGGCTCTACGTCTTTGGTCACAACCGCACCGGCTCCTACTACCGCACCGTTGCCAATCGTCACCCCGGGCATGATGACTGCACCATGGCCAATCCAGGTATCATTACCGGTAAAATTTTTTTGCTCCGCCCGCCATTGGAAGAATTTATCATCGTCTGCGGCAGCGAAGCCATACTGCACCAGGCGGTAAGTAAAGTGGTGCAAGGTTGGCCTGGCCATCGGATGGTTGGTCGGACCAATGCGGACCATGGCCGCTATGTTGGCAAACTTGCCGATGACCGCGTTTTGGATATAGCAAAACCTGCTGGTATAGGAATAATCACCAAGACTTACATTCTCCAGATAGTTATAAATTCCAACCTCTGTATAATCCCCAAATTCCACGTTGATCAACTGACAGTTCTCATGGATAAACGGTTCCTTACCAAGTCTCTTATTCATCTTCGGCCTCCTAATCGGGATATTCCCCACCCTCATACCTGTATCTTCACGTGTCTTTACAAACCAAGAAAGGTATGTCCTCTTTCCTTTCATCCCAGCAAGGCTTGGACCAAATGTTGGGTATAATTGTGCTGCGGATCTTCCAGGATTTGATCGGTCAGGCCTTGTTCAATAATCCGGCCGTCCAGCATCACTACTGTCCGATCCGCCAACATGCGGATCACGCCCAAATCGTGGGAAACGACGACCACACTGATATCCCGCTCGCGCTGAATTTTTTTGATCAAGTCCAGGACACTGGCCTGCACCGGCAGATCCAGGCCGGTGGTTACTTCATCCAGCAGCAGGAGCGGTGGATTGTTTGATAAGGCTTTGGCGATTTGCACCCGCTGCCGCATGCCTCCAGAGAAATTCTTCGGTACTTCCTTAGCCCGATATACCGGTATATTGACGTGCTCCAGCAGTCCCATCCCGCGAGCTTCCATCCGGCCCACATTCCGGTTGCCGGCGGCAATCAATTTCTCGGCGATATTACCAATCGCTGTAAAATCCATTTTTAAGCCCATAACCGGGTTCTGGTAGACTTTCCCCATGATGTGGTTGCGGATGTACCTTTTCTGCTGGGACGATTCCGCAAAAATATTTGCCTGACCGTTTTTGTAAGCACTGATATAAGCCCCGCCGCCACTGACATCCTGATCAAAATACAGGCACTGCATCAAGGTAGATTTACCGCTGCCGCTTTCCCCGACCACTCCTAATATTTCTCCCGCATGCACCTCAAAGGTGATATCCCGGCACGCATAAACCGTACCGCAGACAGGACAATAGTTTTTAATCAGGCGGTCCCTACGGCTGCTCCTGCAGCTGGCACAACCGTTTCCATATTGTTTGTTTAAAAGGCTGACCGACAAGACGGGTTGTTCAAAGTCGCTCATCTCACAATACCTCAGCAAGGCTTTCCGTTTAATCTCTGCATGCAAAAGCCGGTATCGTTGCATTGATAAAAGGTTTTTCCCGTCGCATCATCCAGTATTTCATCCAGGTATACTCCCGTTGCGCCGCATTGCCGGCAAGACTTGCCCTGAAAGGATTCCGCCTCGAAAAGGAAATCTTCAAAATCCAGCGATCTCACCCTGGTATACGGGGGCACGGCATAGATTTTCTTTTCACGGCCTGCCCCAAGCAAAATCAAAGCTTTGGCACAATTCATCTTGGGATTATCGAATCTCGGGATGGGGCTGGGGGCCATAACATATCTGTCATGCACCATAACCGGGTGATCCGCGCCTGTCGACATATGGCCGTAGTTCATGATTTGCTCAAACAGCATAAGCCAGGCGCCGCTGTATTCTTTTTCGGCATGCAGCTTTTTCGTCTCGTATTCACTGGGTTCGTAATATCTCAATGGTTCCGGCAGCGGCACCTGAAGAACCAGAATCTGACCTTCTTTTAAGGGCGTTTCCGGTATCCGGTGCCGCGATTGGATGATGGTTGCCTCCGTCGTGATGCCGGTAATGGTGATGCCGGTTGTTGCTTTGACCAGCTTTTTGATGTTGACCGCATTAACTGACTCATCAGAGCCCTGATCGATTACTTTCAAAACGTCTTCCTTCCCGATCAGGGAAAGCGTCAACTGCAGACCGCCTGTTCCCCAGCCTCTGGCGATGGGCATCTCGCGGGAAGCGAAGGGGACCTGGTAACCCGGAATGGCAATCGCTTTAAGGGTGGCTCGCCTGATCTCCCTTTTGGAGCCTTCATCAAAAAAAGCGAAATTATAGTTGATTTTCATGGTTTGAACTCCTTATTGTTTTCTCTCATCTTTTTTGACTTGCGGACACTGTCAAGCTCCGACTGGAAAGTCACATAGTGAGGCAATTTCAAGTGGGAGATAAACCCGGCGGATTCAACCGAATCGATATGCAGTAGGACAAACTCCTCGTTGTGGGTCGGGTACTCTGCATTACCTGCTTCCAGACAATGGTCGAGGATGCTCATGGCAATGGCTTTGGTTTCATTTTGTCCATAACAGATGCCATAACCGAGGCCGAATTCAATCGTTTTTAAGCCATTCTCCTTTGGCGCGGGTACCGGAAACAAGGTTTCTACTTCCGTGACTTTAATCTCACCAATAAAATAAGCATCATCGTCCTCTTTTGCTTCATTGAACGGGTTGTCCACATACAAAGGCAAATTTCCGATACGTAATTCTCCGACCGTTGGATGCAGAGCTCCATAACTGCGCAGAGCCGCATACCCCAATGATATAACGGCGCCTGTCTGCCCCCTGGTTAGAATCTGCAGCCTGGCACTGCGGCTGGCCGGAAAACGCACACTATCCCTGGTAACATCGTCCGGTTCACTATCATTGTTTTCACAAGCCGCAATCAGGCCTTCCTCCCGCAAGTAATCGAGCACCTTGGGCAGATTGGCCAAATCGGTACTGTCATTGCCATTTCCATACTCCCTGGAGAAATCATCAAGCCAGTTGATGATTTCTTCTTCGGTTTCTTCACTCAGATCAAAATCTATCAAGCGATGAGTATAATCATAGGCGGCCCCCAGGATCTGCCCGCCGGGAATGTCCTTAAAACTTGCCGATATTCTTCGCTCAACCAGCATGTTTTCCGAGTGAACCGCACGCGTATAATGTTTCCTGGGCAAGGTGGAACGGTACGCCCTCATTAAAAAAACCGCTTCCTCAGGGCTTCCCTCCGCCTGTTTGATCGAGATCGCCGCCAGGGTTTCACTGTAGAGGCTGCTCTCCGACATGACCTGATCGATCAGGCAGCGCATACCGCCTTCAATATTATGAAAATCTAATATTCGGCGCTTTTTTAACCGTTCATACTTTAGTCGTCTGATTGATTCCTCAATGGCGGCTGTTCCGCCCTTTACGGCAACATAGCCCATCTATCCGACCACCTGTTTCACAATTTGCGTTGTTCTTGGAATACACAAAAGATTATGGTCAGAATCTGTAAAGATAATCTCTATTCCCAATGGATATTCAGAGTTTTTTTCAGCCCGTAACCCAACCCAATTGCCTGTTGTCTGTACTTTTATATGGCTTTCCGCGTCTATCCCGGGACCGGCCAAAGCTAAATCCCGCTCATTGCTCAGAGCGTCCGCTTCAACGATAATAGTCGATGATTTATGGGGATCCGTTAAATCTCCAGGACATGCTGCAATAAGCGCTTTTTCTAAGCCGAATGGTCCGGCGTCACGCAAAACGAGAATGAAATCAGCGGTTTGCGCTTCCGCGGCTTTAGCGTATGTTAGCTGGTTTAATAGCTTGGTAATTTCGGCTTCACGTTTAGAAACAACTTTAAATGTTACTTCGGTATCAAACAGCATCTGCACCAGCACCACTGTAGATTTAAAACAGCCAATCTCCAGATCAACCTTGTCCGCCTGAGCTTTAATGTTAGTGATCAGCCCGGGTCTGGACATAGAGTCTACCGTCTTTCTATAAGCTCTTTGCAGATCATGGACCAAATCCAATGCCATGTTTTATCCCTCGCTCATATTAGACATCCATAGTTTGAAAGCTTACTTTCGTCTTTAAGACCTTACTTTTAAAAGATTCATGACTCTGTTTGATTCTGTCTTCTTCAACCAACAAAGCTGTTGTCCAGTCTTTCGTCTCCGGCAGACCGGCGTTATAAGCCGCATCTATAATTGCCAGATAGTAGGCAAGCTCCGGTGCTTGCCCCTTGACGATGCCGATTCCCAAGGACCCGTTGATCAGCACTTTGCATTCTGTAATCAAAACTTCGCCTAAATAAAACATGCTTCTCCTGGAGGTTTCCCTCACCTTGACCATTACTAAACCATGATTCGGTTCCTGAACAGTCTTGATATCATACTTGTGCAATATTTCTTGCGCTAACTTTGCCACGACTTCAAATGAGCCTTTGAGCAATATCTCGGTTCTCTTTTTTCTGTCCATCTAACTTACTTCCTTATCTTTTCTCCGCGTAAATAATCTTAACTTGTTGCCATGTTAACGGATATTATTATTCTGTTAAATTTTTGTAGGCCATTTTTTACGCGAACATTGCCGAGAACTAAAGCATACCCTGAGTCAATACGAACGAACCTCCGCCGGATGGCTTTATAACGAGCGGCAGTTATTAAACAAAATATAAAACTTTTCTAACAAGAAGGAATTTTCTATTAATGGTAAAATATATAAGATGTACCCAAAAATTTTTAGCGAGAGGTGCTCGCGATGTCCGATTTTTTATTTTCTAAGTTAAAACCTTTTCCCAGCTTGTTTGAAGATTTGCAAAAAATACAAATGTTTTGCAAAGAATTATGGAAACAAAAACTTATGATATGGTTTACGAATCATGACTACAAACATTCCGAGGAAATTATATATATCTTAGAACAAATATTAAAACCCTTAGAGCCCTATCAAAGAGAATTCCTCAATGAGCATGAGTTATTTATTCTTTTATCATCAGCATATTTGCACGATATAGGCATGCAAAATCTAAAAATTAATAATATATCAATAGATCAGTTAACAACAGAACATTATAAATATATAAGAAAAAAACATGCAGAAGAAAGCTATAATATAATAATCAGAAGCATCATGGATTCTATTAGCAGAGATGAAATTCGCTTGCCCAAGATTGATGCTGATTATATACCATATCTTGCATTAATTTCAAAAGGTCATTCAACGGATTATTTTAATGATGTAATCTATTTATTTCAATTCGAGGAATACAACACAATAAAAAATAGGGATATTAGAGGTAAATTATTAACATCCCTGTTGATGTTAGCGGATGAATTAGACCTAACCAGAAACAGGGTTGACATGACTTTACTTGAACAAATCAACCTGTCTTCTCTGAGTAAAATTCATTGGTTTAAACACTATTACACTCAAAAGATATATATAAGCAATAAAACAATTTATGTCCAATTAGTATTTCCGGATAAATCTAATGATTACAAATCGCTATTTGAAAAGATGATCAGAAAAAAAATTGAAGAACAATTAGATAGGATTAATACAATCCTGGCTGATTCAACAAATGGGTTGCTCTCTTTTAAAAATAAAATAGAAATTACAATTTCTATTAATCAATATATCTCAAATAGATCATTTCCCGCAGAGCTATTAAAAGAACTCAAAAAACAAGTTTTTCACAATACCCCAAAACCTATTGACGACGCGCTAAAAGAATATATTGAAAATAAAAAAGCCCTTTTTAAGGGCAATACTTGCTACTAATTGCTAAATTTATCAACAAAATAATAAATAATAGACAATAAATCACCATTTAGCGGTCTATATCTTAATGTATAAAGAAAAGCTTCCAGGAATTCGCTTCTCAGCAATACTTCTTTGTCATTATCTAAATACATTTCTGAGCAATTTATTCTTCCAACAGCAACAATTAATGCTAACAGCTCATTAGCTTCCCTAACAGCGTTTGACTCTATATTGGATGTGTCTTTAGTTTGCAATGGCTTTATCTTGCATATCCAATAGGTTAGGTAACCAGCTATTTTATGACAATCAATTGCTTGTATTTTGTGAAACCTCTTTAGTCTGTCTACATCTCTCCAATACCTTTCAATAACTTCGTTAGCTTTTTCCAAATCCATGGCAATGTCTTCTTCTGACAGATTGAATAAATCTAGCAGAGAATAATAACCGGTAACCAAAGCTATTAATGTATCATTTATACTTTTGGTTTTTTCCAATATTTAACACCCCATCAATAATTAAAGAACGATTAGTTGCTATGAATTTCTTAATACCATGTTTCCAGGCGTCAATATCAGCTTTATTGCTATTATTCTCTAGTCTCCAATCTAAAAAATCCTTGGTACTTTCTCTATCCCTCACTTCGATTAGCTTTCTTAACAATATATTTTCTTTATCTTCTAAAGTCATAAGCATCCTCTCCTCTTACGATTGATTTTAATAACAACAACCCTCCTTTTTAGAAAATTGTCAGCAAATCTAAAAAATCAAAATACTAAACATTTCTTAATAGTCAAAATATTTTTTTTTAAAACCTAAGAATAACCAAACAATTGCATTATACCATAATGCTACCCTATTATACTATAAATTTACAATAAATATTTACAACAAATAATGTCAATCCATCCTCATGAGAATAATCGTACAAATAATTATTTCTACCTATGCCCATCGCCTTCTTTCCACCATACACTTTTTATTATGGTATTGGTGGTATTGGGTGGTATTGGGGTCAGCCCTTGACATTGGACAATGACATAGATCCATTTTTAATAGGGTAATAATTCAACAGTCTTATGATTAAATATAATGTCTGTCCAATAATGCCCCGCAAAGCTCCAAAGATGTCCAATGTCAAGGGCTGACCCCTTCCTCTTCTCTTCCTCTTCTTTACAGAGAGAACCATTTTTGATAAAAATACATATCATGGAATATCAAACCATTCTAAGTAACTTGGTTTAATTAGATGGAGGGAAATTTAATGATATTCCATGAAGTTAATTGGATTCGCTCCAACATCGACAAGTTTTGCCCGCAAGTAAAAAAAGCTGCCCTGGAATGGTATCGCCCATTTAAATATGTACCATATTTTTTGCAAAAACTATTCAAATATATAAAACAGCGCTGGCGTAAAATACCCGTTATAGTTCAGGTGGAAGAAACTCGGGATAAAACTTTTTCCGTTAAAGAACTGGCAAATACAGCAAAATGCTCTGTTCACCGGGAACTTCCGCTAATTAACTCGTTTTCAACCAAAATATGTGCAAGTCAAATGGAATTGTTAGCCCAAAACAAACTCGTCAAGAAAATTTGGTATGACCGTGAAGTAAAAGCTGTGCTTGACGTGGCTTCTCCAACAGTGCAGTCCCCACCATTATGGGAGAAAGGCATTACAGGTAAGGGAATTATAGTGGCAGTGTTGGATACAGGAATTTATGAACATCCCGATCTATCCGGGCGAATCGTGGGATTTAAAGATTTTATTAACCAAAAAACACAACCTTATGATGATAATGGGCACGGCACCCACGTTGCCGGAAATATCGGCTCCAACGGGAGCCAATCCAGTTATGAATACCGGGGTCCTGCTTCCGAAGCCAGTCTTGTAGGAATAAAGGTTCTAAATAAAATGGGAGCAGGCCAGCTTTCGACTGTTATTGAAGGTATACAGTGGTGTATCGACAACAAAGAGTCCTTAGGTATTAGGGTGCTTAGCATGTCCCTTGGAAGTACGGCTACAGAGTCTTATATCGACGACCCGGCCTGTCAAGCGGTGGAGAAGGCTTGGTCAAACGGAATTGTGGTTTGTGTTGCAGCGGGGAACGAAGGACCACAATCAAATACAATTATTTCACCTGGCATTGATCCCCTGGTAATTACTGTGGGGGCAATTGACGATAATGATAGTATTTCCCCGGATGACGATCAAGTGGCCAGTTTTTCCAGTCGTGGTCCAACAATTGACGGGCTGATAAAACCTGATATATTATCGCCGGGAGTCAATATTATATCATTACGTTCACCTGGTTCAACGCTTGACAAGCAAGATAAGGAATCGAGGGTTGGCGACTGGTATTTTTCATTGTCTGGTACATCAATGGCCACGCCGGTGTGTTCCGGTGTGGTTACCCAAATACTACAGTCTGACGGTTCACTTACACCAGACCAGGTTAAAAAAAGGCTTATGGATACTGCAAAAGCTTTTGATAACCTTGATCCAAATATTCAGGGAGCAGGTGTCATAGATGCCCAAAAAGCAATTGGATTAGTGAATAATAAAGAAAGAAATTAACTCCTATCCTGTGCAGGCTATTTTTTATCCTCTTTCAGAAATTTAGCAGTACCTAAGGCATTCAGCTTTTTATATAAAGAATGACCGTACCCCTGACTTATCGGACGGCCCAATGATAATATACGCCCGCCTATACAGCCGCGGCATTGCGTGGCTTTCTCCCGGATACAGACTTTGGACGGGTACAGTTCATACAGCGCTCGGTATTTCACGGGGGTGACGTTAGGCATGACGACATTCGCTCCCAACTGGAGGGCCTCTTCCCGACCGTCATCCGGCCTGAGAGTAGCCAGAGCGGTAGTAGCGGGAATATGAGCATAACGGGTAACGATCCTGGTGAGAGCGATAACTTTGTAAGTCATCTCCACGGTCCCGTTCGCATGCCCTGCCAGGGGGGTCTCCTCATGACATATATAAGGTCCCACCCCCACCATATCCAGATCAAGTTCTTTAAATTTTAATATATCCAAAGCCAGATCCTCGATTGTTTGGCCGGGAAGCCCGATCATCACCCCGGAACCTACCTGATAGCCAATTTCTCTTAGCCAGACAAGTATTTTCATCCGCTCATCATAGTTGGAATCAGGATGCAGGCGGTGGTACAGTTCACGGTTGGAGGTCTCGAAACGCAGGAGAAATCTATCCGCGCCCGCCTCGTACAGCCGCTCATATTCTTCCCGGGAGCGCTCCCCAATGCTGAGAGTAACGGCTACATCCGTCTCACGCTTGATCCGCCTTACCAGTTCAGCCAGATTATCCGCAGTGTAACGCATATCTTCGCCTGACTGCAATACTACTGTCCTGTATCCCAACTCTGCCGCTTCATAAACAGTATCCAGGATTTCCTCGATAGTCATGCGGTAACGTTCAATCTTGCGGTTGCCCCTGCGGATACCGCAATAGTCGCAGTTTTTCCGGCAATAGTTCGAAAACTCGATTAGACCCCGCAGGTGAACTTCATCACCCACATATTTTTGCCTTACTCTGTCGGCCAAATTATACAGCCTGGTCAGATCTGCAGCATTCTCCAGGGCAATAAGGCAAACCAAATCTTCTTTACTGAGTTCCTGTTCATGATCAATCTTGCTGAAAATATCATTAAGCAAACTATCTTCCCGCTTTAGCAACATTACACACAACCCCTCGGTTTCGGAAGCCCTGCCACTTTGCAGGCGCCCTTCGCCGGACCGGCGGGAAACAATTCATAAATGCGCTTCAAACTGCAGCCGGTCTCTTTGCATAACTTTGAGATCATCGGAGCAACCTGGAATTGCTGATAATAATCACGCAGGTAGTTGATTACCCGCCAGTGCTCGTCATTAAGCTCTTTGATACCCTCGGCCGCGGCAAAAGCCCCGGCTACATCTTCATTCCAGCATTCCGGCTCTATGATAAAACCTTCCTCGTCAACTTCCACTTCCAAGTTGTTCAACTCAAACTCAGGCATTAAATAAACACCTCCGCTACTTGGATATTGCAGCCGCCAAATCTTCAATCAAGTCACCGGGATCTTCCAGTCCAACCGACAGCCTGATCAACTCGCCGGTCACCCCGGTACGCGCCCTGTGGTCGGGATGCATCCCCGCGTGAGACATGGTAACGGGGTAGGAGATAATGCTTTCCACGGTGCCGAGGCTTACCGCCAAGGCAGATAATTTCACATTTTCAAGCAACCTTTTGGTCATCTCTTCTGACTGCATGCGAAATGACACAATCCCTCCGGGCCCGTCGGCCTGGCTGTCGTGGATTTTCTTGCCGGGATGATCCGGCAAGCCCGGAAAGTATACTTCTTTTACCTCCGGGCGCTGACTAAGCCATTCCGCCAATTTTCTCGCGCCATTCTGGTGCATGTCCATGCGCGCTTTCAAAGTCTTGATGCCGCGCATCAAAAGCCAGCAGTCCTGCGGTCCCAGCACCGCCCCGAAAGAAGATTGAATATAATTAATGCGTCCGGCGGTTTGCTTATCCGCCGCCACCACCAATCCGGCAAGCAGATCACTATGACCACCCAAATATTTAGTGGCGCTGTGAATGACAATATCTATGCCAAGTTCAATGGGACGCTGCAAATAAGGAGTTAGAAAAGTATTATCCACCATACTCAACAAGCCATTTTCTTTGGCGATGGCGGAAACAGCCCGCAAATCCGTAATCTTCAGAAGAGGATTGGAGGGTGTTTCCGCATAAACAGCCTTGGTGTTACGCCGCAAAGCCGCCTTGATTTTAGCGGGGTCAGTGAAATCAACAAAAGTCACTTCCATCCCCAACCGGTTAAACAGTCCTGTCAGCACCCGGTATGTGCCGCCGTAGACATCTTCGCAAACCACAATATGGTCACCCGGTGAAAATAGCAATAAAACGCTGGAGATGGCTGCCATTCCTGAAGAGAAGGCAAACCCCCCGGCGCCTCCCTCCAACTTGGCTATTATCGCTTCGAGGGCATCCCTTGTAGGATTGCCTGAACGGGCGTATTCATACGGTCCAAATTCATCAACCTTATTCTGTTTAAATGTTGACGCATGGAATACAGGAATACTAACGGCTCCGGTAGTTTGTTCAATTTCGTTGCCTGTATGTAAAATTCTGGTGCCAAATTTCATACATAGACCTCCTCTCCAATCAGAGCCTGTTCCAAATCCGCCAGCAGGTCGTCGACATCTTCGATACCCACCGACAGCCTTAATAATCTATCATTTATGCCCAAACGTTCCCGCTCCAACGGGTCTATATCAGCATGGGTCTGATAAGCCGGGAAAGTAATCAGTGTCTCCACTCCTCCCAGGCTCTCGGCGAATGAAATAAGTTTCACCTTGTTGAGAATCTGTTCGGCCGCGGATTTGTCCAATAACTCAAAAGAAACCACGGCGCCAAATCCTCCGGCCTGCTCTTTGAGCAAAAGGTGACCGGGGTGAGTTTCCAGTCCCGGGTAAAACACCCGGCGGACCGCTTTATGGCCCGCCAGCCAACCGGCTATAGTCTGCGCATTTTCTGTTTGCCGGTCCAGCCTGACTCCCAGGGTTTTCATACCCCGGATAACTAACCAGCTATCTTGGGGTCCCAATACCGCCCCTACGGAATTCTGAAGAAAATATAGTCTTTCCGCCAACTCTTCACTCTTGGCCACAATTAATCCCGCGACTACATCGTTATGCCCCGCGAGGAATTTAGTCGCGCTGTAAACAACAAGATCAGCTCCCATTGATAGGGGCCGTTGCAGGTAAGGCGTCATAAAGGTGTTATCCACGATGGTCAGCAGGCCCTTCTCCCTGGCCATAGCGCTGATCTTGCCTATGTCGGCCACCTTCAGGAGGGGGTTGGTCGGTGTCTCCAGGAGAATGGCCTTTGTTTCATCCTTTATCGCCAGGGCAACCAGTTCCGGATCACTGGTATCAACAAAAGCTGCCGCCAGTCCGTACTGAGAAAAAATCTTGTCCAGCAATCTGAATGTTCCCCCATACAGATCCTCTGTCACAATAAGATGGTCTCCCCGCTTAAAAAGCAACAATAGATTTGTCAAAGCCGCCATACCCGATGCGTAGGCAAACCCCCCGGCGCCGCCGTCAAGCCGGGCGATCCCCGTTTCCAGAACCCGGCGGGTGGGGTTGCCGCTGCGGGAATAATCATATCCGGTGCTTTCTCCAAAACAGGGATGGCGGAAAGTAGCAGTCTGGTAAATGGGAATCGACAAAGCGCCCGTAAGGTCCTGTCCTACACCCAATTGCACGGCTTTTGTGGAGGTTTTAAGGAAGGACAATTTGTCTGCTGTACCTAATGATTTGCTCTTCTGTAAAATCCAAATACACCATCCTTTCAAAACCCCTGTCCCCGGGTTACTACAGATTTACTTGTTCAATCCGTAAACAGCAGGTCTACTGAATCGCCCGATTTGATTATGGTATTTCCAAAAGCTTCCTTAAAAAGAATTGTACCGTTCAAACATACAGTCACCATTTCAGGAGCAAGTCCATATTCTTTAATCAGTTCATTTACCGTATATCCTTTACTCAGTAATTCTTTCTCACCGTTAAGTGTGATTAATACTTCATATTCTCCCTTTTCGATTAATAATCGGTATTTTGTGTCTATCTTCTCAATCAAAATTATTTTATGCCCTTCACCTTTGACGCTTTTGGGAACATTTTTGGCAGCTTCTCCGCTGTTAAGGAAAACTTCAAGAACATCACCCTTTTGCAGCTGTTCCAGTTTAAGTTTTGTCTTGACAAATGTCACCGGACAAACATCATGGGTGATGTCTAACGTTGCCCTGACCGAATAATCTTTATGCCTCATGTGATCAATCCGGAGACTAAATGTAATACATGTTGGCTTCGCTCGACAGGCGCATCTTTTCCGCCTCTTTACATAAATCCTCCAGGGTGGTGCTATCCAGCACATCTGCAATTGATTCTCTGATTCTTTCCCACATCACCCGCGTGGCGCAGGTTTCAGCCCGTACACATATCTCCGGATCATCTTCGCTCACGCAGCTTGTGGGATTAATCGGCCCTTCCAGGCACCTGACGACCTCACCGGCGGTAATCCGGGCAGGCTCCCGGGCCAGCAGATAGCCCCCCTGGGCTCCCCGCACGCTCCGGACCAAACCCCCTTTGCGCAAAAAAGTCATCAACTGCTCAAGATACCCTTCGGAAATTTCCTGCCGTTCCGCTACCCGGACGAGAGGAACTGGTTCATGGGGAGCATAGTTTTGCGCCAGATCTACCATGGCTCGCAAACCGTATCGTGCCCGTGTGGTGAATTTCAAACCTAACACCTTCTCTAAATAAATAAGTTATTGGAATTAGCAACCTACTTGACCTGGCTGTTTTTATAGTCCTCAATGGCCTTGTGCAAAGCGTCCGCCGCCAGATTGGAACAGTGCATCTTCTGCGGGGGAAGCCCGTCAAGCATGTCGGCCACAGCCTTTTTGGTAATTTTTAGCGCTTCTTCTATAGTTTTTCCTTTAGCCATTTCTGTAACCATACTGCTTGTCGCGATAGCCGCCCCGCAACCAAAAGTCTTAAACTTAATATCAGTAATGATGTTGTCTTCAACCTTGATTGATAATTTCATGATGTCGCCGCAGACGGGATTACCTACTTCTCCGATACCGCAAGCGTCTGGTATTTCCCCAACATTCCTCGGATTGCTGAAATGCTCCATAACCTTCTCACTATACATAAGATCATCCCTCACTCATTTTACTTATTAACTGAGAATTAGTTTTTTCCATTAGCGCTGTCGGGCTGTTAACTATCCTGGATATACGGTACATAAGCAATTTAGTTAATAACACAATAAAAATAATAAATCCAATATAATTACTATCCTTTAATAAATTCTATTTCACTAAAAAGAGATTGTCAATAACCCTAATTCAATTTCTTTTTTTAATTTCTTTTGGTGCCGGACAGTCCTGTTATAGTTGTCGAAGAATTTCCCAGGCCCGATCATCCGGTCCCACCAGCCGGGACGATTTTTTTGTGCCAGGGACGGTTCAATTCATCTGCCTTGGCGCTTCTGCGAGCCGCATGCGCATAACCCGAAAGAGCGTACCGGATAAGTTAAGTATATAATATTAATAAGCTTAATTTAAATAATATGCAATATTATTTTTTTGTCAGCTGATGATATAAAACATGCCATTTAAAGCCTTCTAATCTTATTGACAATATCCTAGCGTTGTGCTAGGATAATTTTTAAAGTATAGTACCCAACTATGAAATCGGGTACTATTTAAGGAGGCTACAATTATGAGGAGAGTTTATTTTGACCATAGCGCAACTACCCCTGTCCATCCTCTGGTGGCGGAGGAAATATACCGTTTCATGATTGATCATAATTATGGCAACCCCTCCAGCCTACACTATTTCGGACAAATCGCCCGCAAAGCCCTGGATGAATCACGTGAAAAAGTGGCCAAGGCCATTGGCGCGCAATCAAACGAAATTATATTTACAAGCGGCGGCACAGAATCGGATAACATGGCGATTCATGGAGTGGCTTTAACTAATATCAAGAGGGGAAACCACGTAATAACCAGCGCAGTCGAACATCATGCGGTGATTAATGCAGTAAAGGCATTGGCCAAACAAGGTTTCAACGTTACGGTGCTTCCCATTGATCAATACGGGATGGTAAATGTCGATGAGGTAGAGAAAGCCATAACTGATAAAACGATTTTAATTAGTATCATGCATGCCAACAACGAAGTCGGTACGATCATGCCCATTGCCGAGATCGGTAAAATGGTGAGGAAGCGTGGAATAATTTTTCATGTCGACGCGGTCCAGAGTTTTGGAAAAATCCCGGTAAATGTGGATGACCTGGGGGCTGACTTGTTGACTGTCTCAGGACATAAAATATACGGTCCTAAAGGTATAGGCGCCCTTTATGTCCGCAAAGGAACGCGATGGAGACCAACACTTTTCCACGGAGGCGCGCAGGAACGCCTGCGCCGGGCGGGTACTGAGAATGTTCCGGGTATCGTGGGTCTGGGTAAGGCGGCGGAACTGCTTATGGAAAATATGGAAGTTGAAAATAAACGGCTGTTGATTTTACGCGATAAATTAATCAGAGAAGTGACAAAACGGTTCAGCCATGTTAGATTAACAGGGCATCCCGCCATTCGCCTGCCAAACCATGCCAGTTTTGTGTTTGAATATATCGAAGGCGAGTCAGTGCTATTGAGCCTGGATATGAAAGGGATTGCGGTTTCTACCGGTTCGGCCTGCGCCTCAGGTTCATTAGAGCCTTCACACGTGCTTTTGTCAATGGGTATTCCACATGAAATTGCCCACGGTTCTATCCGTTTGACCCTGGGCGCGGGCAATACCGAAGAGGACGTGGATTACTTCCTTGAAACCATGGGGCCGATTGTTGAAAAATTTCGGTCCATGTCACCTTTAAACAAGGAAATTAACTATAACAAAAATATTGATCAGTAGTATTGTATAAACCAAAAGTTAAAATGCAGCCTTTAGATTTACCCAAGTGGCCATTCACGAGAAATAACATGACATTTCATCAAAACTTCAGTTAGCGTATCTCTTTAGGTATACTTATGTGCTTATGTGAATTGCATCCATGCTTAATCGGGTAACCATATTTTGCACCAACGGTGTCGGCCGCGCACCCACCGGCGAGCCTTCTCACTCCTGCAGACCGGAAACAGGACAGCCCGGCGATGTCATTGCTTAAAGAACTAGAGGCCAGGTAAGCGTGCTTACCTGGCCTCTAGTTCTTCAGGTCAGCCATTTCAATATATCAACTAGTTGGAATCAACCAAGACGAATTTTTCCCTTTTTTTCCATTTGAATTAATTTCCCGTCCTGAACGATCAAAGTCACACTTCATAACGCAGGTCCTTTAATAATATGAGCAGCCCTTTTAGCCAAGGTATTTGAGAAGGATATTCCATATTTTTACTCCCCCCCTTAAACAACAACTTAGAAGCCCTCATACAGCCGAGCCCCTTTCTAAAACCATTTAATTAATAGTAACTCAGTAAAAATACTATTATTATAATTGGGGATGTCAAGAAAAACTAAGGGAAATTTATTCTTCTTTACTCAGATAATTAAGCGGTTTACAAATAATTTCATTAACACGCAGGTTCCTAACCTGCTGAGAAGAAGCCGCCTGCATGACTAAAGCGGTATCGGAGCCACGGCCGGTCCCGGCTACGGCGATTACTTTTTCCCCGCTTGCCAATAAACCGGCGTCCGTTGACATGAGCACGATTTCAAAGCACACCTTTACTCCCTGGGAAAAGCAGCGTAACAGATTGGCCATTAACGTGGGAATGTTTGAATCATATAGTTTATCCGTATGGAAGAGCATCGTGCCGAAATGAACTTCGTGCCCGGATTCTCTTAAAGTTTTTACCAACTCTTGAGGAAATAGATTTTCTTTCCTTTTAAAATCAAACTGATGCGGCACAACAATTAATTTCACTTTATTATCTTTAAAGAAATCCAACGCTTTCCGGGCTGTTTCACCAGTAGTGGAAGCCAGGACTAATTTCCTGATTCCCAGAGCGGCCAATTTTTCTTTAACCAAGCCGAAAACGATCCCGGTATTTTCCGGGCTTAAACCTTCAAAATAAACTACCTTGCTTTCCATAAACACAGCTCCTTTCTTGTTAAGTATAATGCCTAAACACAATATATGTCATCCTTTCCCAACGCGCCGCTGCTGCAACACTTTTTGCCCTATCTATGTTTCCCGCCTTGTCTAATGGATCAAAACCATTAAGGAATGGATTTAATATCAATGAACATTGGGTCATGCAGCGGAACAATGATATCCGCCATATTTTTCACCTTTAAAGCACTATCATAAACTTCCCGGCAATCAGTATGGAGTCCGCAGGCCGCTACTTCTAATCCTTTTTCCTTCATAGACGGCGTCTGGGTAAATGTACTCATTTGAGAACAAAAACCTGTTATAATCGCTTTCCCCCGCCAAGTTTCGATCTGTATCGACTGGCCGCCCGGACTGTGCCCCGGCGTCAAAAAAACCTTCACATCCGGTAAAATTTCGCAATCGCCATCAATAATCCTAAATTTTAGATTTTCAAAATACTCTCTGTTATAATCCACAGCGTTAAATACATGCGGATTACAGGCATATTCCAGCTCTCTTTTTTGAACGATAAAGGTAGCATTTTTATACTTGCTTGCTAAGGCAATATGATCAAAATGTAAATGCGTAACAATTACTTGTTCAATTTCCTCCGCTTTAAGCCCAACACTTTGCAACCCTTGTTCCAAGGAAAAAATTGAAGTGGTGGGAAACTCTTTGTTATAATGTTCTCCCTGTGCTCCGGCATCAACTATGGTGACTGGGTCTGAACCTTGAATGTACCAAATATAACAGGCGCTTTTTACTTTTTTCCCGATGTTCCACCGATAGGTCCATTGCGACATATCCCGGATACCTTCACACAGTGCAATTGGCTTAATAACGTAATTCATCTTAACCTCCACTTTGCCGCTGCCGCCGGCGCCTTTAAATATGCGCCGCCGCGCTGCGGACTTCGCCGGTTTCCATGGCCAGCAGATGGTCCGCCCAGGCGCTGCCCCATTCTCTTAATTCCGCCACACCGAGCGGTGAGGGGGAAATGGAATGCTCATGCCGGGCAATCTTTTCAGCCAGCCTGGTGGAATCGCTCTTGGGGTCGCAGCCGAACTGCATTACCTTGTAGCCGGCCTTAGCCAGCGCCGCGCTGATATTAGAAGTAGTAGTTGACTTGCCAATCCCCCCCTTTCCGTATATCGCGATTTGTTTGATCTTCTTAGGCATATTATATCACTCCTAATTATAGCGTCATTCTTATTATGTTAAAGGAGGCAATCTCTTTAACGCTTCCTTATACGAATCAGCCGTTTTAGAACATCTTCTATGAAATCGGGAAGTACGTATGGCTGGATTCCCCGGGCAGCCAACGCTTCTATCGAGGGTAGCTTTCCATGTCATGCTGGGGGAGCAATTGATCAGGTGGGGGAATCTCTTATGAATCAATTCAAAGGCCGCCAGCGCATGATCAGTAGCCAGGGTGTCGCCGGGACCCGCTTCCGGCCGGCCTCTTTCCCACCCTTAATACCGAAAGCCAAAATGGCACCATAACCGCTTTTTAAGTATTTTTTCGCCGTGGCGTGAGAGGGATGGTTGGGCAAGCCCGGATAATTCACCCAGGTTACTGCGGGGTGAGTCTCCAGAAAGCGCGCCACCGCGAGAGCGTTTCCGCTGTGCCGCTGGACCCGGAGATGTAAAGTTTCCAACCCTTGCAGGAATAAGAAAGCGTTGAAAGGGCTTAATGCGGTGCCGATGTCTCTTAGCGGTAAGGGCCTTCCGGAAATTTTCCGGATCTTGGGGGTCAACAAACGTGACTTTATTACATTGCCACCCAAAAAACAATCACCGGCAGGTATTCTTCCTGCAGGCATTTTTACCAGCCCCGTTCCTGCATCCGGGCCAATGCCGGTATAGACGCGATCTCCAAGCCCGGCATCGCTTCGCCCAGGTCACGGGAGACATCGGCCAGTATCCGCGGGTCATTGTAATGGGTGGTGGCGATAACAATGGCCTTCGCCCTGGCCGGCGCGTTAGCCGACTTGAAGATGCCGGAGCCCACAAAAGCTCCATCCGCGCCTAACTGCATCATCAACGCCGCGTCCGCGGGGGTTGCCACTCCCCCCGCAGCGAAATTAACAACAGGCAATTGACCGGTCCGGGCAACCTCAGTCACTAAGTCATAGGGGGCACCCATTTCCTTGGCCGCCGCCATCAGCTCCTCTTTGGGAAGCAACTGCAACCGCCGGATTTCCCCCAAGATGGCACGCATATGAATAACCGCTTCCACCACATTGCCTGTGCCGGCTTCTCCTTTCGTCCTGATCATCGCCGCGCCTTCGCCGACCCGGCGTAGGGCTTCACCGAGATTGCGCGCCCCGCAAACAAAAGGAACCTTAAACTGGCGTTTATCAATATGATGCAGGTTATCCGCCGGTGTCAGGACCTCACTTTCATCGACATAATCAACTCCAAGGGCTTCAAGTATCTGCGCCTCAACAAAATGCCCGATGCGGGCTTTGGCCATTACCGGGATGGTTACAGCCTCTATAATGCGTAAAATCACGGAAGGGTCGGCCATCCGGGCTACCCCACCGGTAGCCCGGATATCCGCGGGAACCCTCTCTAACGCCATGACAGCGCATGCCCCGGCCTCTTCAGCGATCCTTGCCTGCTCCGGCGTGGTAACATCCATGATTACCCCGCCTTTCATCATTTCGGCGAATCCTTTTTTTACAGTAATTGTCGCATGTTGGGTCACGTCCATTCCTCCCGCGTTAATTATGCCCCTCCTATTCCTGAAATAGCGCCGTGCTTAAATATCTTTCGCCGGTATCAGGCAATACCGCCACAATCAATTTACCTTTGTTTTCCGGTCTCTTGGCAATCTGCAGAGCGGTAAAAGCGGCGGCGCCGGATGAAATTCCGACTAATATGCCTTCTTCCCGGGCCAGCCTCCGTCCGGTCTCAAAAGCCTCTTCATTTTTAACTTTGAAGATCTCATCGACAACTTGGAGGTTCAGCACGTCAGGCACAAATCCGGCGCCAATCCCCTGAATCTTGTGCGGCCCGGGTGTACCTCCCGACAATACCGGGGAATCAAAGGGCTCCACCGCAATTACTTTGAATTCCGGCTTGCGTTTTTTGATCACTTCACCGACACCCGTTATCGTCCCGCCTGTGCCAATCCCGCCGATCAGAATATCAACTTTGCCGTCGGTGTCTTCCCAGATTTCTTCTGCCGTGGTGGCCCGGTGAATCTCCGGGTTGGCCTGGTTTTTAAACTGCTGGGGAACAAAGGAATTCGGCACCTGGGCCGCGAGTTCTTCCGCTTTCCGGATAGCCCCTTTCATACCCTCCGCGCCGGGCGTCAATACAAGTTCCGCCCCATAAGCGCTCAACAGGTTGCGGCGCTCAACACTCATGGTGTCCGGCATGGTCAGGATTAGCTTATACCCCCTGGCCGCGGTGACAAAAGCCAGAGCTATGCCGGTATTGCCGCTAGTAGGTTCAATAATTACGGTGTCTTTGTTTATTAACCCTTTTTCTTCAGCATCCTTGATCATGCTCAGACCGATACGGTCTTTTACACTGCCGCCGGGATTAAACGCTTCCAACTTTACAACCACCTCAGCCTCCAATCCGGCGTTGATCCTAGTCAATCTCAGCAAAGGTGTTTTCCCGATTAAACCCGTCAGGTTGTTTGCGATCTTTGCCATTACTACTTACCTCCTGTTTTTTTAAATTTTGGTCCCTGTAAAATCATTGTCTTATTCATTGCCTTATATCGGGCATTCACTTAGTCCCGGCAACACTGGACATAGTTGAAAATATTATGTATCTTTCTATCTCACCTCCCAAATAAAATTTAAATGTTTAGTAATATAGTCTAATTTAATGGATAGTAATTTTATAAGTTTATTAAATTTTATAATCCGTTAACCATTTTGTCAACTAGAAATTTAAAAAATAAATAAAACATCCCCGCACATATGGCAAGGATGTTTTGGCCCGGTATGATTAAGGATTGTTTAATTTTCTGAGATTGAGGAAACCTTAATTATTTCTCCGTCCAATACTCCGTTAACCGTTATAGTTATATTGCTAACATTAAACGGCAAACCAAATTAAAAGGCATTCCTGTTGTTTATAACAAGGGGGCTTTCTCACAAAAAACAGGATAAGCAAATTATCTTAGACTCATAGGGTTGAGGCCAAGGCCTGTTAATGTGGCCATGTCTTCCGCCACGCCACGTCCGGCCGTAGTTAAATAATTTCCAATCAGCATACCGTTGACACCCGACAACAAACCGAGAGGCATTAGTTCTCCCAGGTTCTGTTCGCGCCCCCCGGCATAACGAATTATTTTATCAGGTAAAATTAGACGGAATATGGCGAAGGTCTTTAGTATTTCCATGGGACTCAGCCTTTCCTGATTTTCAAGGGCCGTTCCTTTGATGGGATTGAGGACGTTGACGGGAATCGAATCCACATCCAGTTCCTTTAAAGCAAACGCCATCTCTATGCGGTGTTGCCATGTCTCACCCAGCCCGATGATCCCACCCGAGCATACTTCAAGACCAGCCGCTTTTATTCTTTTGATTGTAGTCACGCGTTCCTCATAAGTATGCGTGGTACATATTTCATCGAAGAAGCTTTGACCAGCCTCCAGATTATGGTGGTAACGAGTGATCCCCGCTTCCTTTATCGCCGCAACTTGCTCATCACCAAGCGTACCCAGTGAACAGCATTGATTAAGGCCGGTTTCCTTGCCGACAAGTTTGATTGCGTTGATGATAGCGTCAAAATCCGGGTCGTCCTCCATACCGCGGCCCGCGGTAACGATGCAAAAACGGTAGGCGCCGTCGGTTTCCGCCTTTTTAGCGGCGTTAAGTATCTGTTCCTCACCCATTAACGGATAAACCTCAATTTCAGCCTCATGATGTGCCGATTGGGCGCAAAACTTGCAGTTTTCCGAACAGCCGCCTGCACGGGCGTTAACGATTTCACAAGTATCAATTTGACTACCCGTAAAGGTTTCCCGGACCTTATTGGCTACACCCAGCAATATGGGAGTGTCAGCGTCATCAAGAGCAGCTAGGGCCATTGCTTCATCAAAGACTATGCCGCCACCGCCTAACACCTTTTTCCCCAACGAAAAAACCAAATCATAACCATTCATTAGCAATGAAACCCACTCCTTTGTTAACTAATTATTTTATACAGGTTAACAATCTTAAGACAATAATTTACTGATATTTCCTAAGGAAATTATTATAATTATATGTCAACCCTTAAGACATGAAAAGTTAACAATAATATTATACTACTTGTATATTATCTTTCAAGTCATAACAGCCTTTATTTCTCACCATAAGCTATAAAAATACATACTTCGCCCCCTGCTTTGTCCATTCGGAAAACAGACTCACCCGCACGTTATAAACTAATAAGTATGTTGACATCAAATAGATGCTATAGTAAACTTATAATCATAGTATACATATGCTTATAGTTAGCTTTTGATCTCACAGCTCATAACAAGACGATCAGTCAGTTAATCCTTCAGTGTTTATCGAGTTTATTCTTTTGGAAGACAAGTGCATGCTCAAAAGCCCCTGATAGAGTCCCTGCCATAAGATACATCACTGCCATAATCAAACGAAATCAAAACACTCCTCAAAAAAGGCATTCTCCAGACGAATCTTCTAAAGAGAGTCTCGTGGAACTAATCCACAGAACGTCCGTTATATCCCCGCTGGATAAAAGATATTTCGCAGGAAGGAGAAATTCATCCTCATGCTCTGTGCAGAGGTCTGTATAAAAAGGAGCTATGCTCGACGGCCGCAATGTCATAGAACAAGCGAGCAAGGAGCCCGGCCACACCCATGGCAAGGGCAAGCATCTCGGCTTCGTCGGGCAAAACTTCCAGGACATGAATACGGGTTCGCATGAGGTGAGACTCGACTACGTGAAAAAGGAGGAGATAAGGAAAGGCTGTTTGCCCCATAAATAAAAATTTGTGTAAAGGTAATGTCGATTCTGTTTATTATTAAAAAATGGGTGGTTCTATTTTTGTTCGTACTACTTTTTTGTTGGATACATTAATTCCCGCATGGGATGTGGAAACTTCACCATATCTTTGCGGAAAGAGACTAGCTGCGGTATATCCGGATGGAACGGTTGGACCATGTATTAGGGACCATTCATTTAAAACAGGAACTATATTTGACGCAGATCCCTTAAGCATAATACAATGTGACGCATTTCATTATGATATTTCCAAACCAGAAATCCCGGATGAATGCAGGGAATGTGAATCCAGAACTGCCTGTCATGGAGGATGTCCGCACGATAAATTGTTATTGACCGGTACCACGTCAGGAAAATCTGTCGAATGCGATGTCCATAAAAAAATCATTCCAATGATTAAGACATTTGGATCAATTAAAAAACGATATAAATAAAACCATTTGATAATAATATGGAAAATTCCGATGTGCTTGTTTTAATCAGAAAAGGCGATTATTATATATGAAAAAGCAATTAATACGGCCCCCCAAAATTAAGATAAAGAGGGACAAGATTGATAAAAAATCATCGTAAATGGTTTTTGGCTAAAACTAAACGGGCTATTTATGATTTCGGTATGATTGAAGACGGTGACCGGATAGTGGTGGGATTTTCCGGAGGCAAAGACAGTGTTGCTCTACTATATTCGCTTTACCTGCTCGGCCGTTCCTTTCCGGTTAAGTTCGACCTGGCAGCGGTTTTTATTAAAACCGGTTGGCCGATGGATCTACCTGTACTGGAGAACTTTTGCCGATCTTTAAATGTACCTTTTCATATAGTAGAAACGGAAATAGCAAAGATTGTCTTTGAGGACAGGCAGGATGACAACCCCTGTGCCATTTGTTCACATCTGCGCCGCGGTGCTTTGCATAGTAAAGTCCTGGAACTCGGCTTCAATAAAGTTGCCCTTGGTCACCACTTGGACGATGTGATCGAAACATTTTTCATGAGTATGATTTATACCGGCCAGATCCGTGTGTTTTCTCCGTTTACATTTCTTGACCGCACCGGGCTTACCATGATCAGACCAATGGTATATCTTCCGGCGGAGGAGATTGTTTCCTTTGTAAAGCTGGAAGAATTGCCTTTTATTGTAAACCCCTGTCCGGCTAACGGTTTTACTAACAGAGAGGTAGTGAAAAAGCTTATATTTGACCTGGTCAAGCGCTTCCCTGATTTAAAAGCGCGCTTTCTTACCTCACTACAAACGTTCGATCAGCGCAATTTATGGCCTGACGTCCGTTCCAGGAGTAAGAAGAAAAATTGATGGAGTATTATTTACAAGCGGCGGCAGCGAGTCAAACCATCAAGTTAGTTGTTCCAGGCGGTCAATTTCAGATAGATCCTTAATTGCCGGAGCTTGCAGGTAGGCCGTCTCGTCCTCCGGATAATAAACGGTTGCCCCCATTGCCTCCGCCTGCTGGTACAGGTCGGTAAAAATCCTGATAATGTCGTACTTGAAATACTTGTATGATTCTATTTGGGCCTTGGCGATAAGATCTCCGTTTCCCCGCAGGGAAGATATTTTTACACTGATTACCCGCACGCGCCGTTCCCCACAATGGGGACACACGGCAGCCGGTCAATCGCTTCACCTTTGGCCAGCGCCTGAAGCCTTTCCGCAGCGGTCATCTGATCCAACTTCTCCACCAGGTATCTCGCCCCTGTGTAGAGAGCGGCTTTGGCCAACTGCACCGCTCTCACGTCCCCCTGAGTAAGCACGATATCCTGGTCAATAGCCGTTTCACGCGCCCAGGCCAGGACAAATTCGGTTTTCCCGGACTCGTTTTTGCGCAGCCTGCGCGACGGCAGGTGCTTGTTAAAGCGCCCGCTCTTGGCGATGATGCCGGTTAACGCTATTTTTCTCAAAACACAATAGTCAGCCGTAATTTCCGCAGAGAGATTTTTCTCTTGAATCAAAGCTTCCCAAAAGAATTCCCAGTAAATCTCCCCACGCATTTACTTTTCAATATATGGGTGGGACTGGTACATTATTATCTTGCGAACGGGGATTTGTTTGCTCCGGAAGGAAATGTAATCAAACGGTATGGCGATACTCTGGTTGAGAATTATATAAAATTGATTCAAACAGATCACCGGACTAGGGGCGGCAGGGATGAGTGAGAAAACACTACGTATACTAAAAGCAAAAGCGTGCTATGGACATCTTGGCGGCATGCTGGGAGGCAGACTTTTTGAGCCTCCGCTGGAGCAGGGCTGGTTTGAGCAGGACGGAGACAAGACAACGGTATATTTTGGCAAGCAAGCGTTTCAGGGCATTACGCACTGTCTTTCCCGCGCTGGAAGCTTATGGAAATTGATAAGAAGAAAGAAGGTATTTATCTTGAAAACATGTATTTCCTGTGGTATGCCAATGACAAAGCCCCCGGATTATCCACTGGCGGATGAAAGTAAAGATTACTGCATCTATTGCGCGAGGCCGGATGGTTCTATGCAGTCCTATCCGGAAAAGCTGGAAGGTACTACAGAATTTCTCATCCGCACCCAGGGGCTTGATAAAGACGCTGCGCATCAGATCGCCATTCGTACTTTAGCAAAGCTTCCTGCGTGGAAAGGCAAAGAAAATAACATAGAATAAACCTTATTATAAGATCTGCTGAGAAATATCCCGGCAGGTCTTTTTGCATACGGCTTGGGGAATTTAATCGGAGGCAGCACATACGTCAATTATTCAACGTCGTAACCAACGTCTTCTACTTTTTCAGCGATTTCTTTTTTGGTCACTTGGCCCGGGTCAAACGTCACCAGGGCAATCTTTTCGGGAAGCCGGATATCAATGTCCTTGACCCCATTTACCCCTTTCAGCGCGCCGCGCACATGTGCCGCACAATTGTTGCAGTCTACATTTAGAACTTTAATTGTTTCCATATTCCTGATTCCTCCTTGAAAATTAAATAGCCTCTCGGCATTCGCCGAGGCAGATGGCACAAGGCTTTGCTTGAACCATCGTTATTGAATTCCTCCTACTTACCATAGAGGAATTTTTTTTAAATCCGCATCCAATTGGGAATTCGGA
>NZ_JAKNBL010000018.1 GCF_022410535.1 Pelotomaculum terephthalicicum JT
CTTTTCACATAGTCAGCGTAGTATTTGTTAAACTGGGTTGACTTGTACGGTACTTGACCGGACTCGCGGCACTGGTCGCAGTATTCAAGCCATAACAGAGTTAACGTCACGCCGCTTTTTGCCATCTCTCGATGGATGTACTCGTAATCCGGCATTTTGTACGCTGGCTTAGTGCTCTCTGAAGGAAATAGGCGTTGTGACAACTCTTTGTCGGACATGTCGGCTGCCACCTGCCAACTTAGCCCTTGATCTTTTGCTCTTTGAAGCACGTTAATAACCGTGGTTCGCGAGCATCCGCATCCTAAAGCGATACGGGTGTTGTTGATTCCGAGACTGTGAAGCCGCAGAATCTCTTTGTAACTGGTCATATCAATGACCCTCCTTGAATTTATTTGCACCTTTTGGATGCATAAATTCAATTTAGCAGAAGGGCCATATCCAGTGTTCAACTTCTTCGGAACCGGTGTTCAGTTTCAAACGGGGACACTGTTTAATCTTAGCGGTCAAACTGTTCAGTTTTACCCGGTATACTCACTTACCGAGGGAAGCAGCTACAGCAGCTGTAATTACTCCAACGCATATTTCTACCAGTGCAATTGAAATGCGGAGGTGATAGGCGATGATAGCCGAAAAAACAGCCAATCCAAGCCAAAAGAAAGCCAGCATATAGATATGTTCCATATTTTCGTTCACCTTTCATTTTTAAAGATTTATAACATATAGGATAAGAAATCAATTATCAGCTCCTTAAATAATTTTTGACTGCAACAAACTGTAAAGTTACACCACCCCCTCTCGTATTCGCAATTAAAGTTTGATAAGAGCTATAAAAACAAAAACCCCCACCCGAAGGTAGGAGTCATCAGCTTTTTATGCTCAGGCGAACTCCATCGCCCCCCGTAGCGGGGATAATATTACTTTGTTCAAAAAATAAAAACCTCCCATTACCGGTAGGAGCCATCAACGATCCGCATATGGCGAGCTCCATCACCATATATTATTATAACATATATAACATACCCTCTAAAAAAATATAAAAATTGATTTGATAGAAGCAACCCGGTTAAGGCTGCTTTTCTATTCCGAGGCGGGTTTAATCCTTCTTGGAGGACCTGAGAAAAATTTACTCCTGCTTCATCACCAAGGACTTTTAGATATTTAGTAATTGATACGTTGATTCCATAGTGGTTAAATCGTTTGCTTTGCGGTATTTCGCAAAGTCGATGTCCGCCCACGAAACAAACTCATTAGCTTCATGCGGAGGTTCATAGGCGGACGGTTCTGGGAATATGCGTCCGTCATCCTGTTCGCATACTCCCCAAAGGCCAATAGCATCATGAGCCATATAAATTGCTTCTGCCAGGTCTTTACCTTGTGTATTAATGTCAAGTTACAACATATCCCGAATTGGTGGGGGTAAGGATTACAGGATACACTTTTGTCATCTAGCAACATTCTCCTTTATGGTAGTAGGCTGACCCTCTAGAGGCAGCTTCCGGTCATTGGTTTATTCTACAATTTTTTGAATTTTTTCCGCTGAGATGGTTAGTTCTTGCATGGCTGCGGAAATCTCCTGAGTGGCTGCAGCCTGTTCTTCGCTTAGAGCGGCTGTATCAATAACTTTTTCAGCCATTGTCATTGCATTATTATTTATTGTAGCAAGGATATCTTTGATTTCTTTGACGCTCTGAGCGCTTTTTACCGACATCTTACGAATTTCATCGGCCACGACAGAGAAACCTTTGCCATATTCTCCGGCCCTTGCTGCCTCTATGGCAGCATTAAGACCTAGTAGATTAGAAGTGTTAGCAACTTCATTAATAAACCCTAAAATCGTGTCAGTCTTCTTGACCTGAGCAATTATTTCTTCAACCTGTATCTTTAGGATGTCTTGACTATTAGCCAGTTGCTGGGCGGACGAAGCAAGTTCTTCTATTGTAGCTGAGGTCTGTTGAGTTGAAGATACTACTAATTGGGCTATTTGGTTCGCCTCATCCTTGCCCTTCAAACCGAGACCGATGAATATAGCGCCTATTACATCACCTTTTTTATCTTTCAGAGGTATGCTCCTTGATTTGAAAGATACGCCATAGACCTCTTTATCTAACACCACCTCAGTAACTTCTCCCGTTGTAATGGCTTTATACATACCGCCTCCCTCGGGAACTGGTTTTCCGGCCAAGTCACCCAAGTCTATTTCGGAACTTGGGATATAATAAATATATTTCTCCTTGTCCGATATTCCGATCATGAAGTCCATTGGGAGCATTCCCTGGATGATCGGGGCAATTTCTACTAATTGATCCAGGACGTTATCTTCTGATAATAACATTTCTGTCACCTCAACTTTTGAATATGCTTTTTAAGCTCTCTCAATTACATATTACTACATAAAACATAATACGACAAAATTTTCATGAAAACTTGGTGATCCCCATGACCAAACTCTACCCCAACCCGTCCAGGTACAAACATCCCGAGCACCTCATGCTAGTATGCCGGAGAATACATCTACTTCATTAACAAATGATGTTATTGACCAACTTGAGCGTCTGGCAAAGTTGAAAGAGCAGGGTATTCTCACTGAGGAAAAATTTAAAGAGCAGAAACAAAAAATATTGAATAAATAATTCAGCCCGGCGCTAATCCGGGTTTTGATTGGCACTGATGCTCACACGTTGGCGTTTTTTTGTTAGTAATGGCGGGCGGAGTGATTGGGAGGATAAGGGTGTAGGGGGAATATTTAAAAGACGTTTTGTCGGTTCGTTTGTTTTGTGTTTTGCTCATTTGGGCACCGAATGCAAAGATCCAGCCATTTTATTTAATGGCCAGATCTTTAAAATAACCTTGATTTTATTGGTGCCCGAGACCGGAATCGAACCGGTACGAGCTTTGAGGCTCGCAGGATTTTAAGTCCTGTGCGTCTGCCAGTTCCGCCACTCGGGCATATAGCGCTAATTTCGCACAGTCATTTTAGCACATCCAAAATTAAGTTGTCAACTGCTCGGGCACCATGCCTGTGCTTGAGCATCAGGTCACTCTATTAAATGAGGGGTGTATCATTGATACAAGAAAGCAAAAGAAGGAGTAAATGGTTGTCTGTAGAATCATGATTAGATATAGAAAGGCTAGGGGGTGGGGTAATTTGGATAGCCTGGAGAAACTCAAAGTGCCGGTTGATAAGCTAAGGCGAGTTTGTAGCCGGGAAGAATTTGATTTTTGTAAAACAACCGCCGATGTTTCGCCGCTTGATGGATTCATCGTTCAGGAACGCGCGGTAAGGGCTATGCAATTTGGCTTGGCCATGAGTGCCTCGGGTTATAATATTTTTGTTGTCGGACCTCCGGGTACAGGTAAAAGTACATACACTCAGGCTGTTGTGTCTCAGGTGGCTGCGGGTAAAACCGCGCCGGACGATTGGTGCTATATATGCAACTTCGCTGATCAGGACCGCCCTCTGGCTGTTTCATTGCCTGCCGGAGAGGGCTATGGGTTTCAGAGAGACATGGAAGAATTGCTGTCTGATTTGCGGATTGCCATACCGAAGGCTTTTGAAGAAGGTGATTATGAGCAACAAAAAAGTTTAATTATACAATCTGTTCAGCAACAGATGGATGATTATTTTCAGGAGCTCAATCAGGAAGCCAGAGAAGCTGAATTTAATATGAAGCAAACCCAAAGAGGGTTTGTCTTCATACCGCTGAAGGATAACAAGCCTATCCCGCCCGAGGAATTCGATCACATTCCTGTCCAAGAACGCCGGGAAATAGAGGAAAAAGGGCGGAGGCTGCAAAAAAAGTTTGATGATACTATGCATAATGGCCGGGTACTGGAAAAACAGGCAAAAGAAAAAATAGAAGAATTGGAAAAGCAAATCGCTTTATCTGCCGCGGGTCCCATTGTTGACAGGCTTTTGGTAAAATACGATTCGTTTCAGCCAATTGTGCAATATCTTAAAGAGGTTTTAAGAGACATAACGAAAAACACTGTTTCCTTTAAAAACCAGGTGGCCGAGCCGGCCATGCCGTCTGTTCCGGTGCAATTTCAACAGGATGACACTGATCAGTTTACCCGTTACAAAGTTAATCTTTTTGTTGCGAACGACAAAAATGCGGGCGCTCCCGTAGTAACAGAACCCAGCACCAGTTATTATAATATTTTCGGGAAGGTTGAGTACCGCAGCCATGTCCTGTCTACACATACTGATTTTACAATGGTAAAGCCTGGCGCGATTCACCGGGCAAACGGAGGGTTCCTTATCTTACAGGCTAAAGACGTTTTAAGTAATCCGTTAATCTGGGACACGCTGAAAAAAGCAATCAAATACCGCCAGGTCATGGTGGAAAATATTGGTGAACAATATCATCTTGTTCCTAACGTTACCTTGAGACCGGAACCGATCCCGTTTAATGCCAAGGTAATCCTCATCGGTTCTCCGCACCTGTATCAACTACTGTATAATATTGATGAAGACTTCCAGAAACTTTTTAAAGTTAAGGTTGATTTTGCCACGGAAATGCCCCGGACTCCGGAAAACTTGCGCAAGTATGCTTCATTTGTCAGTACCGTTTGCCGTGAAGGCGACTTGAAGCATTTTGATTGGAGGGGTCTGGGCAAATTGACCGAGTACGGTTCTTACCTCGCGGGACATCAGGATAAGCTTTCCACCAAGTTCAATGAAGTAATCGAGATTGTTTATGAAGCGGCAGCATTAGCTCAATTTGAAGGCTCTTCCTTTGTTGGAGCAAGTCATGTGCAAAAAGCTATAAAAGAGCGAAGATACCGTTCCGGCAGGATAGAAGAAAATATTCAGGAGTTAATTATTAGTAATACAATAATGATTGATACTCAGGACTCTGTGGTAGGGCAGGTTAATGGTCTTGCCGTTAGCGAATTTGGCGGTTATGTATTTGGCAGGCCGGTTCGCATTACCGCGAGGACTTATCTGGGACGTGGCGGCATTATAAATATCGAGCGCGAGGCTCAGATGAGCGGGAGTATTCATTCTAAAGGCATCCTTATTTTGGCCGGATACTTGGGTGGAAAGTTTGCTCAGAAAAAACCGCTCGGAATAACTGCGCAAATTACTTTTGAACAACTCTATGACGGTGTGGAAGGAGACAGTGCTTCCAGTGCTGAGCTGTACGCGATTCTTTCCAGTTTGTCTGGTGTTCCTCTCAAGCAAAGCTTGGCGGTAACAGGTTCAGTTAATCAGTTCGGTGAAATTCAGCCAATTGGTGGAGCGACTGAAAAAATTGAAGGTTTCTTTGATATTTGTCAGGCAAGAGGTTTGTCAGGAGAGCAGGGTGTGGTGATACCTATCCAAAATGTTGAAAATTTAATGTTGAAGGAAGAAATAATAGATGCTGTGAATGAAGGGAAATTCCATGTTTATGCAATTAAGGATATTGAAGAAGGCATTGAATTATTAAGTGGAGTAGCAGCGGGAAAAATGATGGAAGACGGCAGCTACCCCAACGGTAGTGTTATGAGCCTGGTGGAACAAAAAATTAATGGAGATTTCATTGAATGTATAGATATGGCTTCGACAGACAAACCAAATAGGTAATAAAATTACCGGAGTTAATCACAACCTTATTATAATTAAACACTTGTTTTGCGCTAGCGGGTTTTGTGTTGGGTACCGGTATTCATATTAGTAGATTTTTGATCCAGGCCGGCAACGAAAACCAGGATCTTGGCCGCTGCATCATATAAATCTGGCGGAATCTCTCTCCCAATTCCCAGGTCGTGTAAGGTCTTAGCCAAAGATTGGTCCCGGTACACCGGTACTCCCGATTTTTTAGCAATCTCTTTTATCTTTTGTGCTTTTAGTCCTTTGCCGGCAGCAACAACAATTGGCGCACCATCCTTGCCAGGTTCATAGCGCAGCGCTGTGGCAATTTCTTTTCGCAAATCTTCCATAAAATAATAACCTCAAATCTTTTGGTTCAGCAAATAAGCTTCAAACTTGGGAAGTACCTCGTTAGTAAGTCCGCCAAGACCTGCGCGAGCCTGGCTGGTTAGAGACACTTCCTGAAACCCGATTTCTTTTAGAGCGTCTCTTATTGGAGAGAAGTTTTCCCGCAGGATTTCGCTTGACCTTTCGCTGTCGGTAAAATACCTGACGGATAAGCAATTATTCCGCCATGACAGGTTAATCCAGATCTGGCCCATGTTGTCGGTGTCGATGTAGACAAATATTTCTGTGGCGGTTTTATTCGCGGTGGTCGAATCTGACGCGTTTCTCTCGTCTAATCTGGCGAAAAACCTGGCTTCCGGATAAAGCTCGGAGCGCAGGGGCAGGGGAGTAAAAGCAGGCTGGTTGGCAGTTGGTTCTACAGTTTGCTTCGTTTCAGCTCGCGAGGAATACCTTGCATGAGGGGTGTTATCCAGCGCATCAAGCACTTTCTTGCCAAGAGCCATCGCGTCCCGGGCACTCGCGGCACCTTCTGTTTTAGGTGCGGGCGATACTTTGCTGATATTACGATTGGACAATTCAAATAGTAAGTTGGTTAATAAGCTGATATTCATGTTACTAACCCCGCTCAATTATTCAATCTATTCTATCAATCGGCCTATATGCGCTTTTTGTGAAGGGGGTAAGTTTTTGATGAAAAGGATTATAATGGCAGAAGATAATGATAAAGATAAATGATTTGGTGGTGTCTTGATGGATTTGCCGGCTATATTTACTACTGCTTTCATAGTTGGTTTTTCGGGAGCGATGGCACCCGGGCCGTTACTGACTGTGTCAATTAGAGAGAGCTTCCGTTTGGGCTTTGTCGCCGGTCCTCTTCTAATGGTGGGGCACGGGATTCTGGAATTAGCCCTGGTCTTCGCGCTTGTTGGCGGACTCTCGTTTTTCTTGACCCAACCTGTTGTAGCGCATATCATCGCTGTAGTTGGCGGAGCATCCCTGGTTTATATGGGTTATGGCATAGTTAACGATGTCTATAAAAAAAAATTAAAATTTAATATACAACAACGGGAGATAAATAGCGCAAGTGACGGAAGTATGGTAACCGGCATGATAAGTGAAAGTAAATCCGCTGAGAGCGAGCCTTCTTTGGGGAGAAGAAGGCTGCACGCTGTATTATTAGGTATGCTGGTCAGTATTTCTAATCCTTACTGGACGATTTGGTGGGCGACTGTCGGACTGGCTTATATTTCTACGTCAATGAACAGCGGTTACACTGGTCTAGCTGTTTTTTTTACAGGGCACATTTTGTCCGATTTCACTTGGTACAGCCTGGTGGCCGCGGCAGCGGCCGGTGGCAGAAAGATTTTAAGCGACGGTGTGTACAAAGGTGTTCTTACTGCCTGCGCTGTTTTTATGATCGGTCTGGGGAGCTACTTTCTTTATAATGGTCTTTTTGTATGAATGTTTTAGCCTGTGGTAAAAATAAACCATCATAAAAAGGAGGAAGAATGTTATCGTGTCGGTTGTATATTGCGGAATATGCCCTCACCCGCCTATTGCCGTGCCGGAGGTCGGCCGGGAGGAAGCGGAAAAGGTTGCTGCGACCCAACGGGCAATTATTGAACTGGGCAGGCGGATTAAGCGAAGCGGCGCTGAGACAGTCGTAATAATATCGCCGCATGCTCCGGTTTTTCGGGATGTGATTGCAATTAACCGGGTAGCGGCGTTAAAAGGTGATCTGGCAAGTTTCGGAGCCGGGGGACTGCAGTTCAACCTGAATAACGACCAGCTGCTGGCGGGCAGTATCAACAGACAAGCTGCCGCTATCGGTGTTGATGTTGTAGATCTGCATGAGGATATGGAAAAAAGATATGATCTCAACCTGCGCCTTGACCATGGTGTTACCGTGCCCCTCTATTTTCTCCAAAAGGGAGGCGTGGAGCTGCCCTTTGTCCATGTGGCCATGGCCTTTGCGCCGTTAGAAAAGCTTTATCTTTTCGGAATCGCGGTTCGCCGGGCCGCGGAGTCTTTGGGTCGAAAAGTGGCCTTGGTGGCAAGTGGGGACCTCTCTCACGGATTGACTAAGGACGCTCCCGGCGGCTACCTGCCGCGGGGTAAAGAATTTGACGAACAGTTGGTCCGGTTGCTATCCGTTCCGGATATTGAAGGCGTCTTGAAGATGGAGCAAACCCTGGTGCAACTGGCCGGTGAATGCGGCTATCGTTCCATTGTGATGATGCTGGGGGCGCTGGACGGTTACGATGTCAAATCTGAGATTTTATCTTACGAAGGGCCTTTCGGAGTCGGCTATATGGTGGCTTCCTTGGAACCGCGCGGAGAAAATAAATCGCAGTCCGTTCTGGCCAGGCTAGAGGATGAGCAAAAAAAAAGAATAGCGCGGCGCCGGGCCGCTGAAAGCTTTCTGGTGAAGGTCGCCAGGGAAACACTGGAAAGACATGTTAAAGGCGAACCTCCTGTGGATGTATCGTGTATGCCGGAGGAATACAAGAAGAGAGCCGGCGTGTTTGTATCAATTAAAAAACGTGGGAGCCTGCGCGGTTGCATCGGTACTATTGAACCAACCAGACCAAGCATAGCCGAAGAAGTGGTTGCCAATGCCATCAGCGCCGGGACAAACGATCCGCGTTTCCAGCCGGTTAGGCAAGAGGAATTGGCAGACCTGGAGTATTCTGTTGATGTCCTTCAGCCCACCGAACTGGTCAGCGGCTTCAATGAACTTAATCCGGAAAAGTATGGGGTAATTGTTCGGAGCGGACGGCGGAGCGGTTTACTGTTGCCTAATCTTGAAGGGGTTGACACTGTCGAAGAGCAGGTTTCCATAGCACGGCAAAAAGCCGGAATCGGGCCGAATGAGCCGGTTCAGTTGGAGAGGTTTGAAGTGATCAGATATAAATAATTGAAGGAGTTTTTACCGGTGCGCGAGGCCTTATTCTATGAAAAAAAAGAGCAGAATCTCACAGCTTGCCGCCTCTGTCCGAAGCTTTGCACCATCCGGGAAGATAAGGCCGGTTTCTGCCGGGTGAGAGAGAATAGAAAAGGTAAGCTTTATGCCGCCAATTACGGCAAGGTAACTTCTTATGGACTGGATCCGATTGAGAAAAAGCCCTTGTACCACTTTTACCCCGGTTCTTTGATAATGTCATTTGGTACTGTGGGCTGCAATCTGCGTTGCGGTTTTTGCCAGAATTGGAGCATTGCCCACGGAGACCCGGACACGGCCGAACTCACACCGGAACAAGCGGTCGAAATGGCCCGGCGGCAAAAAGAGAAGGGCTACCCGAATGCCGGCATCGCCTACACCTATTCTGAACCTTTTATGTGGTACGAGTTTGTGCTGGATACAGCCCGGCTAGCCGGCGAGGCGGGGTTAAAAAATGTTTTGGTTACCAACGGTTATATTAACGAGACTCCGCTGCGTGAAATTCTTCCGTATATTGACGCTATGAATATTGACATTAAAGGTTTTACCGGGGATTATTACCGGAATTATTGCGTAGGCAGGCTGGAACCGGTTTTGCGAACGGTCGAGATAGCCTGTGCGCAAAAATGTCATGTTGAGTTGACCAACCTCCTGGTGACCGGCCTTAACGACTCTTCTGAAGAAATCGAAAGGCTGGTTGACTGGATTGCTGCCCTGGACCGGGAAATACCGCTCCATTTTTCTCGTTATTTCCCGAATTTTGAAATGGATTTGCCTGCAACGCCGCTGAAAACATTAAAAAGAGCCGGGGATATAGCCCGCAAGAAGCTTTCCTACGTTTATATAGGGAACGCCCGGGAGTTGGATGAACAGGATACCTGCTGTCCGGAATGCGGAAACAAGTTAATCAGCAGGACCGGTTATACTGTCGGCGCGACCGGTCTGGATAATAAGAGATGCCGGTATTGCGGCAGGAGAATTAATATTGTCGGTGATATTATTGTATAATAATTACCATGTACCATATATTAAGCGATAACAGGATATATTATCAGTTAATTAGTGATAAAGTAGAAATTTTCACATTAAAAATCTTGAAATAAATTAAACCGGGAATTATAATTGTTTGTAATATTTTGTTCATAGTTAGTGAGTAGAGGTAAGGGGAATCCAGGAGATGATAGAGAGGGTAAATTTATACGTTGATAAGGATGATTGGAAACTCTTAGACGAAATATCCCAGATGCTGGATAAGAAACGCAGTGAAGTAGTACGTGACATTATTTCTTTATTTCTGGCAAATTTAAAAGCATCATTCGGAGATGAACCCAAATTAACCCGGGAAAATCTGTCTGGGTTTTATGAAGCAATGCTGGCAATTGGGAAAAAGGACAATGTTAAAGAAAATGCATCTAAAGAAATACAACTTACTGAGCAGAGCCAAACAACTAAAAATAGAAAAAAGAAGAAGAAAAATAAACGCAAGTAATAAGCATAGATAACTGATCACAGGTTGCCGCCTGTCACGGCGGTAATAGAGTTGTTAATAGCCAATAAGACCCGTTCAGCTGAAGGGTCTTTTGTTATGTCCGCCGGCTGGCCTTTTACAGTATTGCTAATTTAGGCTGCGGTCTTTTAGTAAAATGTAAAGACTTTTTTTAAAGTTTTTATCATCATCTGACGTTCTTTTAGTCGGCCCTTTAGTTCTGCCGCCGCTTCTCCGGTACTTTGCCTTCAGTTCCCTTTCTTCCAGCAGAAAGTCAATAGTGGTCGAATCGAAAATACGTCCTGAAGGGGATAATGCAGCGGCTCCCTTACCCAAAACCATTGCAGCCAGACCCCAGTCTTGAGTGACTACAATATCTCCCTTGAGGGCCAGCTTCATTATTTGCATGTCAACCTCTTGAGGAGCGTTTCCAACCACGATATGGTTTTGCGAATCGATCCGGTGGTTGAAGTTCGCTACGGTAATCATAGGCAGCGAAAATTGAGCTGCGGCTTGCCGGCATATTCCCAATACCTTTCTGGGAGCGGCATCGGCATCAATTATTATTCTCATGCTCAAAAACCATCCCTATGTGAATGTATAAGTATCTTTAAAAGTCGTTTTTGCCTTATTTATATAAATTATGTAAAAAAGCAGATTCTCAACATTTTGCATGTTGATTTGCTTTCTTGAATTTGGGAGAAGTTATAAATTATAATTATATATAACGAAATTGGTTCTTGGGAGGAGATTAAACTTGCCCGCTAATCTCACACCGCTATATTATAAAGCAGAAGAAAATTTTAAAAAAGCCGTTACTGTTTCGGAAAAAGTTGCCGCTTTAGAAGAAATGCTCGCAGTGATACCAAAGCATAAAGGTACTGAAAAAATGCAGGCAGATTTAAAAAGGCGTTTGTCCAAGCTTAAGGAAGAAGGACAAAGAAAGGCTAAAACAGGGCGTAAAGATCCTTTCTGGGTAGAGAAGCAAGGTGCCGGACAAGTTGTATTGTTGGGGTTCCCAAACACCGGCAAATCTTCTTTGCTTGCCGCCGTAACCAGAGCCCGGCCCAAAGTAGCCGAATACCCCTTCAGCACGACTTTACCTATGACAGGAATGATGGCTTATCAGGACATATTGATTCAATTGGTTGATACCCCGCCAATCACGGGAGAATTGGTTCCCGACGGCTTGCCCGGCACTCTTCGTAACGCCGATGCCTTGCTGATTTTGGTCGACGCAGGTTCAGATGATTGTCTTGAGCAACTCCTGACTTGTTATGGTTATCTAAAAGAAAAGAAGATTATTGCCGACGATGTATCGTCCGGAATGCGCGCTATCCCACTTGACCGTTGTCTGGTGCTGGCGACCAAAGCGGAGGTGGAAGGCAGCGCTGAACATATTCAGATTATGAATGAACTTGGACCGGCTGATCTGGAAATAATCCCTGTTTCAGCAGAGACAGGGATTGGCTTGGAATTAATGCGGGTTAAGGTTTTTGAACTGCTGAAGGTCATCCGCGTCTATACAAAAATGCCTGGTAAAGCTCCGGATATGAAAACTCCCTTTATCTTGAAAAAAGGGAGTAACATATTGGACTTGGCTGAAAGTATCCACCGTGATTTGCCGCAGTTGATGAAAAACGTCAGAGTTTGGGGCTCAGCCCGTTACGAAGGCCAGTCCGTCAACCGGGATTATCATTTGCACGACAAGGATATCGTTGAGATAAACCGGTAATTGTATGCGTTTTTAGAAGGTGCAGCGATGTCTAAGTATTGCTTGCTGAATTACTGCTGTTTCATCCCCTGCCAAATGTCTCTCGCCCGCTCTACTATGCCCGGTAACATTTCCCTGGCGGGATGCCTTAAAATAATGTCCAACCACTTTGCGCCTTCTTTTTTGTTGCCTAGTTTTAAATTAAGCACCCCGAGAAGGTAAATGATGTTCATTTCCAGCTTTGGATCGCGAATATTTTCTTTAGAATAAGCCTCTTTAAAACGGTCTACGGCAAAATGAAGGTACTTTAATTCTGAACTTGCCTCGTTTTTGAACCTGTACAACCAGGCTATTTTTAAGAAAGCATTTCCTCGCTTGGAGTTTTTCATTTTAAGATTTTTTATCGAGAGGGCAAAAAGATGATATGCTTGAATTGATTGTTCAATAGTGCGCGTTCCGCTGTAATCAAAGTTATCATATTTCCATAATGGTTCTATCTGTTTAAGGATCTCTTCTTTTTGCTGGTCATTGATTTTTATTGAGTAAGTATCTTCGTTAAAAGCATAGCCACACTGGGGACAAACTATTATTTCATAATAAATTGGATTTATATTTTCGTAGTGGCTGCATAAGTCATCATCGACTTTTTTAATGCGCATAGAACTGGACCGGACGTGTGATGTGGTGATTTTATTTTCGCATATTGGGCAGACATATTCTTTTTGGTACAACATCTTTTTAATATCTTCTTCAGGTATTGATAATTCTGAAATATTATAATGATTATAATGGCTCTCAAGGGTATCAAAGCTTATGCTGGACATCTTGTTGAATGCTTCGGACGATTCCATATTTTTCATATTTATCTGCCGGAGCTTGGCACTTATTTTAATAATTACTTTGATGGCCACTTCCTGGTTTTTTCTCAAAAAATCAAAAAAATCATTTCTGTCCAGTTTGAAAAGCACTGTGTCTTCAGCGGCCCTTGCATAAGCGGAACGCTCAAAACCATCAAGCAGCGACATTTCGTCAATTATCTCCGTAGATGTCAATGTCTCATGAATTACTTCATTACCGTTAGAACCGCGATTATATATGTCAACTTTCCCTGATAAAACAATGTACATACATACTCCCTCATCGCCTTTCTCGAAGATAGTTGCATTTTTTTTGAAACTGACGACTTTTAATCTTTTTACAAGTTCGAATAGATATCTCTCTTCCGTGTCATTAAGGAAAGGTATTTTTTTCATGACCTTAATAGTTTTTTCAGTGTCCAAAATATCACCCGCCAAAAATTTTTTTGTTTTTATATTATAACATAAATATACTACTAATGAGAATAATTACCTTATATGTTTTGTGTTTGTTTAAAAGGAAGAATAACCAATCATTTATTTACAAAATAATTTTTGAATTCTTGGCAGATATCTCTCATATAATAATATAACTGTATTAAACTAATGCGGCGTATGCCCGGATGATTATGCAGGCAGTGTAAGGCCCGTATGGCGTAGACAAGTATAAGCGCGGCAAATGCTGGATAGTCTAAAAAACAAGGCTGGAATAAAAATGTATATCTTAAATAATGTTTCCCGTACCATTTTTTTCTTATTGTTTTTGGGTATTTTCATGAAATCATGGGAGGATTTTTTATTTATTAGCAGAACTTACTTCTGGTGTAGTTTTTATGCTAGTATTTTTACCAGGTGAAGGGGATGGCTATGGAGGTAATTAGTTATGCGATCCAAGCAGTTTTAACAGTGTTTACTTTTTATTGCTTTGTTATTTCGCTTTTCGGCTTTTATCGCAGGCATGAGGACTGTTTATTACCGCCCAGTTCCCGACTTGCCATAGTAGTGGCAGCCCACAACGAGGAGAGGGTTATCGGTGAATTAATAAGGAACCTGCATGAATTAAATTACCCAAAAGATTTATATGACATATATGTTGTGGCGGACAACTGTATTGACGACACGGCAAAAATAGCGGCTGAAAGAGGCGCTCTGATTATTGAAAGGTTTAACAATGTGGAGAAGGGGAAAGGCTATGCGCTTGAATACGCTTTTAACAAAATATTTAATTCCGGCATAGAATATGACGCAGTTGTTGTGTTTGATGCGGACAACCTGGTTTCCAAAGATTTTTTAATGATAATGAACACACACCTGTTAAAGGGCGAAAAGATTATTCAGGGCTATCTGGATACTAAAAATGCTCAGGATACCTGGATTACAAAAGCTATCTATATATGTTACATTATTACCAACCGTTTCTTGCAATTAGCAAAGTACAATATAGGTTTGACGTGTGCCCTCGGGGGTACGGGCATGTGTCTTTCTGTTGATGTGCTGAAAAAATACGGCTGGGGTATGACTTCCCTGACGGAAGACCTGGAATTCCAGACAAAAGCGCTGATGAACAATCTAAAGGTCACCTGGGCGCACGACGCCAGGGTTTATGATGAGAAGCCGCTTACCTTGATGCAGTCATGGCGCCAGCGCAAACGCTGGATGCAGGGTCACTGCAACGTAGCCGGGCGTTATATGTTTAAGCTATTGTGGGAAGGTATTAATAATAAAAATTTCGCGATGATTGACGGGGCACTGTACTTAGTTCAGCCTTTTTTTTGGATGTTTACCGGACTCGGCATGGTCACCAATATCTTTATCGGACCTGAGATGTTGCTGGAAAACCCCACGTGGGCGGTAGTAGGTTTTTTTGCCCAGTTCTTTTACTTTAGCCTGGGGTTGGCGATGGAAAGAGTGAAACCAAAGGTTTACTGGTGGCTGTTTTTTTACCCGATTTTTGCCATTACCTGGATTCCTGTCGCGTACATCGGGTTTGCCATGCGCAAAAATAAGGAATGGAACCATACCTTGCATATCCGGGATATCAAACATGAAAATTTGCAAAATCTTTATCTTCCCACCAAGGCCGAAGGCAGGAGGACCAGTTAGAATTATAATATTTTCAATAGAACAAGATATTAGTTTTAGAAAAAATATCGACTTTGCAGTAGAAAGGGCAAATAATGGGTTGGGTACTGAACTCAACCCATTTGTCTTTTCCTGAGTTATATAAAGTTGCCCCGAGCGTAGGATTATTATTGTATTATTATACATATTTATGTATAATTATTAATATTGGCTTTAGCGTACCACAAGAGGTTTATGTTAAATATCTTTTTTCCTGAGGTGATATGACATGACAGTGAAAGTAGGGATCGTCGGAGCAACGGGCTATACAGGGGCCGAGTTGGTAAGAATTTTGTCCCGCCACCCGGAAGTTGAACTGGTGGCTTTAGGGACTCAGAGTTATGCCGGTCAACCATTCTGGGTGGTTTATCCGCACCTGTATAAATATAACCAGTTAACTTGTGTAGATGCTGCTCAAACGGATATGCTGTACTCCGCGGACGTGGTTTTTGTTGCCCTGCCTCACGGGCACGCCATGCCGATTGCCGTTGAGGCGGCTTGCCGTGGGAAAAAACTAATTGACTTGGGGGCTGATTTCCGGCTGGCAGATTACAAGGTATATGAAAAGTGGTATAAAGTTGAGCATACGGCCAGAGAATTGCTGGCAGATGCTGTTTATGGTTTGCCTGAAATAAACCGGAAGAAAATCAGAGAGGCAAAAATAGTGGCTAACCCCGGCTGTTATCCGACCAGCGTTATTCTGGCTCTTGCTCCTCTTTTACGGAATAAACTGGTCGACTCAGGCAGTATCATTATCGACTCAAAATCAGGTGTTTCCGGAGCGGGGCGGGGATTGTCCCTGGGTATTCATTTCAGTGAGGTTAATGAGAATTTTAAAGCTTATAACGTGGCGGTACACCGTCATACTCCGGAGATTGAGCAGGAACTGGGCAAACTGGCCGGGGAAGATGTAACAGTATCTTTTACTCCTCACCTGTTGCCCATTACCAGAGGTATTCTCAGCACTATTTACGCCAAGTTGTCCAACCTGCCGGGTGAAGGCGAAATAATAGAGCTTTACCGGGAGTTCTACAAGGATGAGTTCTTTGTGCGGGTCTTGCCGGAGGGGATGCTGCCCCAGACCAAATGGGTGGCTGGAACAAACCATTGTGATATTGGTATTGCTGTTGACCCCCGCACAGGCAGGATTGTGATCATTTCAGCCATTGACAATATATTTAAAGGGGCTGCCGGTCAAGCGGTGCAAAATATGAATATTATCTGTGGATTGCCGGAAGATACCGCTTTAGTAGGGGCGGGGCTTTTCCCTTAATAATCAGTTATGTTTTTACGAAGATTCTTAGATAAGCTGATATATAGAAACAAACTTCTTTTGTATGAGGCTGGTAAATTACTGGAAGAATATTCTCGGGCTTATTCAGAATTCTGACTCCTGAATTCTGAATACCAGAATAAGTAATGCGTATATAAAATAGGAGGTTGCTTAAGTGGAAAGCGAATGGAAACTGTCCGGCGGAGTGACTGCGGCCGCTGGTTTTCAGGCAGGTACGGCTTCCGCCGGGATAAGGTATAAAATAAAAAAAGATATAGCTGTTATTTATTCTAATGTGCCGGCAGCAGCAGCCGGAGTTTTTACTACTAACATAGTAAAAGCGGCGCCGGTTTTGCTTTCAATGGAACGTGTCGCCGGAGGGAAAGCGCAGGCAATTGTTGTTAACAGCGGTAACGCCAACGCGTGCAATGGTGAGCAGGGGATGGAAGATGCCCTGGCGATGGCGTCCGCGGCGGGTGTTGCCCTGGGCATTCCTGGGGAACTTGTTCTTGTGGCCTCCACCGGCGTGATTGGACAGAAGATGCCCATGGATAAAGTGCTGCCGGGTATTCGGCAGGCTGCCGGTGAAATAAGCGCGGTTGGAGGCGCAATGGCAGCCGAAGCGATTATGACCACTGATACTGTTCCCAAAGAGGCTGCCCGGAAGATTGTCATAGGTGGAAAAACGGTGACTGTCGGCGGGATGGCTAAAGGCTCGGGGATGATTCACCCTGATATGGCTACCTTATTATGTTTTATTACCACGGACGCCGCAATATCTCCCGCCTGTCTCCAGCAGGCGCTTAAATATGCCGTTTCTTGCAGCTTTAATATGATTACTGTGGACAGGGACACCAGTACCAACGACACGGCAGTGGTTCTGGCAAACGGTTTTGCCGGGAATCCGGTTATTGACGGTGAAGGCGATGAATACATATCGTTTCGTGATGTTTTGACCGATGTCTGTGTCAGCCTGGCGATGGATATTGCCAGGGACGGAGAGGGCGCGACCAAGCTGATCCAGGTGGAGGCCCGCAACGCGCGTACCCTTGAAGACGCCCGCCTGGCGGCAAGGGCGGTGGCCGGGTCAAACTTGGTCAAGGCCGCGATTTTTGGCCGGGATGCCAACTGGGGAAGGGTTTTATGCGCTGCCGGTTACTCGGGGGCCAATTTTGACCCGCGTAGGGTAGATATTTTTCTCGGTAACGAGCAGGTTACTAAAAAAGGTTGTTCAATTGAGTTCAGCGAGGAAAGAGCCCTGGAAGTTTTAAAAAAAGATGCTGTACGGATTATTATTGATTTTAATGCCGGAAAATATGATGCTACCGCCTGGGGTTGCGATCTGACCTACGATTACGTCAGGATAAATGGAGATTACCGGACATAGGAGGGTTTTGAGATGTCTACGGCCATTGAAAAAGCGGCTATTTTAGTGGAGGCTTTGCCATATATAAAAAAATTTTACGGCAAGACTGTTGTAATAAAATACGGCGGTCACGCTATGATTAACAATGAACTTAAAGAGGCCGTGCTTACCGATGTGGTGCTGATGAAATATGTCGGGATGCAGCCGGTGATTGTTCACGGGGGAGGCCCGGAAATAACCGGAATGCTGAAAAGGGTGGGCAAAGAGTCAAGATTTGTTGACGGTTTACGGGTTACCGATGCGGAAACCATGGAAATTGTGGAAATGGTTCTGGTAGGTAAGATTAATAAGGACATAGTAGCTCAGCTCAACCGCATCGGCGGGCGGGCGGTGGGTTTGTCAGGCAAAGACGCGAACATGTTCCAAGCGGTTAAGAAACTGCATCAGACACGTACGCCGGAAGGCGGGGAAGAAATGGCGGATATCGGCTTTGTAGGTGATGTCGGCAAGGTCAATCCCGAGATTATCACAAAACTGATCAGAGAGGAATATATTCCGGTAGTGGCGCCGGTAGCCGTAGGAGCCGGGGGAGAAGGCTACAATGTCAATGCCGATTACGCCGCAGGCTGTCTGGCGGCCGCGCTGGGAGCCGATAAACTGATTATCTTAACCGATGTGGAAGGAATCATGGCTGACCGGAACGATCCGGGCTCGCTCATCTCGATTCTGCGGGTAAATGAATTCTCCACTCTTGTTGAACAAGGAAAAATTGACGGTGGCATGATTCCCAAAGTTGAGTGTTGTTTGGAGGCACTGGCCGGAGGAGTGCGTACAACCCACATTCTGGACGGGAGAGTGCCGCACTCGATCCTTCTGGAAGTATTTACCGATAAAGGCATCGGAACAATGGTTGAAAAATGATAATTACTCGGGAGTCAGAGCGAAAAAAGGTTTATACCTGAGTAATTACCAACTTTATTTAGGTTATAAAATGAAGCGGGGTGACTATGTTATGAATACGAAAGAGATAATAGAGATGGGCGATCACTACCTGATGCGGTGCGTCGGGCGTATGCCTTTAGCTCCGGTCAGAGGACAGGGCGCCGTAATGTGGGATGCCGACGGGAATGAGTACCTGGATTTTGTCAGCGGTATTGCTGTAAATTCATTCGGGCATTGTCATCCGGAAGTAGTTGAAGCCATTTCCCGGCAGGCAAAAAAACTGATTCACTGTTCTAACCTGTATTATATCGAGCCTCAAGTGCTTTTAGCCAAAATTTTGGTTGAAAACTCCGGCATGGGTAAAGTTTTTTTCAGCAACAGCGGCGCCGAGGCGAATGAAGCCGCAATTAAACTGGCGCGTAAGCACGCCAAGCTGAAATACAGCCCGCGGAAGGTGGAAATAATCACCGCCTGGCAGTCTTTCCACGGCCGGACGCTGGCAACAATAACCGCCACCGGCCAGCCCAAGTACCAGCAAGGTTTTGAGCCGCTCCCTGGAGGCTTTAAATATGCTCCGTTCAACGACCTGGAGGCCATGGAACAGGCAGTTGGCCCGGATACTTGCGCCGTGCTGCTGGAACCGGTCCAGGGGGAAGGCGGCGTCAACGTGGCATCGCGTTACTACCTTGAAGGAGTGAAAATGCTCTGCCGGGAGCATGGCGCTTTGCTGATTTTCGACGAAGTGCAGACCGGCGTCGGGCGCACCGGACGTTTCCTGGCCTGTCAGCACTACGGTGTAAAGCCTGATATTCTTACCCTGGCTAAAGCGCTGGGCGGCGGTTTTCCGATCGGCGCCGTACTGGCGACAGACGATGTGGCTGCCGCTTTCCAGCCGGGAGATCATGCCTCCACTTTTGGCGGCAACCCGCTGGCCTGCGCCGCCGCGCTGGCCGCCATGGATTTGCTGCTTACGGGTGGTGTGGTGGAAAATGCCGCCGCGGTAGGCGCCTATATGTATGATAAACTGGTGGAGTTGGCCGGAAAATATGATTATGTGCAGGAGGTGCGCGGACTCGGCCTTTTGCTGGGTATCGAGCTGAACGTTGAAGGCAAGGATATCGTTAACGGTTGCCGGGAGAAAGGTCTTTTAATCAATTGTATCAATAATAATGTACTTCGTTTTATCCCGCCGCTGACGATAACAAAGCAGGAGGTAGACCGGGCTGTGGGGATACTGGAGGGAGTTATGGGCAATCTGAATTACTAAAGTAACCGGGAGGCTGAGCAATGCCTAAGCGGAATGACATAAAAAAAGTTCTGGTAATAGGTTCCGGTCCGATTGTTATCGGTCAGGCTGCGGAATTCGACTATGCCGGTACCCAGGCCTGTAAGGCGTTGCGCGAAGAAGGTATTTCCGTGGTGCTGGTTAATTCCAACCCGGCTACCATTATGACTGATCTGGATATTGCCGATCTGGTCTATATAGAGCCGCTTTCATGGGAAAGCTTAGCCAGGATCATTGCCAGGGAGCGCCCCGACGGGCTTCTCCCCACCCTGGGCGGCCAGACCGGTCTGAATATCGCCGTGGAATTAGCTGAAAAAGGTGTGCTGGCTGAGTACGAAGTAAAATTGTTGGGAACCTCTCTGGAGGCTATTAAACGTGCCGAAGACAGGGAGCTTTTCAAGAAGCTGATGCTCGAAATCGGTGAACCGGTGCCTGAAAGCGCTATCGCTGAAAGTGTGGAAGAATGTCTGACTTTCGCCGGTTTGAACGGTTACCCGGTCATTGTCAGGCCGGCGTATACCCTTGGCGGGACGGGCGGCGGTATTGCTTACAACGAGTATGATTTGACAGAAGTTGCCCGCCGGGGCCTGAAGATGAGTATGATCGGCCAGGTGCTTCTGGAGCAAAGTGTTGCCGGATGGAAAGAGATAGAATACGAGGTGATGCGGGACGGCGCGAACAACTGCATCACTATCTGCAATATGGAAAACATTGACCCGGTCGGCATTCATACAGGGGACAGTATTGTCATTGCCCCGTCTCAAACCCTTTCTGATAAAGAGTATCAGCTCCTGCGGTCGGCTTCTCTGCGGATTATTCGCGCGCTGGAGGTAGAAGGCGGGTGCAACGTCCAGTTTGCCCTCGATCTCAAGAGTATGAATTATTTTGTAATCGAGGTTAATCCCAGGGTCAGCCGCTCAAGCGCGCTGGCTTCCAAAGCCACCGGCTACCCTATTGCGAAGATGGCCGCCAAGATAGCCATCGGGCTTAACCTGGATGAGATTATCAATCCCGTTACCGGCAAAACCACGGCCTGCTTCGAACCGGCTTTAGACTATGTGGTAGTGAAGATACCCCGCTGGCCTTTCGACAAATTCGGCAGCGCAGACCGGACCCTGAGCACCCAGATGAAGGCTACAGGGGAGGTTATGTCTATTGACCGTACTTTTGAAGGGGCGCTGATGAAAGCGGTGCGCTCTCTGGAAGTGGGCGTGGATAGCCTCCACCTGCGCGGGGCCGCCGCCTGGTCCGAGATGGAACTGCAGGACAATCTTTCATATCCCAACGATCTGCGCCTTTTTGCCATAGCCGAGGCCTTCAGCCGCTTTTGGAGTATGCGTGAAATTGCCCAGCTCACCATGATCGATTATTTTTACCTCAGCAAGATAAAAAAAATAATTGAGCTGGAACGCAAGCTGCGAACCGAAGGGCCCAAGCCCCCTCCAGATTTGCTGCGCCAGGCAAAAATTTCTGGTCTGCCTGACTCTCTGATCGGCCGCCTGACCGGACGGACGGCGCAAGATATACGCGCTCTGCGCAAAGAATACGGAGTTGCTCCAACTTATAAAATTGTCGACACCTGTGCCGCCGAGTTTGCCGCCGCCACTCCTTATTATTATTCAACCTATGAAGATGAGGACGAGGTGCCGGTTTCCGGGCGGCCCAAAGTGCTTGTTTTAGGTTCAGGGCCGATTCGCATCGGGCAGGGAATAGAATTTGATTACTGTTCTGTTCATTCAGTATGGGGGCTGCAAAAAGAGGACATCGAAGCAGTAATCATCAACAACAACCCGGAAACAGTCAGCACAGACTTTGATACCGCCGACAAGCTTTATTTTGAGCCGTTGACTCTGGAAGACGTGTTAAATGTAATTGAGAAAGAAAAGCCTCTCGGCGTAATTGTCCAGTTTGGCGGACAGACGGCAATCAACCTTACTGCCGGGCTTGTCTCGGCGGGCATTAAAATTCTCGGTACTCCGGTGGAAGGAATTGATACGGCCGAGGATCGCGGCAAATTTGAAAAATTGTTAACGGAGCTTGGTGTGCCGCAGTCGGAGGGAAAATCAGCCACAACGGTTGAAGCGGCCCGGGACATAGCCGAGAAGTTAGGCTATCCCGTCCTGGTCAGGCCTTCTTACGTACTTGGGGGCCGCGCGATGGAAATTGTCAGCAATACCAGCGAGTTATTGAAGTATATGGCTACCGCCGTGCAAGTTTCTCCCAGACACCCGGTGCTGGTGGATAAATATATTCTTGGCAAAGAGGTGGAAGTGGATGCTGTCGGCGACGGGCGAGACCTTTTTATCCCGGGGATCATGGAACACATTGAGAGAGCCGGAGTACATTCTGGTGACAGTATTGCCGTTTATCCGCCCCAGACCTTAAGCCGTCAGGTAACGGGGAAGATTGTTGAATATACCTTGAAAATCGGCCGGGCGCTGCGAATCTGCGGGCTGATTAACATCCAGTATGTTGTGGATGACAGCGGGGTCTACGTCCTGGAAGTAAACCCGCGGGCGTCACGCACTGTGCCGGTGTTGAGCAAGGTTACCGGGGTTCCGATGGTTCAGGCGGCAACGAGAACCATGCTTGGCAAAAGTCTGGCGGATCTGGGCTACCGCCCCGGACTCGGACCCGAACATGGCTTTATCGCTGTGAAAGCGCCGGTATTCTCCTTCGAAAAGCTCAGCCAGGTTGAGATCTCGCTGGGACCTGAAATGAAATCAACCGGTGAGGTGATGGGAGTTGACCGCACTTTTTCCCATGCTCTATATAAAGCCATGCAGTCGGCCGGGCTGCGGGTGGCATGCAGCGGAGACGTGCTTTTTTCCATAGCGGACCGGGATAAGGAGGAAGCAATACCTCTGGCGCGCGAATACGCTGGCCTCGGGTTCCAACTTCAGGCTACCCCGGGTACGGCGGAATTTCTGAAAAAAGCCGGGCTGACGGTACGTGAGGCAGAAGAAACAGTTTCCTTGGTTTGTTCCGGGAATATAGCCCTGTTGATTAATACCCCCACCCGGGGGAAAAACCGCGAACGGCCGGGCTTTTTGCTGAGGAGAACCGCTGCCGAGTATAAAGTGCCTTGTTTAACTTCGCTGGACACTGCGCGCGCGCTGTCAGTGGTCCTGCGCTATCTAAAACAGGGAGGAGGGCCGGAGCCGTTGAGCATGGCGGAGTTCGGAGCGTCAAGCGTATGTTGTTAAGCTTTTAGAGAGAAGGGATATAAGAGTTGGATGCACAGAAAGTTGTTTTAAAGGGGCGCGACCTTTTAACCCTGCACAATTTCAGTCCGGATGAAGTGGCCGCTATTATTGAGCTGGCCGGTGAATTGAAAGAAAAACAAAATTGTCAAGTACCTCACGCCTGTCTGCAGGGAAAGACTTTAGGAATGATCTTTCAAAAGTCTTCCACCCGTACAAGAGTGTCTTTCGAGGTAGCCATGTACCAACTTGGCGGTTACCCGATGTTTTTAAGCGCAAATGACTTGCAGCTCGGGCGGGGCGAGAGTATTGCCGATACCGCCAAGGTGCTTTCCCGCTACCTGGACGGTATTATGATCAGAACGTACTCTCATGCCGAAGTGGAGGAACTGGCACATTACGCCACCATTCCGGTGATTAACGGACTGACCGACCTCCTGCACCCCTGCCAAATCCTGGCCGACCTGCAAACTATAAAAGAAAGGAAGGGAACTTTTGCCGGTTTGAAGCTGGCCTATGTCGGGGATGGTAATAATATCTGTCATTCCCTCCTGTTCGGCTGCGCCAAGGTGGGTATGCATATCAGCGTGGCCTGCCCGGACGGATATATGCCTGACGGGGAAATCGTCAGGCTGGCGAAGGAAGACGCCTTGCCGACCGGCAGCAAGGTGGAAATAATGAACGATCCGGTCGAAGCAGTCTCTGGAGCGGATGTAGTCGTAACCGACGTGTGGGCCAGCATGGGGCAGGAAGCTGAACAAAAGAAAAGGGCTGGTGTATTCCCCCCGTATCAGGTCAATGAACAGCTGGTTGCCCACGCCGCGCAGGACTACATTTTTCTGCATTGCCTGCCTGCCCACCGGGGCGAGGAAGTAAGCGCCGGAGTGATAGACGGACGGCATTCAGCCGTCTGGGATGAGGCGGAGAACCGCCTGCACGCCCAAAAGGCTGTTTTGGCCTTGCTGTTATAATTTATTGACATATGTGAATAACTGTTGTAGAATTCTACAACAGAGTAATATTATGCCTAATTGTGATAATTGGCGGCATTTTTATGAAAATTGTTCGGAAATTAGCATAAATTCAGTTCAACAAGGTGAAGGAGATGTTGCGCAAATGTCAAAGGCAAAGGTTGTCTTGGCTTACTCGGGCGGGTTGGACACATCAATTATTATTCCCTGGCTGATAGAGAATTATGGTTACGAGGTTATCGCAATGGCAGCCGACGTGGGCCAGGGTGAGGAACTGGCGCCTCTTAACGAAAAGGCCATCAAAACCGGCGCCAGTAAGATTTATATCGAGGATCTGAAGCGGGAGCTTGTTGAGGATTACATCTATCCTACTTTAAAGGCCGGCGCAATTTACGAGGGTAAATATTTGCTGGGCACTTCCATGGCCCGGCCTCTGATCGCTAAAAGGATGGTTGAAATTGCTAAAAAAGAAGGCGCCGAGGCAGTGGCGCACGGCGCCACCGGTAAGGGCAACGACCAGATTCGCTTTGAACTGGGAGTGAAGTCTCTCGCCCCGGAATTGAAGATCATTGCTCCCTGGCGGGAATGGGATATTCGCTCCAGAGAGGACGCCATTGATTACGCCAATGCCAGGGGCATCCAGGTGCCGGTAACAAAGGACCGTGCTTACAGCATGGACCGCAACCTCTGGCACTTGAGCCACGAGGGTGTGGATCTGGAAGATCCCTGGAATGAACCGAAACCGGATATATTGGAATTAATCACACCGCCGGAAAAAGCTCCCGATAAGCCGGCCTACGTCAGTATTGAATTCGAGTGCGGCATACCCGTTAAAGTGGACGGGGCGGCTCTTGATCCGGTAGCTCTTATTGAAAAGCTTAATCAGATCGCGGGGGAAAACGGTGTCGGCATCGCCGATATGGTGGAAAACCGGCTGGTGGGCATGAAATCCCGCGGTGTTTACGAGACCCCGGGCGGCACGGTTTTGTACCAGGCCCACCATGAGCTGGAGCTGTTGACCCTGGACCGCGCAACCATGCATTTTAAAGAATTAGTTGCTTCCCGGTACGCCGAATTGGTTTACGACGGGGTGTGGTTCGCTCCGATCAGAGAAGCCCTTGACGCCTTTGTGGACAGCACCCAGAGAACAGTTACCGGAACGGTGGTAATGAAACTCTACAAGGGAAACTGCACGCCGGCAGGCACAAAGTCGCCGTATTCCCTGTACAACCAGGAACTGTCCACTTTCAGCAAGGACGAAATATACAACCAGCGGGACGCGGAGGGTTTCATCAACCTTTTTGGGCTGCCGTTGAAGGTAAGGGCGCTGATGGAGAAGAATGCGGGATTAAAATAAAAGAATTAGCCAAAGTTTATCATAGGTGGAGTAATCGGGATGAAAAAAATTGCTTTTACAATTGTTTTAATCTTGTTAATTGCCGGTGGACTGACAGGATGTTTGGGTAAGACACAAGAACAAACAGATGCCTCAGCCCAACAGGAAGAGGGAGGATATTCTTCTTCCTCCTCTTCCTCCTCGGGTTATGTATTTAATATACCTGAGACATCAAAAGAAGAAACCCTGAATATACCTGGAAACATCGGGCCGGGGCAGCGTATATTTATTAACGAGTCAGAGGCTGCGGTTGACGGGTTTGGAAATTTCAATGCTCAGCTGAAGCTGACTCCCGGGTTGAATTCTGTTGCATTAAAAGTTGTTTCGAGTGACAACAAATCCATTTACGCAACGGCAAAAAGCGTAAATTATATACCTTCCGACAATCCCAAGCTGGATGTGACCATTCCGGGAGAATATAATTCCGACACGGAGATGCTCATAATCAAAGGCGCGACAGAGCCCGGCTGTCAGGTGGACGCTAATGGTTATCGGGCGACACCGGATGAAAAAGGTGATTTTATTGTCAGTGTGCCGCTGGAAAATGGTGAGAATGTAGTTAAGGTTACGTCAACTAATCAAAAAGGAAAAACAAGCACTGTGCAACAAGTCGTTACTTACAGCAGGCTTAATAACAAACAACCTACGCTCGTCGTTTCGTCACCGGAACCGAAAGACGGCTATGTTTCCACGGAAAAAATTAAGATTAGCGGTTTTACCGAACCTAATAACTTGATTGAGATTTATAATAATTACTACAATGGAGACAGCGCTGTAAAAAGCTTGATTTTTAAAGGGACTACAAGCAACGGTCAGTTTTCCGCCGACGTGACATTATCGAAAGAAGGTGGCGGTGTCAACAACTTGTTAATAGTGGCGACAAATGCATTTGGCGGGACTATATCCGAAACGAGAAATGTTATTTATAAAGCCTCATAGCACAATTAGATAATGAAATATTAAGGGTATTTGCTGGAAAGCAGCTTGCCGGTGACGGACGCCGGACCGGATGTAGAAGGCGGTCACTGGTTATTTATTTTACCCTATAAGGTAAAGAGGTAATTAGATTGAGCAAGCTAGTCATAACATTTATATGTGAGAACAGGCATGATCTGGAAACAGTAACCGTCGATCTTGCCCGCAGGGGAGAAGTAACAAAAGAGGAAATATGGCGGATGCTGACCAAGGACTGCCGATGTAAAAAGTGCGGCAGCGATAAGTTTATCTACCGTACCCGGTATAAAGATTGATAAATTTATGTTGACTAGCCAATAATTAGGCATTATAATCATTTTATTCTGTTATTGGAAAGGAGGATGAGAAATGACGAGGGAACTCATTAATGAAATCCTAAGAGACGTCGGATTAGAGTCAATCTGTGATGGCGAATACGAGAAGGAGGATTAATCTAAGCGATGGATACTATATCCGGAAGCAAATTAGGAAGGAGGCAGGTGAGCAAGGTATCTGCCTCCTTCCTAATTTTATTCTATATTTATTTGGCAGTAAAAAAAGCCCATGTTAAAATAAAACGATAAATACAATATCCGCTGAGGAGAGGCTAAAGGAGGGTCAGGCTATGAGCAAATTATGGGGCGGCCGTTTTCAAAAAGAAACAGATCGACTGGTAGAAGACTTTCACTCTTCCATTTCTTTTGACAAGCGGCTTTATAAATATGATATCAAAGGCAGCATCGCCCATGCCCGGATGCTGGGCAAAACCGGAATTATTTCTCAGGCGGAATCAGAAGAACTGGTGCGCGGGCTGGAGGCGGTGCTGGCCGACATCGAAGCCGGGCGGGTGGAGTTTTCCGTTGGTGCTGAGGACATTCACATGAATGTGGAACAGTTGCTTACCGCCAAAGTGGGAGAAGTCGGCAAAAAGCTGCACACCGCGCGCAGTAGAAACGACCAGGTCGCTCTTGACATCCGCCTATATATCAAAGACGAAATAGAGCAGGTCGGCGCATTGCTTCGTCAGCTGCAAACCGACTTATTAAATCTGGCGGAGAGGCACGTTGATACTATAATGCCCGGCTACACTCACCTTCAGCGCGCGCAGCCGGTAACGTTCGCGCACCATTTGCTGGCCTATTGCCAGATGTTCGGCCGTGATGAGGACCGGCTGCAGGACTGCCGCCGGCGGGCTGACGAGATGCCTTTGGGAGCGGGTGCCCTTGCAGGGACAACCTTCCCCCTGGACAGAAAGTTTGTCGCCGAACAGCTTGGTTTTTCGTCAATTACCTGGAATAGCCTGGACGCGGTGAGCGACCGTGATTTCGCGGTGGAGTTCACGGCGGCGGCTTCTTTAATTATGGTTCATTTAAGCCGGTTTTGCGAAGAAATAATTCTCTGGTCTACCGCCGAGTTTTCCTTCATCGAGCTGGACGACGCCTATAGCACCGGAAGCAGTATGATGCCCCAGAAAAAGAATCCTGACGTGGCTGAACTGATCCGGGGCAAGTCCGGCCGGGTTTTTGGGGATCTGCAAACGTTATTGACCATGCTTAAGGGGCTTCCTCTGGCTTATAACAAGGACATGCAAGAGGACAAGGAAGCGCTTTTTGACGCGGTGGATACCGTGAAAAAATGTCTGCTGGTTTTCGGACGGATGCTTAACACGATGCGAGTAAAGAGAGATAATATGGCGGCGGCGGCGAGGGGCGGTTTCACCTGCGCTACCGATTTGGCTGATTACCTGGTGCGCAAGGGTGTGCCGTTCCGCGAGGCTCACGCGGCGGTTGGGAAGGCGGTTTTTTACTGCCTGGGAAAAGAGCAAACGCTCGAACAGTTAAGCCTTGAAGAATACAAAAAATTTAGTCCTCTGGTGGAAGAGGACGTGTATGAGGCCATCAACATCACATGCTGTGTCGAGGCCAGACAGCTGCCCGGCGGTCCCGCGGCGGAGGCGGTGCTCGAGTCTATTGAAAAGATCAGGCAGCGTTTAGCGGGAACCAAAACCTCACAAAGATAATTGAAATAGCCAAGCCGTTTATCCTGCTTTTGCGAAAAGAACAATGTTTTTAAATTATGCGAAGTTCCAAGCAGCTACAGTTATTGTCAACCTATATACATATTATAGTTGACATATGGACCTGCTCATAATATATTAAAGTTAACCTTTACCATGGGATTGGTTAACAATATAAACGAGGGGGCCTGTCATGAAAATATCTGTCAGAGAAATGACATTAGTGTCCATGTTTGCCGCTTTAACAGCGGTGGGAGCTTTTATCAAGGTACCCATCCCGTATGTGCCTTTCACTCTTCAATTTCTATTCGTCTTGTTCGCCGGTATGCTTCTTGGCAAGAGACTTGGCCTTTTAAGCCAGGTAATATATGTGATGGTAGGTTTGACCGGCGCGCCGGTGTTTGCCAGCGGCGGAGGCCCCGCTTACGTTCTCCAGCCGACATTTGGTTATCTGGTCGGGTTTGCGGCCGGAGCATATATAGTCGGACTGGTGGTGGAAAGAGTGCCCGGCGATAATTTTAAAAAATATCTTTTCGCCGCTCTGGCTGGTCTTACGGTTGTTTATGTTTTTGGCGTTACGTATTTATACCTTATTTTAAACTTCGTGGCGCATAAGACATTCTCAGTTGCTCAAGCGCTCTGGATCGGGGTGGCAGTTTGCCTGCCCGGCGACCTTTTTCTCTCAATAGCGGCCGCGGCAGTGAGTGTGAAGGTTATAAGAAGTTATGCCGCCGCAGGCGGGATTACCGGAAGAGGGTGATTTTTTTTGGCAAAAGGCTTATTTGTAACCGGAACTGATACCGGGGTGGGCAAAACGGTAATAACCGGCGGCCTGGCCGGAGTGTTCAGGAAAAACGGGATTGCGGCGGCGGCTTTTAAACCGGTGCAGGCCGGCGGGATCGAAAGTGAGCAGGGACTGCTGTCTGAAGACGCTCTTTTTTATCGGGCGGCGGCTGGCTTGCCGTACTCCGTCAGGGACATGAACCCTTGCTGTCTCAGGATGCCCCTCTCGCCTAATATAGCCGCGCGGGTTTCCGGGCAGGTAATCGACCCGGCGGCTCTAGCAGAAGCATACCAGCGCCTGGCCGGCGAAAATGATTATGTTTTAGTTGAAGGGGCGGGCGGGCTCTGCGTTCCCCTGGTAGACTATAGCTTTACCATGGCTGACCTGGCGCACTTGCTGGGTATTCCATTGCTGGTGGTGGCCAGACCGGGACTGGGTACCATCAACCATACTGTTTTGACGGTCAGACACGCCCAGTGGATGGGGTTGGAAGTTAAGGGAATTGTGATAAATGGCTACCGGAAGGAGCAGGCTACCTTAGCCGAGCGAACCAACCCCGAAGTTATTGAAGGGATGACCGGTGTGCCGATTCTCGGCATTGTGCCATACCTGCCGGAGACGAATGTCGAATTGTGTCGTGCCGGCGGTCTAGTAGAGATAATAGAGGAAAAAGTAGAGTGGCGCAGTTTAATGTGAATGGGGGAAAGTCATTGAAAGATTATCCAGGCGAACTATTGGAACAGTGGGACCAGGAATACATCTGGCATCCCTTTACTCAGATGCAGGAGTACGTGAAAGACAAGCCTCTGGTAATTGAAAGGGGAGAAGGGAGTTATCTCACCGACATTGAGGGAAAACGTTATCTGGACGGGGTGTCCTCTCTTTGGGTGACTGTGCACGGGCATAATAAAAAGGAATTAAACAGCGCCATTGCGGAACAGTTGGATAAAATAGCCCACTCGACGCTCCTGGGGCTTGCCAATGTTCCCGCAATCTTACTGGCAAAGAAGCTGGTGGAAATCACGCCGCCCGGCTTGAATAAGGTTTTTTACTCGGATAGTGGATCCACCGCGGTGGAAATTGCCCTGAAAATGGCTTTCCAATATTGGCAGCAAAAAGATGGCGGGGCTTTCAGCAAGAAAATCAGATACATCTCCATGGGGGAGGCTTACCATGGAGATACCATCGGCTCTGTTAGCGTTGGCGGGATGGAGATGTTTCATGATATATTCAGGCCGCTTCTTTTTGAATGTGTGCATGTGCCCGCTCCTTATTGCTACCGCTGCCCGCTGGGTCTGGCCAAGCCTTCCTGCGGCATGGCCTGCGCTCAGGCTGTGGAAGAGGTAATGAGCAAGAGCCACTGTGGAATCGCCGCCATGATTATTGAGCCTCTTGTGCAGGGAGCCGCGGGGATGATCGTGGCTCCGGAAGGGTATTTGAGAAAGATAAGAGAACTGTGCAGCCGCTATAATATTTTGCTGATTGCCGATGAGGTTGCCGTCGGTTTCGGACGAACGGGCAAAATGTTCGCCTGCAGGCATGAAGACGTGAATCCGGACTTGATGTGTCTGGCCAAGGGCATCACCGGAGGCTACCTGCCCCTGGCCGCCACCCTGGCCACTGATGAAGTATATCAGGCTTTCCTCGGGTCGCACTCAGAACGCAAGACCTTTTTTCACGGTCATACCTATACCGGGAATCCGTTGGCCTGCGCTGCCGCGCTGGCAAATATCAAACTGATTGAGAGTGAAAAAATAATTGACGGGCTGAATGAAAAAGTTTCATTCCTTGAGCAGGGCCTGAAAAGATTTAGCGGCCTCGCCCATGTGGGCGACATCAGGCAAAAGGGTCTGATGGCCGGTATTGAGCTGGTGCAGAATAAAGATACCAAAGAACCCTACCCGTGGGAGGATAATATAGGTCACAAGGTGATTCTGGAGGCCAGAAAAAACGGCCTGGTAATACGCCCTCTGGGCAACATCATCGTATTGATGCCGGTGCTGTCAATGAGCATCCCGGAACTAGGCCGGTTGCTTGATATCACCTACCATGCCATAGTCAAAATAACCGGGGAGGCGGACTGATGTTGATGTTCAGCTCAATAAAATGCAATTTCTAATACGCGCAGGAAGGCCAGGGTATACCCGATAACCAGGATTATAGCGAAAGCGCATAATTCACGCCAGAGTTTTTGACGAACCAGGCGCGGCGCGTCAAAAAGCACTATGGCGACAAGAGATAATATGAGAAGCGTAATGTTTATTAGCATCTGGCAGCCACCTTTACGGCTTGGGTTCAGCCGATTTTGTGATTTTTCCGGTGCGGCGTATCTTCGCGTCTACCGCGATGTTCACTTCCAAGGTGGGGAATATTTCATCCCATTGATCCTCCAACTGTTTCCATTCCCTGGGATACTTCCGCCGCACCGCCTCGCCGAAGCCGAAGATATCCGCGTTTAGTTCTTGTGCCTTAATCACGGCGGCGCTAATCTCGTCCTCAATTACTGTCTTTTTTTGCTCCTCAAGTTCTTTTAAGACGATTGGTTTGCTAACATCCATTGTATCCGGCTGCTCTTCACCCAGGTTGCCTTCTTCCCAAACATCAATGTTAATAATTAAATTCCCGTCCGTGATTTCCGGCTTAATTTTACTCTTGGCCCGGATTATCTCGATCGCGGCCAGCTTGTCTTCTTTTTCCGGGGAAGAAACCACAATGATCCCGCTTTTTACTTTTCCGGTAACCCAGAGCAGTCCCCGGCTTTCCTTTTCATCCAGCCAGCCGGTCAATTTATAGTGACGGAAAACGGCTGTCTCCGATACTTTAAGTTCTTTTGGCTGCACTGCCGTTGTTCCGTCCTGATTAGATTTTCCCTCCCCTGCGTTCTCCTCATTTCCTTTACGGAGCACATGGATCACTGTGGCAACCGGGGCGGTGGTCTTGCTCTCCACCGCTTTTAAAAAATCAATGATCTCCGTGGCGGGAGCCTTGCTGTGTGCCATTGTGGTTTTGACCATGCTATCAATGCCGTAGGCCCAAATTTTATTAATTCTCAGTTCAGTTTCCAGAACCTCCTTGGCTTCACCTCCTTTCACAACTATAAGGTAGTCCCGGATGTTTGGCTCATGGTCGCGCTCATAGAAGTCTATGACTTTATCAAGGCCTTCCCTGGCTAGTTCCTCCCCTATAACAAGAACTCTCACTTCTGAAAGAAATAGTTTTTCCCCAACAACCATGGACAGGTTGCGGAAGGCGTCAAAAGCGGTAAAACCTGTGCCGGTGTATACTGTCACCGCATTCATCATGCTACCCCCCCTGGCCAACGGGATGGCTTTGATTTCCCCGGCATCAACGACCTGCACCGTTACCTGTATTTTCCCCTCCTCTTCAGCTTTATCGGCACCGAATCCGGCGACAATTGCCCGGCGGTCCAGTTCCACCCTGTTCCAGCAGCCGGTCACAAAGAGATGCAATATCAAGAAGACAAGAAATAATTTAATTTTCACCGGCCGTTCCCCCTTTACCGCGCAGACAGGCGGCCACCAGCAGAACTAATGGCAAGACTGCTTCGACAAAAACAAAATAAGGCACTAATTTTACCATTTGCTCATATAAATCAGCAATATTCCCCCACAGCACTACCGAAAGCACGGTTAGCAACACACCGGCAGGCAGCACCAGAGCTTTGTACTCTTTTAGATTGAGCCATTGGGCCGTGGCCAATACAAAGCAGTAATAGAATACACTCACTTTTACAAACACGGCGATAACCCACAATAGCAAAAAAAGAGGCTCCACCCTCTCAATCAGTTCGGCCAAGCTGACCAGCCTGGCCGCGAAGATGGCGGGAACCGGTATACGCGCGGCCAACTCGCCCAGGACAGCTATAGTCGAAACAACAGCAAGCAACTCGCACAAGCTGATAACCACAAAGCTTTTGAAAATTATCCCCCTGGTCCGGCGGGTAGTATTAAGATATGGTATAAACATTACCATCACGATAGTTTCCGCGAAATAGACCAAAGCGACATATGTTCCTTTAAACACGGGCAGGATTCCTTTCTCCAGCACAGGTATAAAATTTTTAATTTCCATCTGCGGAAACAGCATTATTGCAAGGATAATCCCAATCGTCAGACTCACGGGCAATATTATTTCGTTCGCCCTGGCTATCACCTCCAGCCCGCTGCGGACAGCATAGGCGGCGGCAAAAATAATACCAATCAAAAAAAACACCAGAGGAGTTTCAGGCATAAAAAAGGTAATTGACAGCTCGCCGAAAAACCTGATCGGGAAGGTATTAAGATAAAGGAAAAAAAGAACGTATAAAAATCCGATGATTTTTCCGGGAATACGTCCGGTCACTATTTCAGCGTACTCGACAATGGTTTTATCGGGAAAACGCATTCCCAGGCTCATTATAATACGTCCGACCACTATGCCGTAGACTGTAAGTAAGAGTATGGAGATCCAACTGTCCTGGGCAGCTTCTTGATATATCATCGAAGGCAGAAACCCAATGGAGGTAGTGGACAGTATCGTTGTGATAACAAGGAAAGCGGCTTGCCTGTTAGATATTCTCCCTTCTTCAAGCATTTACTCATCCACCTTGTACCGGTGCGCCGGTTTCTTCTCCTCGTTCCTGGGTGGACTTGGAGATGAAACTACCCCTGCTCTCCGGGTATTTTTCCAACCGGTAACGCGGGGTCTACCGGTCATTACCCACCATGGGGCGCGGATGAACGTATCCTTCAAGTCACCTGGGCTTAGAGGGGCGGCAGGTGATAGGTAAGGCGCCCCGAAGGAACGCAGGGAGGCCATGTGGGCTAATACCAGGACAAAACCAAGAAACAATCCGAAGAAACCGGCGAACCCGGCTAAAATAGTAAAAAACAGACTTAGAAGAAGGTTGGTGTCGCTTTGTGGGGGGACCACGAAAGAACAAATCCCTGCCAGGGCAATAATTATAACTGCCGGTGCGCTTACCAGCCCGGCCGAAACCACCGCCTCCCCGACCACTAAGGCCCCCACGAGGCTCACCGTCAAGCCCACCGGCCTGGGCAGGCGTACCCCGGCCTCCCGCAGGATCTGAAAGAAAACTCCCATCACCAGAATCTCGCCAATCGCGGGGAAAGGCACTCCCTCCCTGGACGAGGCCATGGAGATGAGCAGGGGTGACGGCAGCACCTCCGGGTTGTAGGCTGTGATGGCCACATAAAGGGCGGGCAGTTCGGCGGTGATAATTACGCATAATAACCTGATCATTCTGAGTAATGAACCTGGTATATACCTTGAGTAATAATCTTCGCTGACCTGGAAAGATTCAATATAAAGATAAGGCACAGTCAGGACAATGGGTGTTCCGTCGGTAAAGATGGCCACCCTTCCTTCCAGGAGCTTTGCCGCCACCTTGTCCGGCCTTTCCGTGTTTCCGACAGTCTGAAATATGGAAAAGGGAGCGTCCTCAATAAATTCTTCCAGATAGCCCGACTCCAGCACGCCGTCAATATCAATTCTCTGCAGGCGCTTTTTCACCTCATCCACTAATTTGGTGTTTACAATCCCCTTGATGTAAGCGACGCAGATGTCGGTTTGGGTTACCCCGCCCACTTGCATACGCTCCAGCCGCAAGTCAGGGCTTTTGATCCTCCGGCGCAGCATGGAGATGTTAACAGAAAGTGCTTCGACAAAACCCTCCCGGGACCCCCTGACTACAGTTTCAGTGTGCGGTTCTTCCACTGATCTGGTTTCAAAACCCGGCAGCTTCAGGATAAGCCCTGTGTCTTCACCGTTGAAGAATAAAACTATGCCGGCTCCGAGAATCCCGTCCAGCACTGTGCGAAAATCGCCGATTTTTTTAACGTCGGCGATACTTAAAACCTTTTCCTTTACCGAGTCGGCCAGGTCCTTACTCCCCGAACCGGGCGAGGGTTCCACATTGTGCATATCTATCATTAAGGCCCGCATCACATTTTCCCGCAGGGCGGTCTCATTGATTAATCCATTTATATAAACTAGCGCCACCCGGGTCCGGCACACGAGCAATTCTCTAACTACAACATCCATGCTGTTGCCCAGAGTATCTCTAATCATATTTAAGTTAACAGCCAGGTCCCTGGAAAGTTTCACGGTACCGGCAGGAGAAGTGCATGTTGAAAAAGATTTGTTTTTTTCCCGGCCGCGCCCAAGGGATAATAATCTTCGGAATACATTTCTGGCCATCACTTTGGTCCTCACCATTCAATAGAAGATAAAGTTATTATCTCCAATAAAAAACTAATTACCCGTTAAATGAGAACTTTACATTATCGTAAAGTATTTGTGGGAATAGGTAAAAAAAGAGGGATTCCTTTTCAATATAAAGGAATCTCTCTTTTTCCCAGTGCGGAAAATATGTACTGATTTTTTACTTAATTTATGATTCCAAACACCCCCAGAAACACTTCCAAGAGGATCAGGAAAACGATGGCAAGTTCCAGGAGTTCTGAGCGCTGGTTAATATTCCTGTTGCTCAGCATGGTATAGCTTTGGGTGATAATATTGATCTTCCGGTTGATGCTTTCCTCCCAGGCTTTTGTGCGCAAAATTGAAAGTGCGGTTCCGTAAACTCTTGCGTAAAAGACATCCTCGGTTACTTTCAAGGAGTTGTCAATTCTTTCTGTAATTTCTGTGATGTCTACGATCAACTCCATCAACTGGTTCATGATTCGCCGGTAGTGATTCAAACGCCTGAAGCTGGTTAGTTTCTCCGCTTCTTCGATGGCATCGTACATTTTTTCCATTTCGCCGGTCAGCAAGCTGTCGTAATACCTCAATTCGAGCAGCTGTGAATTGGCGAACTCAAGCAGGTCGGGTATGTCGGTGCTCCCGGTAGGGTCATAAACCAGGGCGGAATCCCACGTGATAATAGTAAGATCCTCTAAACCGTAAGAAAAAGAGTTGCGCAGGGTTTCGCGGCGCACTTCTTTGCTGACCGTTTCGGTTTCCGCCAGGAGCAGCGGTACGGGATCCCAGCTTTCATCCCACTCTCTGAAGTAAAAGATGGTAAAATCTTCGACGAATCCGCTAAATGACTCTTTGATCAAGGCATTGGAAAGAATCTTTAGGGTGTTTCTCAGCTGCTTGTATAATAACGGTTCTATCGTTTCTGATTTATTCAGCTCAACTGCAAGATCTCTGACATCTTCATAGCTAATGCCCGACGGCAGCGGTATACGCATAATAATTACAATTACACCGAGATCATATATTCTAGCGGTAAACTGCGCGTCATAAATCCGGTTGCGAAGCGTTACCGGGATTTCACCCAACTCCACCGATACGGGCGGATTTTTAAACTGAATCGACTTAGGTCTAATCCGTGAGAGGCGCATTCTTGATGTCTGGTGTTCCTGGGAAAGGATTTCTTCCACACGGTGCAGCTTGATTTCTTCAGCTGTATCGTACAGACGGTACACCCATACGGAATTGCTCATGATTAAAAACAGAGGGCGACCTCTTCCCGGTCCAGACGTCCCCGGATTGCCCTTACCCTTTCTGCTAGATTGTGGTTGTCACCGGCCGCGCGTTCAATCTGGCGGAGGAGGTCAATTTCCCTCCTGAAGATCGAAAACACGTCTCCCGGTTGAAAAGTTGACATTTCCAATAACTCGTTAAAACTAGCGCCGCTGTACCACGCGTGAGCAAGCGCGCCGGGCAAATCCGACCAAATGCAGAATCTTTCCGGGACGCCCATGCTAAGCAATTCCCACTTTATTTGAGAAGCTTCCCGCAATGCGGGCAGGTCGAGCCAGGTTGCCCGTGTGTTTTTACCGGGTATAAACTCGATGCCCGCTAGAACAGCCGCTATTTCTGCCGGGTCAGCATCTTCAATAATTCCGGAATAGGCCAGTTCAGTAACCAATATTTCCTGTACGTGCAGTTCAAGAGCAAATAAACCGCGCGGGAAAAACTCCCTGTTTTTTACGTAACCCAGTTTTTCCAGAATATCTCGAACTTCGCCATATTCTCTAAAGGTTGAATCGACTTGTTCTGTAACGACTTTGTATTCTTGGTAAAGCGTGTTTAAATGCATTTTTACCTTGATTAATTTTTCAACGCCTGAACGGCATTTGTTTGAATCCCGGCATTTCCTCGGGCTCAACGAGGCAAGCTGTTTTTTTAGCGATTCTTTTTCCTTGTTCCTGCCGCGCCGGCGGGAATGCTTCAGCCGCCTGTGCGCTCTCGCCCTCTCGATCGGACATTTGAGGGTTAAACTATCATGACAGAGGCCTGATGTTAATTCCAAGACAAGTTCTTTGGATAATTTTATTTGCTCAGCAAGCTCTTTTTCCCTTTTCCTGGTTTGGTATGATTTAAAATTATCGTTTAAAAACCGGTCAATCTCGCTATCAGACTTATATCTTAGTAAACTTAGGACAGTGTTTGGCGAGATAATCAGCCTGCCGGAAACCGGCTCAACAGAATTTTCGTCAAAAAAACCGGTTTGTTCAGGAAAGCGGCTGTCAATGCGAATAATGGCGTGACCGACCTGATCAAAACCGCGCCGTCCCGCCCGTCCGGCCATCTGGTAGAATTCCCTGTTTTGCAGGATGCGGAAATCATGACCGTCCCATTTTCTGGTCGAGTCAAATATGGCGCTGGCGGCAGGGAAATTGACCCCGGCGGCGAAAGTTTCCGTGCAGAACACCACCCAGATTAGACGCTTGGAATAAAGGTTTTCCACCAGGTACTTAACCGGAGGCAGCATGCCGGCGTGATGATAAGCTATTCCCTGATATAACAGCCGCTGCAATATGTGCCAGCCCGCCCCGCTAAATGTACCGGGATATTCAGCTTCGGCGGCGCGGATTATTTCCCCGGCGGCGCTTTTTTCTTCAGGATTAAGAAAATCCCATTCCCGGCTTAAGTCTTGCGCAAGAATTTCAGTGCGTCCCCGGCTGAAAACGAAAAAGAGGGCCGGCAATTTGTCTTGAATCTGTTCAATGATTTCACTACATGACAATTCCTGCAGTTCCGTCTTGCTCACTCCTCCGCCCATTGTCTTCTATTGCGGAATGCTTTTAGGTATTCAGCCAGTTCATCGACCTCTTGCCTTGCCTCGTTCTCTTCAACTATTTGTCCATTTGGCGTTACCCAGCATATTTTCAGGGGCACTTGTCTCTTTTTTTCTTCGATGATAATTACTTTTTCGCGCCGCACCGAGCCAATCCAATCTGCAATTTCCCGGATATTAGGCACCGTTGCGGACAAGCCTAAAAACTTAATGTGCGGCGGGGCGAACAGGATGCTTTCTTCCCACGTGGTGCCCCGTTCGCTGTCATCAAGGTAGTGAATCTCATCAAAAACAACGTATGTTGATTTTTTTAATTGTTCCGGTTCACCAAGACACCAGTTTCTGAATATTTCCGTGGTCATGATTAGCAGCGGCGCGCCGGCATTTACGCTTATATCTCCGGTAACAAGCCCGACAGCGTCCAAACCGAATGTCTCTTTGAAATCCCTGTATTTTTGGTTGGAAAGCGCTTTCAGCGGGGAAGTGTAAACCATTCCATTTCCGGCAGCCATCAGATCTCTGGCCAGTATTTCCGCCACAAGGGTTTTTCCATTGCCGGTAGGCGCCGATAAGAGGACGGAATGACCGGCGCGGAGGGCTTCGACTGCTTCAATTTGAAAACGGTCCAGCTGCAACTGGTGCTGATTGTCCAGCGTGAGTTCCTTGCGCAGCAAAGGCCTTTTCGGGGCAAGGAACTGCTTTTTCCCGCAGCGCCTGGAACCGCTCCCACCGGTTTTTTCGACGGAACTCCAGCCGGATAGGATTTCCGGCAGGCTTTTTTGCAGTTCTTCAATATTTCTTCGAGTGAACAGTTGTCCCGAATTTGCGTCTTTACTGCAATGACCGGCCGGCTCCAGCTTGCCTTCGTTAACCAGGCGTCTGACTTGTCCGGTTGTGATTCCCAACAATACCGCGGCCCGGGGGATTTTTAACTTTTCATGTTTTTGGGATAAGTCTCGCAGCAGGGGGCTGTTCATTTTTAGTTGCTCAACATCATTGCGCCACATTCGCCTCTTGCCGTCAAGATAAAAAGCTTCAATGTTATTGTTCTGAATTAACTGATTTAAGATTTCTTCCTCCACACCAAGAAAATTTAAAGTTTCCTTTTCACCCATGGAAATTGTTTTTAAAAAAGCCGGGGCGCTAATTCGAGCCGGTGGGTCAAAGTATCGTCCGGTAATATCCACGAGTTGGTCTGTTACAATGTCACCGGGGAATTCCCGGCGCAGGCAAAAGTATTCCTTACCGTTTAATACAGCGTTAACCGTATGTTTGTCAGCTATACTCTGAAATATGCTTTTATTCATCTCCAGCTCTTCTAAAGTAAAAAACGGTGACGGCAGGGAGTTTAAAGTGTCGTTGCACAGCTTCAGCTGCCGGCGCCGTTCCAGTTCTGTTCTGCCTGCGGGAGAATCGCTGGTTGTGAGCAGAGCGTGGGGAAGTCTGATTAACTTGCCCTGACTGTCTCCAGCCGTTATTATTGCTCTAATGTTTTTATGTTTCTGAAAAATACGGAGAAGATCCGACAGGCGCCGGGGCTTCTCCCGGACATATTCGTAAAAATATTCCCTCGCGCCGCTGCTGTCGGGTAAGGTATACCGTCCGTCCGGCAAACGGGCGAACCGCCGCCAAGTTTGCGAAGAAATATTTTCGATGCCTGTCGCCGCTGTTATCTGCAGGCGAGAGCGCGGTTGCCCGTCAGACAGCAGTTCTGTTATGGATTTTACCTGATTGTGGTCAAGCTGGTCATCAAGTAATATCTCTTGAGCAGGACTATATTTTTTCAGTTCCTTAAGGATTTTCGGTAAGCTGTTTCTCATTTGCCCACGCCCGGTATGCCAGGTTGCACCCCCCGCCGGAGTATCGATCTCTTTATTGCCGATCAGCCACCCGGCTCTTGTTTTAAGCCGCCCAATCCTGATCTCTTCTTTTTCAATAAGTGAGCTGAGTGCTCCTGCAAGAGCGTCAAATTCGCAATTGCACTTGGAATATACCTCTTCCAGGGACAAGATTTCATTCTCTCTGAGCAGGTCCAGCAGCAAATCAATCGCCTGCTTTGTTTTATTGTTTGCCAAACCTATAAAACACCTCTTAACCAGCTTTACTCATATTATTTGTAGTCTAGCACATCTCATGCCAAAATAACAATAAAATTACTAATTTCATAAAAATAATAGCTCTTTCCTAAATTTATTATATTATAGTATGATTATAAAAATAATTAAATCAAAACGGGTGGAATTTATGGAAGCAAGAGATTTGCTTGGCAAACTGCGCAAAAAGATTGATGCGATTGATTTTGAAATTTTAAAATTAGTAAATCAAAGAATGGAACACACATTACGTACAAGAAAGCTGAAGGCAAATATAGCGGACCCCGGCAGGGAACAGGAGATAATGGCCGGCATACGGCGCCGTTCAAATGCTCTAGTCGGCCCTGATTTTTCTGAGCATTTATTTAAAGTAATTATCAATGAAAGTAAGCTGTTGCAACAAAAAGAGCTAAAACTTATTGGCTTTCAGGGTGAGCATGGAGCATATGGTGAGGTTGCGATAAGAATTGTGGACCAAAGTCTGCTGCCTATTCCATGTTTAGAATTTGTTGATGTTTTTGATGAGGTGGTTAACGGACAGCTTGATTTTGGCATTGTTCCCGTGGAAAACTCGCTAGAGGGCGCGGTTACACAGGTTAATGACCTGCTGGTAGAAGCAGATGTGCAAAATATCAAAATTGTCGGCGAAGTGAAAATACCAATTCACCATTGCTTGCTGGCTTTGCCGGGTACGGATTATCGTGAAATAAAAGTAGTGTATTCGCATCCTCAAGCGTTGGCGCAATGCCGCGGGTTTCTTTCCGGGAATAAGCTGGACTCCATGCCGTATTACGATACCGCCGGAGCGGCAATGATGCTGTCAAAAGAAAAGCCAAGGGCGGCTGCCGCGATTGCCAGCAAGCTTTGCGCAGAATTGTATAATTTGGAGGTCCTTTTCGAAAATATAGAAGATAATGAGACTAATGCCACCAGATTTTTGCTCATATCCAATAAAGAAAGCAATAAAGCCGGCAATAAATGTTCAATTGTATTTTCAACGGAACATAAGGCGGGCGCGTTGTTCAATATCTTGAAAATTTTTTCAGACGCCGGTTTGAATCTGACCAGAATTGAATCAAGGCCTATGCGTAATGACCCTGGGAAATATGCTTTTCTGCTTGATTTTTTAGGCTCTAATCGTGAACAAACGGTTGTCGACACTTTAGAGAAAGTAAAAAAGGAGACAGCTATTTTTAAGTTTCTGGGTTGTTATAGTGAATTATGAGTCCATGCTGAAATTATCTGCAGTGATTTGCTGACAGCCCAAAAACCTTATGCGTTCGGACAGAAGGAAAATGACTGGCTGTGGTCGAATTATTACCTCTTAGGGAGGGGACAAAATGCCGAACTTTAATATTAGCGATGAGTATCTGAGGCTAATCAAAGTTGTTTCAGAGAAAAATAATATAAGTCAGGATGAAGTAGTGGAAACAGCTCTGGAAATGTTTTTGAAGATGTATTTTATACGTTTTGACATGTACCCTGAATTGGAAACTGTCCAGCGTGAGTTCGGCAATCATGAGCTGGATGCCGAACAGGTTAGAGAGAAGATCAATAACGACAAAACAATGGTTGATACAGCCATAGCGGAGGCAGAACGTCTGGGTTTAATTTAGCATTATTTTATAGATATTTATACGCCGGTTGTTTTCAGATTTATCAAATTTATGTTAAAATAGCAATGTTGAGTTTGGAGAGATAATCCTGCAATGAGAAAAAGGGGAGGGATAGTTGTGAAACTTTTGATTATGGGACCGCCGGGAGCAGGTAAAGGAACTCAAGCGGAGGGGCTGGTTAAAAATCTGCAAATTACTCATGTGTCTACGGGTGATATGTTCCGTGCGGCAATCAAGGAAGGTACCGACATGGGTAAAAAGGCCAAGGAATATATGGACAAAGGTGAATTAGTGCCTGATTCCGTGGTGGTAGGTATGGTTAAAGACCGCATTTCTCAACCCGATTGCGCCAAAGGTTTTCTGCTGGATGGCTTCCCCCGGACGGTCGCCCAGGCCGAAGCGCTTGATCAGACCTTCAAAGAATTAGGCATTAAAGCAGATGGTGTGATTAATATTGACGTGCCCAGGGAAAGATTAATGGCCCGCCTGACCGGACGCCGTATTTGCCGTTCCTGTGGCGCCAGCTACCATGTCATCTTCAATAAACCTGCGGAAGAAGGAAAGTGCAACTGCGGCGGTGAGCTCTACCAGCGCAGCGACGACAATGAGGTGGCGGTAGGCAACAGGCTTGATATATATGAAGCCCAGACACAGCCGTTGATTAACTACTATGCAAAACAAAACCTTCTCAAGAACATTAATGGAGACCAGGATATTAAGAACGTTTTGGCGGATGTTCTCGCGAGTGTGCGCTAACCCGGTTTAATAAAGCCTCCCGGAAAACTTCGGGAGGCTTTTTGTCAGTGGTGAGAGAAAGTAACAGGAGGGGGCGCTGTTGGAAGCTAAAAAAGTACCTCAGGTGGATTTTGCCGTCATTGGCGGGTCAAGCACTTTTTCAATAAACTTCCCCGAAGATTTACAGCGGGGCGACACACGGATTATCGCCGACGCTCTGACGTTTGAAACGCCGTATGGGGTGAGCCCTCCTCTGAAATTATTCATGTTAGATAAAAAGAAGATCATAACAGTGAAAATGCACGGGTGGAGAGGCGGTATTGCCAGGGCGGATGCTTCACGCCAGGTATTTTGGGTGTTTCGCGAAGCAGGTGTGAAAAAAATAGTGTCGGAGGGCGGGGTCGGATCGATTAACCGGCTTTTGCGGCCGCGTGACCTAATAGTCCCCACCGACTATCTTGATTTTTCCATGCGTAAAGATGTAAGCCTGGGCGGAGCTTTTTTATTGACCATGCGCAAGTCGGTTTGTCCCGGCATAAGAAGGGAATTAGTGCGGAGTGCCGAGGCGGAAGCAGTCGGCAGGGTTTTTGACCGGGGTGTCTACGCCGTAACAGATGGCAGGCATTTTGAAAGCCCCGCTGAAGTAGAGATGCTTTACCGGCTGGGCGCGGATATCGTAGGGCAAAGCATGTGCCCGGAGGTTTATTTGGCGCGAGAAATCGGCGCTTGCTACGGGCGTATGGATATGGTGGTAAATTACGCTGAAGGTGTCATCAAAGAGTGGGATTACGAAGAAATGGCCGGTATTTTTTACGGTGAGCCCGGTAAAATCGGCAGCATTATCCTAAATACCCTGGCCCGGATTGAGCCGGAGCAGTCGTGCGGATGCACGCAATATAGAAAACCCAGTCTGCTAAAAGAGAAAACATAATATACCAGGAAAGTTTACACTCTGCGAACATATATTTTAGATAAAAGTGAATAAGGGGGTATGAGTAAACAGTATCTTGGTAAAGAGCGGAATGAGCTGGATTGGTGTTGACAAACCTTGGATAAACGGCGGGGACAGCAAATAGCTGCCCCTTTTCAATTTTTTATGGAGCTGCGGGATACAATATATTAAAGAACCGTAAAGGGTGATTTTTTGGATAACGATGAAAAACGGTTGTTAAAGATTCTTCAAGATAAAATAAACAATCTGTCCGTGAGCATCGAGAAGATGAAACTTGCCGAGTACGTGAGTCTTCTTGAACATCCATGGCGCTTGATGTATATAAATTTTATCGCCGGGCTGGCCAGGGGGGTTGGCATAGCTATCGGTTTTACTATCCTGGGCGCTGTTGTTTTATATTTCTTGCGTATTTTGGTTATGCTTAATTTGCCTTTAATAGGTGATTTTATCGCTGAGATAGTGAGACTGGTCTACCTAAAGGTAGGTACATAAAATGCGCGATTAAATGCACGGAGGTAATATGATGCAGGAAAAACAATATGCACAAATTAAAGGTAAGCTTGAAGATTTAAAGCAAAACCTGGAGGACCGCATTAAATATCTTGATGAGCAAGGATTAAGCGTCCCGCTGGGTTATTCTGTCGGTGAACTGTCCACTTACGATAATCACCCGGCGGACATTGGTTCTGAGGTTTTTGAACGGAGCAAGGACTTTGCCTTGCGTGAAAATGCCGCAATAGCATTAGCGGCGGTAAATGAGGCTATAGAAAAGATTAACAATGGCACTTACGGTATTTGTGACGTTTGTGGTGAAAAAATTCAAAAAGAACGGCTCGAAGCTGTTCCTTACACTACTAAATGCCGGGATTGTAAAGAAGCAGAAGAGGCGCTTCCCGACCAGAATGTTCGTCCTGTTGAAGAGGAAGTTTTAGGCAAGCCTTTTGCCAGGACTTTTACGGATGATCCTGAAGCCGTAGGATATGACGGTGAAGATGCCTGGCGGGAAGTAGCCCATTATAGCGAAACAAACGAAGAGTGGGCGAGAGGCGGAACTTATTACGGGTATTCCACGTATAACCCTAATGAAGAGGGGGGGACGGAAGATGTTGATGAAATTCCTTACGAAGTAGGCGACGAAGGGGTCTTTTATAAAAGCTTCGCTGGGTCAGATGATGAAGATTCCCCGGCAGAGAAAATTGATGCAGGTAAAGATGAGTAAAAATTACATCCGCATCACTTTTTTACCAGTTGCTAGGTTTTATTTAATTATAAACAATTATTTGGTATAATTAATTATCTAGCTTAAAGAAGAATGGAAGAAAAGGCGTGAGTAAACAAATTTTTACAGTTCGGGCGCATGTAATAATCAGCGGGAAGGTGCAGGGTGTATATTACCGGGCTAAAGCACGGGAGCAAGCTTTAACCTTGAAATTGTCAGGTTGGATAAAAAACATGCCGGATGGCAGAGTTGAAGGCATTTTTGAAGGTGGACGGGAAGGCGTTGATAAAATGATTGACTGGTGCCGTCAAGGACCTGCAAGGGCAGTTGTTACAGGTTTAGAAATAAAATGGGAAGAGCCACTGGGCGATTTTTCAGGTTTTATGATCTCTCCTACCAGGGCATAAACTATGCTGGAAATATATAAAATAACGGTTCATACGCCTTATCCTGTCGGACCTGTAAACTCATATTTAGTGAAAAACCAGCCCTACACTCTGATTGATCCGGGTCCGGAAACAGCGGAGGCGAAACAATCACTTGCGGAAGGGTTGACTTCCCTGGGTGTCGATTTGAAAGACATTTCCAGAGTTATATTGACCCACAGTCATTCAGACCATAGCGGTTTGGCGCGCTGGTTGAACGAAATTGCCGGGGCGCGGATCTATGTTCATCAATTTGAGATCCGCAAGCTGACCCTTGATTACGATTTTTATCAGGAACGGCTTTCTTTTTTTCAGGAGGCCGGTATGCCGACAGAAGCGTTGAAAGAAATATTGAATGATTTTGACCCTGTCGGAAAACCTGTGCTGCCTGATACGGGCGTAACAATATTATCCGGCGGAGAGACATTAAGGTTTGAAGGCGGAGCACTTTTAACTATGCACATGCCCGGTCACTCCGACGGTCACATCTGTCTGTATGATCAGGAAGGGATGTGCTTACTGGCCGGCGATTTCATCCTCAAACATATTACACCAAATCCGAACATGGAGCCTGATCCAACTAATTTCACCGCGAGATTGCCGACTCTCAATCAGTATCTCGGCGGATTGGATCTTTTGGAGAACCTTAATCCACGTCTTATTTTGCCAGGCCATGGAAATAATATTGACAATAGCCGGGAAGCGGTAAAAAAAGCCAGAGAGCATCACAGGGAGCGGTTAAAAGCGTTAACGTCAGTTCTGGAAAATAACAGTATCAGTGTCTACCAGTTGATGAGGTTTTATTACCCGCAAATAAAAGGCTTTGAAATCTACCTTGGCATTTCTGAAGTATTTGCCCATGTGGATCATCTGCTGGCGGAGGATAGGATAATTAAGAGGAAATCTAGCGGAGTATCTTTATTCAAAAAAAAATCAGGTTGTTCAAGCGGTTAACTTGACCTCACGACACAAGTAAAAGGAGGTCATAAATTGAAATTAAAGTTATTTGCCGCCATTTTAGCAGGGAAAACGGTATTTTGGCTCAGCCGGCTGCGGGGCAATAAAGGCACTTCGCTGCCCGGTCTGGTTGCACGCAAGTTTTATGGTGACTCATTGCGTGTCCTGGCTGCCCAGGTGCGTAAAGAGATAATTGTGGTCAGCGGCACCAACGGTAAGACAACAACCTGCAATATGATTGTGGGAATGCTAATGGACGCCGGTTACGATACTATTGCCAACCGGGAAGGGGCAAACATGATTACCGGTGTTACTACAAGCTTTATCCTGAGCGCAGATATGGGAGGAAATATTGACTGCGACTATGCCGTCCTTGAGGTGGACGAAGCGTCAATGCCCAAGGTGCTGGCGGAAGTAACCCCCAGTGTGGTGGTCTTGACGAATTTCTTCCGCGATCAGCTGGACCGTTATTGGGAGTTGGACAAAATTATCAGGGTAATCCGTGACGCTCTGTCAACACTTAAGCGCGCCACTCTTGTATTAAACGCTGATGATCCATTAGTGTCGCAATTTAGTGATAATAAATTACTGCCTTCAGTATTTTACGGGTTGGGTAAACACCAGCGCTGTATCAAAACCAATTCCCAGACCAGGGAAGCTAAGTTTTGTCCTTATTGCGGAGAGCAGCTTATTTATGATTATTTTCATTACGGGCAGCTGGGTAAATACCGTTGCCCCAACTGTTATTTTGAAAGACCCGACCCTTTTGTGGAGGTGCTGGAAACGGTGACTACCAAAAAAGGAATGGAATGCCGTCTTATTTATGACAACAAGGATGTGTTATTGAACATCCGAGCGCGAGGCTTGTACAATGTATATAACGCCATGGCGGCTTTATCGGTGGGACTGCGTTTAGGAGTTGACGTTGATATTGTTTTGGAAAGCCTTGGTAAGTACCGCACTGTAACCGGCCGGATGGAAAGTTATGTCTATCATGATAAGCCGGCTTTCTTGATTTTAGTAAAAAACCCCACCGGCTTTAATGAAGCAATTGCTACCTTGGCTGCTGCCGAAGGAGCAAAAGATGTTTTCATCGCCATTAACGATAATGAGGCTGACGGGCTTGACATTTCCTGGTTGTGGGATGTGGATTTTGAATTGCTGGGCGAAGAAAGCAGTTCTTACTTATGCTTTATCTGCTCCGGCCAAAGGGGTGAGGAAATTGCGCTCCGGCTGAAATACGCGGGTATCCCGCCTGGAAAGATTACCATTGACCGGAACATCAAGACGGCTATAGGCAATGCGCTGTCGGGGCGTGCGGGCAGCACTTATCTGTTTACCACCTACACCGCCCTATGGCCCGTTCATAAAATAATTAAACGCCTGGCTACTGAGGAGATTGCTGATGATCAATGTTTGTCATCTGTATCCGGACTTGCTGAATCTGTACGGAGACCGCGGTAATATAATTGCCGTTAAACGGCGTTGCCAGTGGCGTGGCATACCTGTTTCAGTACTCGAGGTAAGCCTGAATGACGATGTTGACTTTATGGAACAAGATTTTGTTTTTATAGGCGGCGGGTCGGACCGCGAGCAAAACTTGATAGCGGCAGACCTGTTAAAACGTAAAAAAGAATTAATCAAAGCTATTGAGAATGGTCTGGTGATTCTGGCAATCTGCGGTGGATATCAGTTGCTGGGGAAATATTACCTGGCTGGTGACGGTGAAAAAATACCAGGACTGGGCATCATGGATTTTTATACCCGCTCCGGTGATAAACGGCTGGTGGGAAATGTGGCGGTTGAGATTGATATTGAGGGTTTTAAGCTGAAGGCGGCCGGTTTTGAGAACCATTCCGGACAAACTTACCTGGGTAATTGCAAGCCTCTTGGCAAGGTTCTTGCCGGCAACGGCAACAACGGGAAAGATGGTCTGGAAGGCGCCAGATATAAAAATGTTTTTTGTTCTTATCTGCATGGCCCCCTGTTGCCAAAAAACGCCAGACTTACAGACTATTTAATAAACCTCGCCATAAAGAGGAGATGTATGAACATTGCTCTTGACCCGCTGGAAGCCGATATTGAAGACCAGGCTTGTCTGGCAATGCTTGGCAGGTTGGGCTTCGGGAAAATCACAAATTAGTTGATGTTATGATGCTGTTTAGTATAATAGTATCATACTGGAAGAGAGGTGATGTGACTTGATGTCAAGTAAGAGCGGAAAAACTAGAGTTGCCTGCGTGCTGCTGAGTTTGTTTTTATTATTATTGACTGTAGCGGCATGTAAACCCCAAGCCGCCAATCAACCAAGCGGGGAGCAAGAGCAGGGTGCGCCCCCGTCTCAAGGTGCACTGTCCCAAAATGATCAAAAAACAAATTTGACGGTATACTATGTCAAAATCACTGCTGATGACGCCTGCCTTGTCCGGGAAACGCACCAAGTTCCCTACACCGAGGAAGTTATCAAAGCGGCGCTGGAAGAGTTGATTAACGCCGACCCCGTTACGCCCGGCGCGGCACGGGTGTTGCCGGCGGGAACAAAGATCCGGGGGGTATCCATAAAGGACGGTTTAGCGACGGTGGATTTTTCCCGGGATGTGCTTCATGCTAGCGTAGGGGCTGCAGGTGAAGAACTGGGGATTCAGAGTATTGTAAATACTGTCACTGAATTTCCAGGTGTGCAGAAGGTATCTTTCCAGGTGGAGGGAACACTGGATCAGGAAGCAAAAAATTGGTGGGGGCATGTAGGATTATATGCACAACCTTTCGTTAGAGATGTTACAAAAGTAAAGGAACAGAAATGAGCCAGCTGTCTGGGTGACCAGCCCGGCGCCAATATTAAAACCCAAATGATCTTTATGCCACAAATTTCATGTGGCTTTTTTTATTGTTCATAATATCTCTAATAATAGTTTTAATTGATGAATACCATAATTTATAGCGTTTTTGCTGCCGACTGCTACCATTCTTCTTTTTGATAGCGTTGCATATAATGTATTATTCATGCAAAATTAGACCTAACATGGAAAGCAGTAGAAGGACTGGATGAATTAGGAAGGAGTGAAACGATGGATTTTATTAGACGCTTGGAAGAATACCGCTCCTTAGAAAGACAGCTTGCCTGGGAAGGGACATTCCAGGATTACCTTGAGGTTTTAAAAGAAAGGCCTTTTGTATCCCAACTTGCCCACTCCAGGATTTATAAAATGATCAGGTCCGCCGGAATAGAAGAAAAAGATGGCACTAAGCAATACAATTTTTTTTCCGCGGAAATATTCGGACTTGATAAAACACTGGAAAAGCTTGTAGAGGAGTATTTCCATCCGGCGGCGCGCCGTTTAGATGTGCGAAAGCGTATCTTGCTTCTAATGGGACCGGTGAGTGGGGGTAAATCAACCTTGGTGGCCATGCTGAAAAGGGGGTTGGAGAAATATAGCCGCACCGATGAAGGAGCTGTCTACGGTATTAAAGGATGTCCGATGCATGAGGAGCCCTTGCATTTGATCCCAAAAGAGTTGAGAGAAGATTTTCAAAAGGAGTATGATGTTTACATCGAAGGTGAACTGTGTCCATCATGCCGGCTTATGGTAGAAAACAAGTATTCCGGCAATATTGAAAATGTTCCTGTGGAAAGGGTGTTTTTATCTGAAGACGACCGGGTTGGCATTGGCACGTTCACTCCTTCAGATCCTAAATCTCAGGACATAGCCGACTTAACCGGCAGCCTTGATTTTTCCACCATAGCCGACTATGGTTCGGAGTCGGATCCGCGCGCCTACCGCTTTGACGGTGAATTAAACATAGCCAACAGAGGTATGATGGAATTCCAGGAGATGCTTAAATGTGACGAAAAGTTTTTATGGAACCTCCTCAGCCTCTCCCAGGAAGGGAACTTTAAGGCCGGCCGTTTTGCGTTGATCTATGCGGATGAAATGATAGTGGCGCACACTAATGAGAATGAATATAAAACGTTTATCAGCAACAAGAAAAATGAAGCCCTGCAATCGCGGATCATTGTCATGAAAATACCCTATAATTTGAAAGTCAGCGATGAAGTGAAGATATACGAAAAATTAATCAGACAAAGCGACTTGCGAAATATTCACATCGCACCCCATGCCTTGCGCATAGCCAGCATTTTCTCCGTATTATCCCGCATGAAAGAATCAAAAAAACAGGGTATGGACCTGGTTAAAAAAATGAAACTCTATGACGGTGAAGATGTGGAAGGGTTTAAACAGAAAGATTTGCATGAACTTCATTCAGAAGCTATCGACGAGGGCATGAGCGGCGTCGATCCCCGCTATGTAATCAACCGCCTTTCATCTGCGCTGATTCGCAGTGCAACTCAATGCATTAATCCGTTAGACGTACTGCGCGCTTTGAAAGAGGGGCTGGATCAGCATCCGTCGATAACAAAAGAAGAACGGGACCGCTTGTTGAATTTTATCTCGGTGGCCCGGAAAGAGTATGACGAAATGGCTAAAAAGGAAGTGCAGAAGGCGTTTGTTTACTCCTACGAAGAATCCGCCAAAGTCTTGTTTAATAACTATCTGGATAACGTGGAGGCTTATTGCAACGGCTTGAAGTTAAAAGATCCCATTACTGACGAGGAATTAGATCCGGATGAGAAACTGATGCGCTCAATAGAAGAACAAATAGGCGTTTCTGAAGGCGCCAAGAAAGCATTCCGGGAAGAAATACTAATCAGGCTTTCCAGCTACGCCCGCAAGAACAAACGCTTCGAGTACAGTTCCCACGAACGTTTGCGGGAAGCCATCGAAAAAAAACTTTTTGCCGATCTAAAAGATGTGGTTAAAATCACTACTTCCACCAAGACGCCTGACGCTGAACAGCTGAAGCGGGTAAACGAGGTCAGCGCCAGACTGATAGCGGAGCACGGGTATTGTCCGACCTGCGCTAATGAGTTGTTAAAATACGTCGGCAGTTTGCTTAACCGTTAAGAACAGGTTAATTAACATATTAAGAAAGCTTTGTGAATATAAAGTTCCTATCAAATAATCAAGATTTTTAGCGAATAATGCGTTATCTGCTGAATTAAGGGATATCAGAACAATGGTAAGCTGTCTAAAGCCGGAAGTCAAACTTACCGGCTTTTAGATATATTAATCAAGTTAACAATTTTTATTGACGCGTTACATTTATTAACTATTTATTCATATAATGTTATACCAACAGCTGAAAGTGTGCTGATTAACAAGTGTTTAATTATATTTTAAAGGGAGGGGTTGCCGTGTCCGGCGGAGATTTCGTAATCTCCCGGGAAGACTGGTCACTTCATCGCAAGGGAGAGATTGACCGGGAGCGGCACCGGGAAAAAGTACGGGAGGCAATAAAGAAAAACCTGGCGGATATCGTCAGCGAAGAAAGCATTATCATGCATGACGGTCGTAAAGTTATCAAAGTACCGATCCGTTCCTTGGACGAATTCCACTTCCGTTTTGATTACGGCAAACAAAAGCATGGCGGTCAGGGGGACGGCAACAGCAAAAAGGGCGATGTTGTTTACGCCGACCCTCAGAAAGGGCAGGGTAAGAGCAAGGGGGCCGGCGAAGAGCCTGGTGTCGATTACTATGAAGCCGACATAACTATCGAAGAGTTGGCGGAAATGATCTTTGAAGATCTTGGCCTGCCGAACCTGGAACAAAAAAAGAAACCGGAACTTGCTTCGGAGTCGGTGGAATTCAAAGATGTGCGGAAGAAGGGAATAGCGAGCAATATTGACCGCAAGCGGACCATTATGGAAGTAATAAAGCGAAACGCTTTAAGAGGAGAACCGGGATTGCATGGTATCACCCCCGAAGATTTGCGTTATAAAACTTGGGACAACACATTTAAGTATGAGTCAAACGCTGTTGTTCTCGCCATGATGGATACATCCGGTTCAATGGGACCCTTTGAGAAATATATCGCGCGCAGTTTTTTCTTTTGGATGGTTCGTTTTCTGCGTACAAAGTATAATAACGTCCAGATTGTTTTTCTTGCCCACCATACCGAAGCGAAGGAAACAACCGAGGAAGAGTTTTTTACCAAGGGGACCAGCGGCGGCACCCGCTGTTCATCGGTTTACAAGCTGGCCCTGGATGTTATTGAAAAGCGGTACAGTCCTCAGGATTACAATATATATGCTTTTCACTTTTCTGACGGTGATAATCTTGTTTCGGATAATGACAACTGTATTAAATTAATCAACGATCTGCTAAAAGTATGCAACATGGTTGGTTATGGTGAGATCGAGGGGGCCTACTACTATACCAGCACTTTGAGAACAGCTTTTAAAAGGATCGGCAATCCTAAATTTACCAGTGTTACGATCAAGGACAAGAGTGGAGTTTACCCCGCCTTGAAAAAATTTTTCAGCCAAACCCAAGGTGAGGCAATTAATTAGTCCCGTGTGTTATGCCTCATTTTATGGAGGAATCATATATGAATCCGAAAGACGAATTAAAAATTCTAGAAGACGCTTTACAGGTTATCAACGCTAAGGCTAAAGAATTAGGGTTGGATTTTTATAATATGTTTTTTGAAATTTGCCCGGCGGATATTATTTATACTTTCGGCGCTTATGGAATGCCCACCCGTTATTCACACTGGACATTCGGCAAGGCCTACCATAAAATGAAAACACAATACGATTATAACCTTGGCCGCATCTATGAAATGGTGATCAATTCCAACCCATGCTATGCTTTTCTCCTCGAAGGCAACAGCATAATACAGAATAAACTGGTCATGGCGCATGTTCTCGCACATTGCGATTTTTTCAAAAACAATGCATATTTCAAAAACACCTCGCGGGATATGGTGGAATCCATGGCTGCGGCGTCTGAACGTTTCCGGGAATACGAGTTTAAACATGGCCGGGCAAAAGTGGAATTATTTATCGATGCCGCGCTGTCCATACAGGAACACATCGAACCCAGGATAATGATCAGAAAAGGTGAGGAGCTACGAAAAAGACGGCAGAATGAGCATAAACGGGCTAATTATGCTGAACACCCGGAAACTCCTTACGATGACTTGTGGGAGCTTGAAGAGGTGCGCAAGGACGCGAGTGCGGATGAAAAAGAAAAAAAATTTCCTAAAGAGCCTGAGAAGGATCTTATGCTGTTCATCATCGAACACAGCAAAGAATTAGAAGACTGGCAAAGGGATATCATGTCGGTGATCAGACAGGAGATGTTTTATTTTTGGCCTCAAATGGAAACCAAAATCATGAATGAAGGATGGGCAACTTATTGGCATCTCCGAATCATGCGCGATATACATTTGGATGTGAATGAAACGATTGAGTTTGCCAAGATGCACTCCGGCATCATTCAGACTTCACGCACGCGTATTAATCCATATACACTGGGCTTAAAAATATTTGAAGACATCGAAAAACGATGGGATAACCCTACTTCCGAGGAAAAAGAGCGGTATGGCCGTTCCGGTGGTGAAGGTAAAGAAAAAATATTTGAAGTCCGCGCAAATGAAAATGACGTTTCATTTTTACGCAACTATTTAACTAAAGAATTAATTGAGGAAATGGATTTATACCTCTACAAAAAAGTAGGAAATGAATGGCGGGTAGATGAAAAAGATTGGGAGAAAGTACGGGACGGTCTTGTTGCCGGTCTGACTAATGGCGGTTATCCTTACATCACGGTGCAGAATGGAGATTATAATAAGAATGGCGAGTTGTATCTGAAACATCATTATGAAGGTACAGAGTTGGATGTATACTATGTTGAAAAGACTCTTCCCTACTTATATTCTCTCTGGGGACACACTATACATCTGGAAACGGTTCTGGATAACAAATCGGTACTTTTTTCATTTAACGGAGAAAAGAGCAGCAAAAAATTCATGTAGGTTCAAATTGATTAGCATACCCTCCAAATGAGGGTATTTTTTTTGCATGTTTTTTGACGGTGCCAGCGGCAAGAGGAAAATGGTCCTGCTTATAGGACTATTGACTTATCCACAGATTCCTGCATGGATGTGGATATTTTTGTGAATAGTTTATAAAAAATATTTATCCATTGCGTAAATATGATATATTGTAGAAAATAATTAGCAAAAATGGTGGAATGCAAATGTATGCCATTAATAATTGCAGGGTATATACGGGGACGCGTTTGCTTGCGGATAAAGCGGTTATTATTGACGATGATAAGATAGTTGAGATTGTCAATCAGTCCGATCTGCCCGCGGGCATATCCGCAATCAACCTGAATGGATTATCCGTCGCGCCCGGGTTCATTGATATCCAGATCAACGGCGGGGGCGGCCGTTTATTTAACGAAGAGCCAAGCGTTTCAACCATTTCCACGATCTGTAAGGCGCATAAGCGGTTTGGAACAACTAACTTTTTGCCCGTTCTGCTCAGCGATTCCAGAGAAAAAATGATATCGGCCGTTGAAGCCGTGCAATACTGTCTGGATAAAAAGCTGCACGGGGTATTGGGGTTGCATTTGGAAGGGCCGTATATCAACGAGAAAAAAGCGGGCGTTCATAATAAAAATTACATAAGAGACCTTAATGCTGAGGAATTGAATGAATTAATAAAAGCCGCGGAGGCGAAGGCGTTAAAATTATTGACTGTCGCGCCGGAAGTTGTCCGGCCAGATTATTTAAAAATGTTGGCAGATGCCGGAGTGCTGCTTTCCGCCGGGCATTCGGACATTACCTATGGTGACGCGGTGAAATGCTTTGAAAACGGCATAACATGCGTTACTCATTTATTTAACGCAATGTCGCAATTAAACAGCCGGGAGCCCGGCCTGGTCGGCGCGGCATTGCAGGCGGAAAACGTGTGGGCGGGGATAATCGCCGACGGGTTGCATGTGCACTATGCCACCATAGACATAGTGAAACGAATCAAAGGGAGGAAGCTGTTTTTAATAACAGATGCCATGCCGCCTGTGGGAAAAGCTTGCCGGAACTTCATGCTGGGTGAATATGCAGTTGAGTGTAGAGACGGAAAATGCGCAACAGAAGACGGAATACTTGCCGGATCGGCCTTGGACATGGCCACGGCGGTGCGCAATTGTGTAAAAGAAATTGCTATTCCCATAGAAGAAGCTTTACGGATGGCTTCCACATATGCCGCAGAATTTCTCGGCATGGGGCTTGAACTTGGCAAAATAAAATCAGGATATGACGCAAATATTGTTATTTTTGATGACAAAATGGAAGTAAAAGGTGTTATAATTAACGGAAAATTTGAATTTTGGGCCAATTCGTGAGAAATTGTCAGGGGCTGATTTAACGTAATGGTATTTTGTCATATATTATTCCAGGAAATATTATTGGTCGACATATTTCAACAACTATTGCGGATTTTGTATGATATAATAATTTTCATGGGCTGCATAAAAAAGGCACTCCTGCCAAAAGGCAGGGGTGCAAAGCCGTGGGACTAAGGCTGTTTAAATAGTTATGTCTGTCGGTTTGTCAGCATCTACTTTAAAGGTTTAAATTTATAATTGCGAGGAGGTATCTTTATGGATCCATTACTAGGCGATATTCAATTGTTCGCGTTTGATTTTGCCCCGTCAAACTGGATGCCTTGCGAGGGACAAACCCTGAATATTGCCACCAATCAAGCCCTGTTTTCATTGATCGGCACAAAATTCGGCGGAAACGGCACCACTACTTTTTGCCTGCCGGATTTGCGGAACGCGCTGCCGATGCAGGGGATGGGCATGCACTACTGTATCGCGATTCAAGGAATTTACCCCGACAGGAACTGATTATAATTATGCTTTCTAAATACTTATTATAGCCTCTCGGCATTCGCCGAGGCAGATGGCACAAGGCTTTGCTTGAACCATCGTTATTGAATTCCTCCTACTTACCATAGAGGAATTTTTTTTAAATCCGCATCCAATTGGGAATTCGGATCTA
>NZ_JAKNBL010000019.1 GCF_022410535.1 Pelotomaculum terephthalicicum JT
GTTACAGCATCACCCAGCCGAACGAGAAAAACCGCCTAAGACTTGAATTTGAATCCAGTGAAGCCTTCTGGGAACGGCTGAAAATTCGGCACCGTATTGAAGAAAAGAACGGTGAAATGAAAGTGGCCCACGGTCTTGATAGAGCAGATACCGTGGGCCTTGTCGCTATGCGATTACAAACCTATTTCACGGCCTTTGTGGTGAATGTAAAAAGAATCGTGAAATTAAACGAACTAAAAGCGATATAATGTTGCAGCTTATTTTATTTTCAATAGGGAGTGTCACGGCTTCCGTGTAAATGGAATAATCTCACAAGTAATTGTACACACTAATATTGCTTTTTATAAAGCTATAATCATCAAGCGACCAGGGGATGCCAACCTCTCGACAGCTCTTTCCGTCAGCGTTTAAAACATATCTCAACTCAAAACAAAGATAAATAAAAAAATAGGCCAAAAAGACTATAATGTCTCTTTGACCTTGACAACATTCTTGTTTGATTTTATTCATTCCTCCAGCCATGCCGCCAACAGTTTCTTCGACCAAACTTTCCTTTGCAGTTTTGTCCGCAGATAACCTTAGTTGAGCTGCAGGTAGGGCATGAATATCTTCCGTTTTTCATGGATTCAAGATTTTCAAAGCTTTCTATCCATTCCTTGCCGCAATCCAAACATCTCACCGGGCAGATATTCCGGGTGAAATTGCCTCCCTCTATATGAATAACCTTTCCGTTCACCAGACTGTCGGCAATTTTTTCTCTTGCAGACAGAAGGATTCGCTGAAAGGTGGGGCGGGATACCTCCATCTTTTCGGCGCATTCGCCCTGCTCAAGCCCCTCCAGGTCTTTTAACCGTATGGCTTCCAGTTCTTCAAGCTTCAATATATTTTCAGGCACCTCTGCAACATCTTTATCTGATGGGATGAAGTAGGGGATAGTGGGAATATTCTCAATTTTTCTCCATTTGGTGGGTCTTGCCAATCATATCACCTCCGTTATCTGGTTGAGATTTTATAATAGTTCAATAAACCAGCACATTTATTATATTGCTATTGTCAATGAGTGTAGTCAATCATTCTCACAGAGTCTCCCAATTTTTTTGAAATAGCATCTTCATTGCTTGCACATGAGGGCATGCAAACCCTATCGGGTTACCTTTTGTAATACACGATGCCAGCACAATCGTGTCGGCACCCCGTTTTACCATTTCGGCAGCTCTCGTTACGGCTTTTTTACCTGGACAACCGCCGCATGTAGAGAAACCCATTACTTCAATCTCTCCCTCAACGCCCTCAAACGCACATTTCTTTTCTCTCATTACTTTAAAATCTGTGCTACCTGGGCACATATCCTCCGTTCGCATACACCTGATAATCCGACTTTCATAACAAATTCCCCCTGTATGCTGATTTTCAAATAATCTTGCTCATTCAACAGTCTATCTTAAACATAAATATATACGATCAAGTTTACAAGCATTACGGGCATATATCAACAACCAAATATAACCCGCAAACGCAAACGCCCATAATAAAAGAGCTATAGACTAATTACCTTTTACAACTGCTGCAGTATCCAAATATTTTCATTGATTTATCAGCAACTTCAAATCCTTTGTCTTCTAAAATCCGTTTTTTGAATTCTTCAGTTATTCTATCATCTAATTCCTCCAACTGTCCGCATTTTAAACAAATTAAATGATGGTGCATTAATTCATCATACATTACCAATTCGTACCGTGCTGATGAGTTTTCCATCGACAATCTTGATACTATACCAATCTTTTCAAATAATTCCATAGTACGATATACCGTCGCCAGTCCTAGCCTTTTGTTATTATCTTTTGTTCTAAGAAGCCCATAAATATTTTCAGCTTTAAGATGATGGCCTTTGTAATTGTATAAAATCTCAAGGATAGCTTTTCTTTGAGGCGTACTCCTCAAATTGCATTCCTTAAGCAAATGATAGACCTGGTTAAGCAAATCGATTCACTCCTCTAAAAAATCAAAACTTCTTTTTTATATTTTTTCTGTAAAACTTTTTCCCTTCAAACAAAGACTCAACAATCATATCCCGTTTTAGCAGATCGTCTATCACTGTTTTATCTACATTCCTTTTTTTGAGCATTTCGTCAACAATATCCTCTCGAACCGGGTGTACAGATGTAATACTTAAAAGATCATTGACAATATCCTCGCTAAAGAAGAATCCTTCCCCTTTTTCATCGCCGGTTATGCATTCAACATGCGCTCCGGATATGCTGCGAATAATTTCTGCGGCATTGACAAGGCTGTCTCTTGAAGACCTTTTTATGCTGTTTTCCGCCGGTGGGCGGGTAGGGATCAATAAATAAGCCTTTTTCTGGGAGCCGCCAACCCGGCTCCGTTTGCATTATACATGGTTTCAGCCATATCTTTAAGCAATGTCAGTATCCTATTGTCAATTTTTTCAACTGTTCTTGCTTTTTTCCGCAATATATCATCGGTCTGATAGTTCATAATGTTCCGCAACGCCATATATATCTTCCTTTGCCTGAAAAATAATTTATGAGAAGAAGGCAGGAAATTTCACCTGCCTTCTTCTCATGAATATGGGGCTATTCAGCGTCTTCGTTAAAACCTGAAAGACGCTTTTTAACCTGTTCGAGCTGGCTTTCTAAAAACTCCGCCTGCCGGCTTAAAAGCTCCTTTTCACCTAAAGCAGGTTCATATGTCCCAGCGTATGCGGGATAGCCTAAGCGTGCCCATCCCGGCAGACCGGTTGCATAGAACATCCTGCGGAAGCCGCGTCCTCCTCCGAATCCGCATCTAAAACCGACCGGATTTGCATAACCGGGAGCTGCAAAGCCTGCGCAAAAACCTGCGCCCCGTCCAGTCATCCGTCCCATTCTCATCGGGCCTGTTCCGTCTCCTCTTGGCATAATTTTCACCTCCTCTCAATTAACGTCTTTGTCATTTAGGTATCCTATTACGGTTTGCCCACCGGTAAGCAAGGTATCCGCATCCGGGCAGCAGTCTCGCAAGCCAAGACATCCGTCTGAACCCTCGGCCCCTTCCAAGCCCCATACCACGGCCAAAGTTCAGATTCACAAATCCGGGAATTTTGAAACCTGCGCAGAAGCCCGCGCCCCGTCCCGTCAACGGCCCCATTCCTATAGGACCGGTTCCATTACCTCTTGGCACATTTTTCACCTCCAAAAGCATTAAAATCCCATATTATTCGCAAATGTCTGTTATTAGAAATGTCTTTTTTGCAATTCATACATCTTTTCAAGCTGCTGATCAATCTTATCTGCGGTTTCAGGACTAATTAAATGTTCTATGCGGCAGGCATCCCTGGCGGCCGTCGCAGCTTCAACGCCAAGAACATTGTTGAGAAAAGCTTTGAGCGAATCATACCTTCTTTTTATATTAGCTGCTACATTGCGCCCGTTTTCCGTCAGAGTAACGGTGCCATACTTCTCCTTTGTGACGTATCCCTCGTCCTTGAGAACATTCATCATACAGCTCACGCTGGCACGTGAAATTCCAAGCGCATTCGCAATATCGCTTGAATGTATGCCCGCATCATCAGATAGCTCCAGCATAACTTTCAAATAATCCTCTTTAGAAGGAGTCATTTTCCCAATATGGCTGCTTCTCATCATTTTTCTTTTAAGTGCCTCTTATCATAGATGTTCCGCACTTAGGGCATTTCACAGAAGTGCAGGGAACGCCGATCGCATGCATGGTTTTTTCTCCGCATTTCGGACAGACGCAATATCCTGTCGAACCTGCACCTATTGCTCCTCGCTGTCCTCTCCGTCCTGCTCCTCTTCCCGCCACAGGCCCTTGTCCAAACGGGCCGGTTCCATCTTTTCCAGGCATAATAAAACCTCCTTTAAAAATCTATAAACTTATTGCTTCGTTTGGACATTCTCCAACACATGCATCGCATTCAACACATTCGTCACTGATGACTGCCTTACCATCTTCAAGTTTTATTGCCCCTACAGGGCACACATCCTCGCATCGGCCGCAGCCAATACATTTTTCCTGGTTTACTGAAGCTGACATAAAAATTATCTCCTCTTCAATGTAGTTTGTTTTTGAAATAGTTATTGACATATGCTCATAATCATGATAACTCGGTTATGAGCATATGTCAATAACTATATGTAAAATTAAGATAATTTAATACAAAGAAAGAGAGCTATAACACCACAAGCTCTCTTTCAATGATATCTACCCGGATTAAATAAACTTTTTACCCCAAACCATTTTTCTCCAAGGCAAGGTTTGCGGCGGGGAAGAACTTAAGCGCCCTTGGCAGAATGCCCATTACATATGCAATCAGCATGCCGTAATTCGTGATATAGACGTCCTGCTCACGCGCTTTCTCAACGCGGTATTGCATTTCCCGCCGGTTCAGCATACAGCCTCCGCAATGAACAATAACGGTGACCGCTGTTTTGCTCATTGCATTGCCTCCGTCATTGTTTCCGCCATTTTCTTAAGATTCCCTATGCAATCAGCGGCTAAGGGTAAAAGCCGTACAGCCTTTCCTTCGATTTCCTCGGCAAAATACCCGAAAGCCGGGTGATAGACAATAAACTTTTTACTTTTTACGTTATCAAGAACCGATGATATTTGTTTATCAAGCTCATCAAGCTGGTTGATGTACGCCTCGGCGTTTTTTGTGTATATGTCCTTATTCGCTTCGTCAAGCTTGCACATCTCACAGGCTATTGCTTCAATCATCACCTTAACTCTTTTGGGGGAAAGCCATATATGCGGGTCTCTTCCACCGGATGCAAACGTTCTGTCCTTATAAAGCGTATATTCGACAAAAATTATTTTGTTAGAAAAAATTGAAATGTTCCGTTTTTTAATTTCTTGAAGTTAATAAAGGTAGACAGGTTGTTTACATATGCCCAAAACAGTGTTATTATTTTATCGTTGCTAGATATGGGCAATAGCTCATAACCTTTCGATAATTCTTACTGACAAGTTGTAAGAAAAATTTATCTGATTTAGAAATCTTAAAAGAGCAGGAGGGTTGGCATGATTTTAGAGCGTGTTTATGAATTGGCTCTGCCCAGAGTTAGCGGCAAAAAAATCAAAGAGGTCAGGATCGGACTCGAATTAATGGCTGTTGAGCTTGATGACAGTTCAATCGGCGTTACTTATGTATTGAGAAAGGAAATAGGACATGCCTGTTCCGCGCTTCCCCAGGCGGGAAGTCTCGTGGGCAAGCCTGCCGAGGAAATTGCCGGATGGGCTTTAAAAGGTAAAAATGTGATAGCTTCCTCCATGGGCTTGGCGGTCTTAAATTCTGTCGCTGAATTTGATAAATTGGAACTGCTTAACAATACTTCCGGTGTGGACGCGGTATTTTCCATCGAAGTTCAACCTACGGATACCGTTGGCATAATCGGTCACATTGGGCCTGTTATTTCCAGATTGAAAGGCAAAATGGAAAAACTTTATATCTTTGAGCGGGGCATGGATATTCCGGAGCAGGTTTATCCGGAGAGTTCCCAACCCGAACTCCTGCCGGACTGCCAGGTGGTATTTATAAGCAGTTCATCGCTGTTAAACGGAACATTGGAGCCCCTTTTGGCTTATTGCACCAAGGCTCGTGATGTGGTTATGGTTGGGTCCAGTACGCCCTTATACCCTGAGGCCTTTATCGGGACCGGAGTGAGTATGCTGTCGGGAACAAGATGGTTGCCGGCCAACAGAGAAAGTATTCTTACGGCTATATGCCAAAGCGCAGGAATGCGGCAACTTATCAAGTATGGAGAAAAGATGTCGGTAAGAGTAAAGCGGTAAAGCAAATTTTGCCTTGATACATATCCTTTTGCGGAGGATGTCCTGGCGGCAATATTGAATACGTTCCGCAGGAAATGATAAAAAACGCTGCCGAAGTGATTCATTTAGCGACGGGAATGATTGTTGGATATCCTCCGTGTCCGAGATTCGGTCATTTTAAGGAGTTTATTGAGAGTTACTATAATATTCCCGTTGTACTGGGCACTCATCCGATTCCCTTAAAATACTACAATGCTCACCAAAAGCTGTCTTTTTGGAAGAAGCTGAATAAACAGCAAATAGAGCACTTGCTGCAAGAAGATAGAAGTATTATGGAAGCATATAATTAGAAAAATATGAATGTCGACGTTTTAAAATTCAGGAGTGATAAGATGGGCAAGGTATTGTCTATTTATGTTGGTAAGGTTAGAGGAATCGAAAAAACCAAAGTGGACAGTGTAAAACTCATTGAGGGATGGGGTTTGGAGGGAGACGCACACGGTGGTGACTGGGACAGACAGGTTAGTATTTTCCCAATTGAAGCTTTGGAAAAAGTTCCAGCAGATAAAAAGGATGAAGTTTTGCAGGGCGGATTCTCTGAAAATATTGTCATTTCCGGAATTCCCCTGGAAGATTTAGCGGTTAATAAAAGACTGAAAATTGGGGAAGCCCTAATACAAATAATTTACATAGGAAAAGAAGAGCTAAAAGAAACCGGCAGGAATTATATTGTCAGCAGAGAGGGACGTTTTGGCAGAGTAATCAGCGGCGGAAGAGTAAAGACCAAAGACAATGTTCAGCTTTTCTTAGAATAGTGAAAATCAGCATTCCTACAATTCTTTGTGTGTTGGAACGCAGCAAATGGAGAGGAAAGAGAAAATGAAAAATAGAGTATTTACATCGGAATCGGTGACGGAAGGCCATCCGGACAAATTATGCGATCAGATATCGGATGCCGTTTTAGACAATATTTTAGGACAAGACAAAAATGCCCGGGTAGCTTGCGAGTGTGTAACCACAACAGGGATGGTACTTGTTACCGGCGAGATAACGGCTTCATGCTATGTTGATATTCCGTCTATTGTACGCCAAACTGTGCAAAATATAGGTTATGACAATCCTGAATATGGTTTTGACTACAAGGCTTGTGCAGTGCTTACCTCGATCGACGAGCAAAGTCCGGATATTGCTATGGGTGTTAACCGTTCATATGAATCCAAGGAATCAAAGACGGATGAGGCGGATTATATTGGCGCAGGCGACCAAGGAATGATGTTTGGTTTCGCCTGTGATGAAACGCCGGAACTCATGCCCGCACCAATTTCTCTGGCCCACAAGTTGGCGCAGCGTTTAGCCGCGGTACGCAAAAGTGGTGAGCTTCATTGGCTCCGGCCGGACGGCAAGACGCAGGTAACAGTAGAATATGGCGACAACGGTAACATCTTGCGGTGTGCGGCGATCGTGGTATCAGCTCAGCATAACCCGGATGTTTCGTCAGACACTCTGCGGGAAGCACTCATTGAAACAGTGGTTAAGCCTGTTATCCCGAAAAAATATCTGGACAAGGATACCCATATTTATGTCAACCCGACCGGACGTTTTGTGATCGGCGGGCCTGTAGGGGATTCGGGCCTTACGGGACGCAAGATAATCGTAGATACCTATGGCGGTTACGCCAGCCACGGCGGAGGAGCGTTTTCAGGAAAAGACCCGACAAAAGTCGACCGGTCGGCAGCCTATATGGCGCGCCATATTGCGAAGAATATTGTTGCTGCAGGGCTGGCCAAACGCTGTCAGATTGAGGTAGCCTACGCCATAGGTGTTGCCAATCCGGTTTCGATCCATATCGATACGCAGGGAACCGGTAAATTTTCCGACCAAAGACTGGCAGATATCGTTAACGAGTGCTTTGATCTGCGTCCGGCAAGAATAATCTCGTATCTTGACCTTCGCAGCCCGATTTATACTCAGACTGCTGCTTACGGCCATTTCGGACGGCCTGAACTGAATTTGCCCTGGGAGCGTACCAACATGGTAGAAATATTAAAGCAGTACAAATAAAGGGGAAGTGAGTCTAGTGAGTGCAAATTAAAGTTTTTACAACACAATACTCTTCTGAACGAACAATAGAACGATAATTAAACAGTTTTGGTCGGAAGTTATCTGGGGCGATGTTGACTTCATGTTTATCGATATGCCGCCCGGTACAGGGGATGTACCGCTAACGGTATTTCAATCCATAAGAGTGAAACCGTACCGAACCCCGGACACAGGCCAGGATTTTTGCCGAACTTTTTAAACGATATGGGAGTTAAAGTGATCATTTCAGGCGGCATGGGGGGCGGAGCAATTGATATATTCAATGAAAAAGGCATTGAGGTAATAACGGGCGCCAGAGGGGAAGCCAAAACCGCTGTAGAGCAATATCTGCAGGGCAACCTCAAATCGACAGGGTCTGTTTGCCATGAACACCAGCATCATGACGAATGAGGCAGGCATGAATAAAATTGTAATAAGTGAGGAGCCGGTTATGGAAGAAAATGCTTACTTGCTCAAGATTCAAGAAACTTTTAAAGAACTGGTCGATAAGAATGATCTCAATGAACAAAATATAGTCATTACATGTTCGGTGCTTACACCCCAGGAGGCTATCGGGGACCCGGAAAGAAAAGATTTCCCTATTCAAAAGGGAAAAGAGAAAATGATGCAGGCTTGCCTCGGCAGTTCTTACGGACAGGCATTTACCGATATGGCAAATGGTTTTAACGGTAAATTAAAGGATTTAACGACGATGCGGCTGAAAACAAATTATGAGCGTGCAGTCTTTATTTCCGGATTGAATGCAGTTCTTCGGGAATTAAATATGGCCGATCGTACGGTTCACTGTAAAGATGATGGACCTAAAAAATGCAGCTTGGAACTTGCGGAAATGATTGAAAAAGAATACGGAAAACCCAAAATCGCCCTGTTCGGATTGCAGCCTGCCATGGCAGAAGTTCTGGCCAAGAAATTTCCTTTACGGATTTTTGATTTGGATGAGGACAATATCGGTAAACAAAAGTTCGGAACAGTAATTGAAAATGGAATATGTGCAATTGCAGAAGTTGAAGACTGGGCTGATTTGTTTTTGGTTACAGGAAGTACAGTCTGTAACGGATCAATTACTGATTTTCTTCAAATTAAGAAGCCTGTAATTTATTTTGGGACGACAATTTCCGGTACAGCCGGTTTGGTTGGGTTAAATCGTTTTTGCCCACAGTCTGTTTAGGAAAATAAAGTTTCTTTTAAGGGATGGGGCCTGCCCGTTTGGCGGGCTACCTAAGTAGCTGTTTATGTTATTAAATTGAAAATCTAACGCGTTAGTGGAGAAAAAAGGGATGGAAAATAACTTACAAAAGGGGCAACGAAACAAATTATCTAGGAGTGCCAGGAGTGCGGTTTATGTTCAAGCGGATGGGACTTTTTAGCTGAAAGTATATCCCTGCTGCAGATGGCTTGCAGAGGATAAGTCTGAAACGATGAGCTAGCGAGATTGATGAAAGTTCAGATACCTATTTCTTTCCCAGCCTGTTCAAGTATATAGCCATTAAAATTTGAAATTATGAATAGAGGTGTTATTAAGGAGTTCTTTATTTATTCTACCCCAAGGATCTCACCAAATAATTATTCATATGGCTTGTAGCACCGTACACCTATATTGTCAAGTAACGTACAACCGAAGGAAGCTAGAGGAGATAAATTATATGGCTTTTCTGCTCCTTGTTCATCAGGTTTCTCCTCCTTACTAAAACGATAGCTTAAGGTAGACTTTGAAATCCCGGTTATTTCTTCGAGTGTTCGAATTGGTACTCCACTTTTATTTAACTTGTACAAGGCATGGGTGTAAGCATCACTATCCTCATTAATAAAAAGGGTAGATTGTTTAACCCAAACACTCGCGATGTCCTCCTTTGTAACGTTTTTTTTCTTATGTTGCATAACGCAATATTTCGCCAATGCCTGTAAAAAATTGCAAACTTGTGCACCACTCATTCCTTCTGTCAAAATAATAAGCGTTTTTACATCCACTTTATACTCGTTTAAGGTGTCAGCCAAAAACCGGTTGATAATTACTTCACGTTGTTGGGCGTTTGGCAATTCCAGTAATATGGATGTATTAAATCTTCTCCAGATGGCTGGATCAAGGAGATGATGATGGTTGGTAGCGGCCACAAGGAAGACGTTCCCTGGCATGGAATCCATATTCTGGAGTAAAGTTGTAACAACCCTTTTTAATTCGCCCAACTCATGCGGATCATCCCGTTTTTTTGCAATAGCGTCAAATTCATCAAGGAAAAGCATAATCCGTTTGTTTTTTACAAACTCAAAGATTTTTCTAATGTTTGTTCCTGTTTGACCTAAATATGAAGACACTAAGCCATCAAGCCTAACATAAGCGACTGGAATATCAATTTCTCCGGCGATAGCGTTAGCCGTTAGTGTTTTTCCGCACCCCGGAGGCCCACAAAACAACACACGGTTGGTTGGCGTAATTCCCTTTGAGAGCAAATCAGCCGCTTTCTTTTGTTCTTCGATAATTTGAAGCAATGCCTCTTTGGTTTTTTCCGGCAGAGCCACATCTTCCAGTCTTACTTTTGGTTGAAGAATCTCAATTAGTTCAAGTGTACTATCCTTATCTTTAGGAGTTGGCAGAACGCTTTGCACAGAAAAAGACATTTCTGATAATGGGCTGGAAGAAATTGAGGTATTTGTCTTTTTTTCAGATACATAAGCATTCATAAGAGAGGATGATAAGGAAATATTTCCTTTTCGCTCCTCATCATTCGCCAAATCCTTTAGCGCTTTTTTGAAGGCATCTTCATTGCCTGCACAGTGCGCCTCGATCAGCTTGACAATCAAGCCTGATTTCATATATTAACCCCCTTTCTTGGACATATTTGGCCGCACAAGAAATTATAGCCCTATTTATGGCAATTGTCAAGGTTGAAATTTGGACACAACTGGACACTGGGAGAGCGAGGCATTTATCGGTTTTAATAATAGAGTTTGTAATATAAGCATCTTCAACGGAATCTTGAACAATACTTGTGAACGAAAAGTACTAAAAGATAATTTTACGAACCGCACTGCTACCTGATAAGCAAAGACCTAAGTGTAAAGGACGATAAAAGCCCGTGTTCTTCGCGTTAAAATCCGCTAAACATCAGTGCTAACGTCCTTTACACTTAGATTATCAAGATATCATCTCCCGCACCACCCGGTCGGCCATCTTCACCGCGCCGATCAGGATCAGCATGTTGAAAACCAGCTCCCCGATATAGCTCCACACCATCGTCACGGCACTGGCGCTGGCATCCACCACCGGCGGGGCGGCCGCAAAGACGGAAAAGATGACGCAGGCCAGAACGATGATTGCCCCCTCCAGGCAGACGGCGGATAGCCTTTGAGGAAGGCTATGCCGATGCTCTGGCTCGGCTCTCCGGCAAAGGAGGCCAGAGGCACGGGAGCAATGGCGGTATAAAGATAGAGCCGAAAAAATCTGCCATGTCTGCGGCAGCAACCTCAATGGTAACCGGTGTCATTACATGGTTTGCCAGTGGCAGCCTGGCAAGCCTGAAGCTGTATTCAAAGGCAATTCAGGATATTGCATTCTTCCTGCCGATCACTTATACGCAGCAGGCCCTCCGCGGACAAATACAGGATATTTATTTATATTTGTTGTGATCACCATGGTTTTATTGATACTGACAACTAGAAAAAAATTAATTGTAAAGTAGAAGGAAAGCAATGAAAAAAAATAAAATGCAAGCCAGTAAAAGTGAAAAGGATGTTTCTCGGGAGAATATACAAAAAGCGGCTCTTCGCTGCTTTGAGGAAAAGGGGTTCAAAGGGGCAACAATCTCCGACATTGCGCGGGAAGCCGGTATTTCCCCGGCTTCCGTTTACCTTTGTTTTTCCAATAAAAAAGAGTTGTTTGAATCCTTACAGCGGCCTGACCTTGACTTTCCTTCACCCAAGGCAAGAGTGAGGGAGCAGGAAATTATCAATGCGGCTAGAGAGGTTTTCAGTGAAAAAGGATATGCTGCCGCAACAATGGAGGATGTCGCCAATATGATTGGCAAGTCAAAAGCGCCACTATACAGCTATTTTCCGAGCAAGGAACAATTATTCGATGCGGTTATAGAAAAATCACCTGTTTTTTTCACTCTGGATACCATTCTGAATCAGCTCAATAATAAAACAGACGCTTTTTATGGAAATAGTAAGGAAGAAATCCTTAACCGGCTGGAAGACGATCTGGGCAAAATAGCCGTCAGCTATTTGAAAATGTTTGATGACGAGATAGCACTCAACTTTATCAGGATCACGCTGGCGGAAGGAACGAGAAATGGAAAAGTATCGGCACTCTTTAAAAAAAACGCAGTGGAACAAGGTTCATTACTACTTTCTGAGCATTTGAAGAATATCGGTCTGCGACCAGTTGAAGAATTACAAAATGTATCACAAGCTTTTATGGGTATGCTTGCATCGTGGGCAATCGTACATCGTATCCTTTTTCCTGAAAATATGGACGGGCAGCCGGACAAAATATCATCGCAGGATGATGAGATGGCCGATGCCGCGAAACGTGCGGTTTGCCTGTTTCTGTATGGACTGGACGGACTAAACATTCATTTCTAATACATTTAAGCACATTTTTTATAACAGCAAACAACATAATCATCTATGAAGAAGGCAAACACTATTATGCTGAATTTCTGTACAACAATGTAGGCTCAATATTTGAGGTAATAACATTTCGCGGGATGATTTTGTTAAAATGGTGGCCGCTTATTTTGAAAAGTAGATCGGGCTCTTGGTCGTTTATATTCCTTAATTTCCTAATCATAGAGGCAATTATAGAGCCCTGGATAGCCCTTGACCAATTAGGATTATGGATAGGTATTTTAAGCGCCGGACTGCTTTTTTGGTTTGCCAGCTTGCCTGAAAGCCAAAAAATCGTATTTATCCTTGTTGTGCATTATCATATCACCCTATATCATTTTACAAGTCACCTCACAAAAGCTAAACGATATGTGAAGATAGTTAATGTAGTTTTTAATATCTACATCGTAATTGTCTTTTGGCTGTTGATACAGTAGGATGCTCCTAAAGTTTCCTGCTGGTTGATTTTTTCAACCAAAATCAACTACCAATCCATTGTGTGCTTTTTTATTTACTAAGTACAATATAAGCAGAGGTGATCTTAATGAAAGAGATAAACATTGCAAATGTGCTGGTGAACAAACGAAAAGAAAAGGGTATCACACAGGATGAGCTTGCCAATTATATCGGCGTTTCCAAGGCTTCCGTTTCAAAATGGGAAACAGGGCAGAGCTATCCTGACGTTGCTTTGCTCCCACAGCTTGCGGCATATTTCAATATCAGCATTGATGATCTGATGGACTACAAACCGCAGATGACGAAAGAGAATATTCGCAAACTTTACCACAAATTATCGGCTGACTTTGCATCCGAACCGTTTGACGAAGTGATGAACCATTGCCATGAGATTATTAAGAAATACTTTGCCTGCTTTCCTCTGCTTCTGCAAATGGGCTTGCTGATATTAAACCATAGTGCGCTTGCGGGGGATATGGAGAAGACGGCATCCTTGATAAAGGAGGCAAAGGAGCTTTTTGCCCGCGTTACAAAGGAAAGCGAGGATGTTGAACTGGCCAAGCAGGCGCTATATACGGAAGCAAGCTGCTGCATGGCTCTTGGAGATGCCAATGCGGCGCTGGAGCTGCTGGAAGGGACAAATGCACCGTCCTTATACACGGAAACGCTGCTGATCGCCGCCTACCAAATGGCGGGCAAAACTGAAAATGCGAAAGCCGCCCTGCAAGCCGGAGTATATCAGCATATTGTCTCTTTGTTCGGGCTTTTCACCTCTTATTTTGCGCTCTATGGGAACGAGCCGGAACGCTATGAAGAAGCGTTCCGCCGGGTATCCGCGATAGCGGAAGCCTTTGACATGAAGCGGCTGCATCCCGGCGTTCTCGCAAACCTCTATCTCTCTGCCGCACAAGGGTATGCCGCACAGGGAAATAACGATAAGGCGCTGGATATGCTTGGGCAATATGGGGAGCTTGTCACGGGAAACATCTATCCGCTTCGTTTGCATGGGGATGACTTTTTCAACTTATTGGATGATTGGCTGGCTGAATTTGATTTAGGTACAGCGCCGCCGCGCGATGAAAAAACCATCAAACAAAGCATGGCCAACGCGGTAATAAATAATCCTGCGTTTTCAGCACTCACAGGTGAACCGCGTTTTCAGCGAATAGCGGAAAAGCTGGGCGCGAGCCTTCCTGCTGGGAATGCGCGATGACAGCCGGATTAAATAAATCCTGAAAACTGTTGGATTAGAGGATTGCAGAAACAAATTGGTAAGAGATTTCTTACAGGGCACGACGCAAAGATTAAAACTGGAAATGGCACTGCCGGAGAATCCGGATATTCTCATTTTAGACGAACCTGTTAACGGGCTTGACCCCGATGGTATTGCAGAGCTACAGGAACTACTGCTCCACTTAAATCAGGCCAATCTGCCTTTTGTGACGTTTTGCCAACATGGCCAGCGAAACGCAATTCATCAAGAACGTTAGTATTGAAAGAATTGTAAATTTTGGATTTATGCCCAGACCGTTGCTATCAACATAATCCACCATTGACTGCAAGGTAAGTTCAGATAATATCATAATGGTTATATTTGCTACAAGAAGAAAAACCTTATCATCAGAAATTTTTCTGTTTTGAATCCAGAATGAAATTACCACCACTGCGATAGAAACGATAAACACGACTAAAATGATCGTGTAGTGAGGAAGGTAGGCATTCTGAAATCCATTAAATACTCCATAGGCGCTGATATCTCTTGTCGTAGCTTGATTCAAAGAAGAATAATAAAATGTTATTATATAAATAAAAAATACACAGAGCAATAAAGAAGCTATCTTATTTTTTCCCATAACAAATACTCCCAACATCACGGCCAGCCAAATAAACACTGTTATCCTTAAAGGTAGAAGATGCCATGCCAAGCCTCCATCAATAGCCGAAATGCAGGCAATTAAAATAAGAACGCTCAATAGAAAGACTACAGACACTATGGCTACATATTTCCATCCTGCGTTTTTAGCGATTACACTTTTTGTCGCGGTATCAGCATATTGAAGTGTTGCTTCAACCATAGCATCTACCTCCGGAGCAGATGGCTCCGCTTTTTCACCGTTTAACAATTCACTTGTTGTTACCCCTAATATATGAGAGAGTTTTGACAATAGCGAGATGTCGGGGCAACTTAATCCGCGTTCCCATTTTGACACAGCTTTATCTGTAACCCCCAATTGTTCCGCTAATTCTTTTTGGGTCTACCTTTGTGTTTTGTAGCCAGTACAACGCCACTAAAACCACCATACCGATGACGATTGAAAGGGCAGGATGGATATGCAAAATGCCGTTTGCCGCAAAGCCGGACGCGATAGCCAGCGCAATGCTGTCAAACAAGATAATGTGTCCAAAGAACAGGCCGATTATCGAAAGAATGATTGCAAGCGCCGCGCCGATAATCAACTCAAAACCAAATGCCACTAATACTCCCACGGTTATTCCTCCTCGCTCTGATTTTTCAGGCGTTCCATTTCTTTTTTCTCTTTCAGGTATGCTTCCACTGTATGATTGTAAACCAGCTCATGCACGTCCAGTTCCAAAATATCAGCTATCGCCGCGCCGATACGAAAAGATGTCCCGCTTATTCGCCGTTCCCCCGATTCAAAACGCTGATACTGACGGATATTGATTGAGGCTATATCCGCTACCTGTTGCTGGGTCAATCCAAGTTTTTCACGATGTTTTTTGAGTATGGCGCGTTCCGGCAAAATCGCCTGAAATTCGGATAGGTCAAACTTTATCTTCTTCCGGATCCCGGACCCGCTCTGTCACGTCCAATATTTTGTCTACATTGACCTTAATAACATCGTATTGTTTCTTTCTCTTTGGCAAAACGTTATATTCCGCTTGCAGCATCGCACATTCGGGAGCTTACCGTCCCCCGGCCTGTGTTGTCCTTAATGCTTGGCTGCGGCCTCATGCAAAAAAGCGCTGAAAACAGCCCAAAGGTTAGGGAAGCATGATAGCCATTTGTGGCCGTCATGCTCCTGCTTTTATTTGCAATTTTCAGGTGTTGCCTCACCGGATGAACCCATTATGCTCATTTCGCAGAGTTGTTAATATCTTTAATTTTTGTCAGATCTCCGCTGCACAATATCTCAAGATGATTGAAAATTTTTTCCGCGGACCAGTCCCACCATCTTAATACCAGCAGATACTCAATCAGATCATCATCAAATCAACGAGCTGATCAGCCGCGGCGCCTATGTCATCAACGAGGTGGTCACGCCGGAAAATTTCAAACCCGTTGAATTTAGCAGGCGAAACGGAGATTTTGTAGGTATGAAAATACTGACCAAGCTTGATAAAAAGGATAAGATCACTGATGTCTTCAATCAAAAAACGGTCATACCGAAAAACATCGACGGCTATCAGGGCGCACAGCTGGGAGACAGCTTTGTGATTGGCAGCGGTGAAAGCCTGGCCATAGACATCAAGGAAACCACCGACAAAATGCCCAAGGTCAACTGGGCCATCATCAATGTGACGACGGGAGAGCCGATGGATTGGATAGCCGGCGCGTTGGGCGGTTACAGGTTTATCTATACACCGCGGGAAGCTTACGCCAACCATACTTTTAAAGTCGTCATGAGCGCAATGGAAAGCGACACTGCCCATATTGAAATCTTCACTTACCGGACGGGAGAAGGCGAAGCCGCCTCAGACGGACAAATGACAAGACAAACTATAACCAATTTCATTGAAAACTGACTGTTCTATCAGCATCTTAAGACATGGTTATTATTTCGTCCCATGTACTTACTTTAATGTACAGTTGCTTTGAATATTTGAAACCATCATTGCTTCTATTATGTTAGCGCAAACCAGAAAACCGTTTTATCAACTTATTTTAGGAGAACAAAAGCCGTAAAAGAACGTAAAGGAATGATGACAATTATTTAAAGATTTTTTTGCAAAACCTGTTGCAAAAACCTCATCTTCTTGTCTTATAAAGAGAAGGATGAGTAATCTACAATAAATGGAAGGTATAAATTGTTTCAGTGGAGGTCAGCGTTTTGGAGTGACAGTAAATAAAGCGGTAAATTATATGATGAAATGATATATACAATTCACATCCAACAGTTAAGGAAACGGCGGCTTTGATTGTGATTTCAAAACCGCCGTTTGGCATTAGCTAGCTTACTACGCGTACGATTATCTACCGCCGAAAAAAGGTCTCCTGTTGTTCAAAAAGTAAATCATGGTAGTGCTGCAAGAATAAAAATATCAACCTCCAATATAAATGTTCAGGAAATAAGCCGTCCACCCAAACAGATAGCCTAATCAGCTATAACTCACCAGGTGCGTTTGAAACCGCTGTTTTCGATTGCAAATGTCATCATAACATCATCGTCATCGTCCAGCATGCTCGCATCAACAGCGCGCCCATCAATTGACTTTGTGACCAGCGCTCCGTTTTTAATATCCCGCAAAACCCGTTCTTCCTGACGGACGACCTCATCCATTAATCCCTGGTTCCACACAAACCGGTCGCCAGAGACCGGCCGGCCCTTTTCGCCGGTTAAGGACTGTTCGTAATCTACAACCGCTTGCAGTTTTTCCTTTTCCTGTTCCAGCCATGTTTTGTATTCGTCATAGCTATACCATTCCACGGTCATCCAAGTTTTTCCTCCGTCCCAACTGATCCTGTCTTTCCCAGTTGCTTGATCAAATATTGACATTGCGGGTTGCTCACACATGGCGGTTTGGAAATCTATATTAGCAGCTCTAAGGAGCACAAGCCGACGAACGGAAGGGTCCTGGTCATCCGTTTGTCCTGCCGTATTGGCAGAGGTAGCAAATACAGCGGGCACGCCAATAACCAAAGCAAGGGCCAGTATCATTCCGATCAGGGAAGTTTTTTTCATTTTCATAATCGACACAATCCTTTCTTCAATAGTGTTTTGGCTGAAATTGTTACACAAGGGGGTTAGCCTGTTCTTCCTTTCCTCCAGGCCGATGAGCGTCATAGCGTAAGCTGATTTCATGGTTTCCCCGAACGTCTGCACCACGGTTTCATCGCAGGACAGCTCAAGGTCACGGTTTGCCAGCACATACATTACCCACACCAGAGGGTTGAACCAGTGAATGCATAAAGCGGATGCCAGCAATAGCTTGGTCAGCGCGTCAAACCGCCTGATATGCACAAATTCATGGGTAAGGATATGCCGCAGCCTTGTTTCGTCCGTCCAGTCTGTTGTTTTGGGCAGCAACACCACGGGTCTGAAGATCCCATAAGTCAGCGGCGCTTTGATTTTATCGGATTGCTTTATTTGGACAGTCCGCCGCATCGGATGTTCCCGCAGCCAAAGGGCTGCAAAGTTATTCGTGACTGGCAGGGCGGTTTGAAATTCCCGGCGGCATTTGATATAGGCCACGATGAAAAACAAGGCACAGGCGCACATGCCAGCCAGCCAAATGACCGTAACGGGCGAAACGGATGCGACTGACGCGCCAATCCCAATGGTATGCTCTAGATCGGGAGCAGCGCCCATATTGGGGATGCCCGTCGTTTTTACAGGAGCGGTGAAAGCCGTCGTTTCCGCAACTGCCCGTTTCAGCATGTCGATACCCGTGTAAAAGCTGAAACGCGACGGAATGGAAAAGGGAATAAGCAAGCGGCAAATCGCTACGCCCCACAGAACAAGAAACGTCTTTTTCGGCAGTTTGTGCAGGGTAAGCGCGCGGACGATAACAACGGCGCCAATGAGGACAGCCCCCAAAAGACTCATTTTTAAAATATCCATATTCGCCGCCTCATCTCAAATTATTGACAAGCTGCTTCAGCCTTTCGATTTCTTCAACAGACAGGGGTTTCCTGTTCAGAAGAGAAGCGAAAAGTAAATCGGCAGAGCCGTCAAATACCTTGTTGATCAGTTCCGTGGTTTCCTGTTCCTGCACCTGTTCCTTTGAGATGACAGCCCGGCACAAGAAATTGGGTTCCAGCCGTTCTATGGCCCCCTTGGCGATACATTTTTTAATCACAGTGTAGGTGGTGTTCTTGTTCCATCCCACCTGTTCTTTGAGGATTTCGGTAAGCCGCTTGGCGGTTAAAGGCCCTCCCTTCCATAAGACATCCATCACCTTTAGTTCGGAATCGAAAAGTTTTATTCCCATGCGTACATCTCCTTTATGGACTATTGCAATAGTTTTCCCACAATTCAATACTACCGCGATAGTCTACACATGTCAAGACTATTTCAGTAGTCTTTGAAAATATTAAAGCGTCCGTTTATGTGATAGCTAAAGAAAACAAGATCGCAAAGGTTATCCGCCCAAACCGTTTAGCAATACCCTATAGATTTTCTTCAATAAAAATAGTTTCAATAGTAACTTCAAAAAAACGTGCTATTTTGAAGGCCAGTCTAAGGGAGGGGTCGTACCTCCCTTTTTCAATGGCGTTAATGGTGGCCCGCGTAACGCCCAGTTTATTTGCCAGTTCCTCCTGGGTCAGGTCATGCATGGCGCGATAGACTTTTAGCTTATTCTTCATTATTTTTTCATCTCCAAGAGAACCAAGCTGGCAAACCAAAAAAGCAGTCCGGCGCTTAAAATACCTATCCATAATCCTAATTGGTCAAGGGCTATCCAGGGCTGTATAATTGCCCCTATGATTAGGAAATTAAGGAATATAAACGACCAAGAGCCCGACCAGGCATAATGCAGCACAATTCTTTCGTCCACAACCGGGTCAGGAAAAAAATGCTTGACTCCAAACCTTTTGGCGAGATAGAAAATGATTACAATTCCTAAGACATAAATGCCAAGCATACTCCCTCCGGGAGGATGAATAGAAAATGTGGAAAGAATAGCTAAAACCACGCCTACCAGAATAATGGGCATACTAAGTGCGGTAAGAACCAATCCAATCCATAGCACAATTGGTTTTTTGGGTGCGATATTAATAAAAAAAGCTATCGCAATTCCACCGGCTGTTGCCAAAAGCCGAACTGGATCGACAATACCATCCTTGAAGAACTGAAGTATCACACTTATAATCAGGAACATTACCGCGAATACCACAAACCAAACCAACTTATTTTTCATAGTAGTTTCCTCCTTTTGGTTCTTTACAATTAAGATTGTATAATAAACTACTCTAAATGTAAATAATGTTCTACTTTTTGTATCACATGCTTTACATAAGCACGCCTTCGTCAGGGTTTTTCTTTGAACACTATTGACAACTTGGTTTAATGATATTAAACTAATCATGCGGTCTAATGATATTAAACCAAAGGAGCGAGCATTTTGGAAGATTATAAATTGGGAGCCATGGAAACAAAGTTTGCAGAACTTATGTGGGATAACGAACCTATTGCATCAGGCGAGCTGGTGAAGCTTTGTGAAAAAGAATTGAGTTGGAAAAAATCGACCACCTATACGATGCTTAGGCGGTTGTGCGAACGTAATATATTTCAAAATAAAAACGGTGTGGTTTCCTCTATCATAACCAAGCAAGAGTTTCAGGCATTGCAAAGTGAGCAATTTGTAAAAGAAACTTTTGGCGGGTCACTCCCACATTTCTTAGCAGCGTTTGCGACACGCAAGAAATTGAGTGAAAATGAGATTGAAGAGCTGCAAAGGTTAATCAATCAGCATAGGAGGTGAAGAAATGAACGCGGTATTTTTACAGGTCTTGAATATGAGCCTGACGGCAAGCTATGTCATTCTTTTTGTTTTGGCTGCAAGGCTGCTTTTGAAAAAAGCTCCGAAAATATTTTCATACGCATTGTGGGGCGTCGTTCTGTTCCGGCTGACATGTCCGTTCTCTTTTGAGAGCCTGTTCAGTCTGTTCGCTATAAACCCAAATCCTATCCCAAGCGATATCATATATGCAGAGGTTCCGCAAATCAACACCGGCATAGCCCTTGTCGATCATGCGGCAAATCCGATTTTGTCAACTCAAACGGCCATGCAGGGCGCAAGCGTCAACCCAATGCAGATATGGGCCTTTACGGGCAGCATGATTTGGCTGGCGGGGATAGCCGTATTGCTGATTTACAGCCTGGTATCCCTTCTCCGCCTGCGTTCCAAGCTGGTCGGCGCGGTTAAAGGGCGCGACAATATTTATCTTGCCGATTATATCACATCCCCTTTCGTGATGGGCGTGATACGCCCGAAAATCTATTTGCCGTCCACGCTTTCCGAACGGGAGCAAGACTATATCATTCTGCATGAACAGACGCATATCAGTCGCCTTGACCATATTGTAAAAATTGTTGCGTTTCTTGTACTTATCGTTCATTGGTTTAATCCTCTGGTTTGGCTCGCGTTCATGCTGAGCGTAAAGGATATGGAAACGTCCTGCGACGAAAGCGTGATGAAGCATATGGATACGGACATACGCAAAGAATACTCCGCGTCTTTATTGAGCCTGGCCACGGGCAGAAAAATCGTCGCCGGAATACCGCTGGCCTTTGGCGAAGGCGATACGAAAAGCAGAATAAAGAATGTGCTCAATTATAAGAAGCCTGCGTTTTGGATTGTTGCCGCGGCTGTGGTTGTGTGCCTTGTATTGACCGTTTGTCTGATAGCCAATCCTCGGACTGATTCAATTTCAAATTCCTATGAACATCTTGGTTATACTGTTTTGCCGCCTGATGACTATAACGGAAAAGTAGCTTTGACGGAACAAAATAAACTTGATGACAATACAATTATTGAGGTCTATCAAACAGCGACGCGGGAAAAGTACCCGGAGGCGGGCTTTATGTTCCGTATTGTGCGCCATACGCCTGCGGAGTTCGAGGACTATTTCCCGTTGGTGGATATGATCGGCGGCGTAGAACACTTTGCCAAGGACGACAATTACTATTATTCCTGCGAAAGGCCGACAGATGTGCAGGCAGATACGGAGACGAAAGGCGTGTATGAGGAGTACAGCGCGCTTTGCAAGCACATAGATTCCATCCTCTCGTCGTTTATCGAAGTCAACCATTTGACAGCGTATGACCACAATGCGGCAGTGTATAAGCCTGAGTATACTTATCCCGGCAATCATGCCATATATGCGTTTACCCTTTCAAATGGGGCAAAGTTTAAGCTCATTCTTTCTCAGCCGGTTAGGCAGGGCGCAGGCGGCATATGGTGTGTCGAACGGATGTATGATGAGAACAATAATTTGTATCTCGCGATGCCGGATACCGACCTGACGGCAATGGAGTACTATAAGGAACAGCAGAATGAGGCGGATGCCGGACACAAAGTCGGATCGCTGGAGGCAGAGGATGTCGCATTGACATATCTGGATAAAGTTTGGAGCTGGGCGGATGACATTGCGGAAAGAAGCATACGAGACTTGTTATAGATATTGGAGTCTGCGTAGTGTATAAACGCGTAAGGCTCTATGTCGCCGCCCGCGTTGATATGCAAATATCTCCTACACTCGCAATACAGCCCTGTGCATATTCGCCGTCGTTCCAGAAATCCAACGTAAACAGAGGTACAGCAGGATTAAAGGCAATTTGCTTTGCGTCCACCATTTCCCCAAAATGGGCGGGATTAACTCAGTCAAGCGGATATATCGGAATATTTGAGGGCCGCTTTCATCTTAAAAGGGTGGTTATACAAACCAATAAACCTAAAATTGAGAATCCTGTTCCGCTGATATAAGGGTATTCAATATTCATTTCATAGAGGTATCCGGCACTGAGTGGACCTAATACCTTAAAGCTTAAAATCCGGATCGGGTTACGGGTGTTCATTTATTGTTACCGTTCCTTTATTGCCGTCTACAGTAACCATTTGTCCGGTTTTGACGGAGCGGGTGGCTGAGCGGGTGGCCATAACTGCCGGGATATTGTACTCGCGAGCTACAATGCTGCTGTGGCTCAAAGGTCCTCCGATATCGGTAACAACTGCGGCAGCCGACGCAAACAACGGAGTCCAGGCCGGGGTCGTTGTTACGGACACCAGTACATCGCCAGGTTTGAGTTTGCCGAAATCTCCCGGTCCAAATAAAACACAGGCCGGCGCAGTTACGACACCGCCGCTGGTGCCAACACCTTTGAGAACCATTGTGCCGCCTTTTTTCTCGCCTTCCTCTCCATGAAGCAGCAGTTTTGCCCAGCGGGTTTTTTCAGGTAGCATGACCGGGGGAACAGCTTTAAGAAAATCCTGCCATTGCTTTTTTCGCTCAGGGATACGATCAGCCATATAAGGAAGCGGCACATCGCATGTGAGGGCATCGACCAATTCTTCCACTTCAGACTTTTCGAGCCAATATATATCTTCTATGTCTCCAATCGCTCTCCCGGCAACAAAACGACGGCCGAGCTCGGCAAACATACGGCGCATCAGCGGATGTCCCATGCCCATGTCGAAAATACTGTCCTCACGCATCTGTCCGGTATTTTGCGCCCAGCGCAATAGCTTTAAAAACCAGCCCCGGCGCGGCCAACCAACCCGTTTAAGCACTGCTTGCACAGCCTGTTCCCGCTTTTGGCTGGCTTGTTGCTGACGCTGGTAAGGACTATCGATTTTTCCTGAGAGGAAAGCCTTGATCGCATCAAACATCAGACCGGGAGTTTCTTGTGGAGTGGGGTTCGCAAAGTCAAATTCGTAGGTGGTACGGCCAAATTTGTTTAGATGCCGCTGCAAACGCAGGCGCCATTCGTCCCATAAGTCTTTATGGAGCATCTTGGGAGGTACTGCACCTGCAAAATCATGCTCCATTTCCCCGGTTGGCGTTTCCAAAAATAATTTGCCAAAGATGGGTTACCTCCTACCCAATCACTGATGTCGAATAAAGATTTCTCAGCTTGCAGCGCAGCCGTATCAAACCCAAGCAGAAATCTTGCCGCTTCGAGTTCTTGTTTGCGGCGAATCAAGCTGTTGTATAATTTAGTAAAAAACAATTCGCTCATTGCAGCAGCAGGCAGGGTGGTCTGAATTACGGTATAATATCTGCAGGCGGCGGCGAAAACGGTGCGTGTTCCTTCCAACAGCTGGAAAGGAGTGAGATTTTCCACTGTTTTATTTTCCCATTCCGCCACGGCGGCGGCAAATTCCCTGCGGGCTGATTGCCAGCGTTCAACGCTGCCTCGCAGCACATATCCCAGTTGAGTGGCAGATAGTATGATGAAGCTTAATACGTTTTTGAGATCCATGCGATTGCCAAGATAAACATAACCGTTAATGGTCTGGTATACTCCTCCGGGAAGTACAACTCTCCGAGCGCCCTTGACTCCCATGAATTGTTCCCACATCCGGAAGCTTACAGCATTAGCAATTTCAAGCCCCAAGGTGGCAAATAAGGGCGTAACGGGGGCTGGAAGATGTTCCGCCAGACTGCCGCGGGTATAAAGCGCCTTTTGTTCAGGAACTGACCATTCCAGCGGCAGAACGGTGATCGGACGAGCCTGCACGATGAAAAATCTGCCCTTCTCCAATGCCCATTCAACATCCATAGGCATCCGGTAGAATTGCTCTATTTTCACTCCCAGCCGGGTTAATTCCTCCGTCTGCGCTTTGGACAGGACAGCTTTCCTTTTTAGGGAGCCGGGCACGGGAACTTCACTGGTTCCTTCATCGGTTCGAACGGTCATCAGGTTTTTTTCCGCAATATCCCGATGTAGTATCCGTCCTGTAGCTTTCATTACCGTTATGGTATCCGGAGTCACTATGTTGGAAACCACAGCTTCCCCCAGGCCCCAGGCGGCATTGATAAGCAACTCGCCGCGTTTTCCATTGATGGGGTTTGCCGTAAACATGATGCCGGCCGCATCGGCAAAGACCAGTTTTTGCACGACTACCGCCAAGGCTACGGTGTTTTGGTCGATATTATTTTTGATCCGATAAGCAATTGCCCGTGCTGTCCAGAGAGATGCCCAGCATTTTTTGATCGGAGCGTTCCCAATTTAGCAACTCCTGCCGGCCGGAGATAAACCCGCAGACTTTCTCCCGGTTTGGAAGCATGTCCAGCATAGCGCCGTATGCTTTTAGATCTTCCGGCGTCACCTGATCCAGTATGACAACCGCATCAATGTCGCTGCCTTCGGTTGCCTCGCCCCGGCCATAACTTCCCTGGAGCCCGACAAACAGCAGGCTAGAACCGAACAGAGCTTTCAACTCGTCCAAGTATCCTTTCATCCAAGTGTTTATGTTAAAATCCATTCTTTGCTCCTTTGGGTTGGTTTCATAATCCCGCTGTCAAACTGCAATTTGTACGCTTCTCATTATGCTCATAACCGGAAACTCTATGATTTGGGTTTCCGTGATGCAGACTGATTAACTATGTAGCAGTTTCAGCAACAACAATTAGACGCCAACTGTTTTTGCTATATGTACTCATATCATAATCGCCATAAACCTGAATGTTGATAAAACCCGCTTGTGAAAGCAATCTCCTATAATCTTCATCAAGCAGTATTCGATAAACAATATCATATTGATTGGTTTCCAACCGATGTACACTGTGAAACAGGTCCAATACATGAATCGTTTGAAATTGATTATCATGTTCTTTAATAAAAATCCGTGAAAAGTCTTCCCGGTTTACGACCACCTCTATTGATGGCAAAGATAGTGTGAAATGTGTTGTGCCCTGCGTCAAAACCAGCAAACCATGTTTATTTAATCTGTTCTTCATAGAACGTAGAGCCAGCAATAAATCTTCATCTGTATGCAAATGGGGTAATGCTGTTGTGAGACATACAATTGCGTCAAAGGATATATCAAATTTTTGCTCCAGGAATCGAAAATCGCACTGACGCAATGGAATATTATGGTTTCTCTCTTGCAGATTTCTGTTGGCTACCTCAAGCATAGATTCCGAAAAATCTGATCCCCAAACATCGTAACCTAACTGTGCTAACATATAAAGGTGCTGCCCTGTCCCACAAGCACAATCCAAAACGGTTTTGACTCCATGTTCAGAAAAGATTTTATTTAGGAAAGTTTTTTCATCACCTAAATACTCTTCTATTGGGCCAAACTCATCATAGTCATAAGCAAATTTTTCATATATATCTTTCATCTCAATCCCTCCTTCAGACATCGGGTTTCTATCACTATAAGGCCGACAGATTCTGTTTAACTGCATGGTATATAAATACCGGAACGATCTCTATCTCACCAGTCACCCATAATCATATTATACTTCTTTACTCGAATCAACGAATTACAGCAGCAGCAAAGCCCGTCAAAACCGGATACAGAAAAAAGCTTTATCTAACTCCAAAAGGGATTGACGAATATGTAGATCTTGGTTAATATGGTTCTGAACAGAACGTTCACAAACGAACTAAATAGGGCGGCTCATTTATATAAATTTCAATAAACCAGAGGTAAAAATTCAATGGACCAACGGTTACGTTTGCAGCTGATGGATCTGTTTCAGGTGGTGCATATCCGGCTGATGGAGCACAACAAGGAGATGCTCAAGCGGTACAACCTGCCCTTCACGCACCTGTTTATCCTGGCTCAAATCGAGAAAGAGCCGGGAATAACGGTGAGCGGGCTGGCAAGGCAGAGCGGGCTTGTCAAGTCGTATATTTCTACCACGATTGAAGAACTGAGTCTCAGGGGGATGGTGGATAAACGGCCGGATAAAAACGACCAGCGGCTGACCCGAATTTTTCTTACCGACCCCGCGCTCGATCTTTTGAAGGACATCAGAGGCTACATGGAGGAGCAGTTTACCAACCTGTTGGACGAAATTCCCGATGCCCAGATAGAGTCTATGCTGGCGGGACTGACCGTTCTCCACGATGTCCTGAAAAAGGGAAAAAGCTTCTGACGGAATGTGCAATCCCTTGCAGCGATGAGAAAGTTGTGAGAGTTACTAATTAGTAATTAAATGATTAATGATTAAAGGGGAGGACTGGGGTTGAAAAAAAGGTATCGTAATGTCATGGTCGTGCTGGCAATCATATCGTTACTCATGGGTATAAGCGGTTGCGGTAAAGAAACCCAGGAAGAGGCACCAAACGTAATAAACGTTGAAACAGCAGTCGTAAAAACAATGGATATCACCAGATATTCAAGCTATTCCAGCAAGGTGAAAGGAAATCTTGAAGAAGAAGTTATACCCACGCTATCACGCCGGGTTACAGCGGTTTATGTGACCGAAGGCCAGGCGGTCCGGCAGGGGCAGGTTATTGTTCGTTTAGACCCGAGTAAGCTGGATATAGCCGTCCAACAGGCCGAGGCGGCGTTAGCTTCCGCCCTGGCAGCGCAGGCAGCAAATGAGGTCCAGCGGCAGACAGCTCTGAGCAATTATGAACGGACGCAAGAACTTTACAGCGCAGGGGCTGTTTCCAAACAGGCACTGGAAACAGCCAAGGCCCAGTATGACGCCCTGAACACCGGTGCCGCAGAGGCAGGCGTAGCGCAGGCGCAGGCCGCACTTAACCTGGCCCGGCAGAATTTGGCCGATTGTGAGATTACCAGTCCAATGGATGGGATCGTTGGACGTGTCGATGTTTCGGTTGGAGATATGACCAGTCTGCAGAGTCCCGTTGCGGTAATAAATAAAACCGCGGATTTGGAAGTAGAGGTTAAGGTGAGTGAATCCGACGTATCGTCGGTTCAAGCCGGGACAGCCGTCAAAGTGCGGATCAAAGCCATTGGCGAAGAACCGTTTACCGGTACTGTCAAGAGCGTTGCATCCGTCGCTGATCCGGTTACGCGTACTTATCCGGTAAAGGTTGCCCTGCCCAATAATCAAGCCGCCCAGGTAAAATCCGGCATGTTCGCCGAGGTGATGCTGGGGACAGAGCACCGGGCAGGTGTTATTGCTGTTCCTATGGACGCAGTCCTGCCTAAAAGCGGGGAAAGTGTCGTGTATGTGGTGAACGAGGAAAACCGCGCTCAAGCGGTAGTCGTGCAAACCGGGCTTAATGATGGAACCTATATCGAGATAACCGGAGGTCTTCAGGTGGGACAAAAGGTTGTTACCAAAGGCAACACCCTCATTGATGAAACCAGTGTGCTAAATTTTACTGATGGGGGAACTGCGGAATGATTAGGAAAATTGCCCAATTTTCAATAAACCGGCCGGCAACGGTGATCATCCTGATTGCAGTGCTTTCCATTATCGGCGTGATGAGCGTAGTCCAGATGCGTACTGATCTGCTGCCTGAAATGGATTTGCCTTACGCAATTGTTATGACCACCTATTCAGGAGCCGGCCCTGAAGAAATTGAAGAGCAGGTTAGCAAACCGATTGAGAATGTGGTTGCCACCGTCAGTGATATCGATACCTTAATGTCTCAGTCCAGCGCCGATTCCTCTATAGTAATTATCGGATTCAACTATGGAACCAATATGGACAGCGCTATGGCAGATATTAGAGACAAGATCTCACTGGCTGAAAGTTATCTTCCAAGCGATGCGGATAAACCTATGGTGATGAAAATCAACCCCAATATCATGCCGGTCATCGCGATTGCGATTGGTTCCGACCAGTTGTCTCTGGCTCAATTGCAAAGCATTGCGGAAGATGACATTGAACCCCGGTTATCGCGTATTTCAGGGGTAGCTTCGGTGACTGTTCTTGGCGGACTTGAACGGGAAGTGAAAGTGGCGGTTGATCCGGTAAAGGCTCAAAATTATGGTTTAAGCCTGAACCAGATAGGCAGTTTTCTGGCGGCAGAGAATTACAACATATCCAGCGGTGACATCTCTTTTGGAGAACGAGAGTATTTTGTCCGCAGCCTGCAGGAATTTGAGAATGTGGACGCTGTCGGCGAGGTGGCGCTCACAACTGTCAACGGCAGTAAAATTCAGCTTAAAGAGATTGCCGAAATCAGTGAAGACTATAAAGAAGTGGAGCAGCTTACCCGGGTAAACCAAAAAGCGGCGGTAAGTCTGCTGGTCCAGAAGGCGACCGACGGCAATACGGTGGAAGCCTGCACCAAGGTTAAAGAAGAGATGGAAAAAATCCAGAGCGAAATTGGTGGCAAAATTAATGTAGAGACTGTTATGGATCAGTCGGATTTTATCAATAAATCGCTTAACAGTACCACCAGAACGTTGGCGGAAGGCGCGGTTTTAGCGGTCCTGATTATATTCCTGTTCATGCGCAACTTGCGGAGTACGGCCATTGTCGGGATAGCGATACCCCTGTCTCTGCTGGCCACATTTATCGTGTTGTTCTACAACGGCAGCACCCTGAATACCCTTACGCTCGGAGGTCTGGCCCTGGGGGTGGGGCGCATGATCGATGACTCCATTGTGGTTTTTGAAAACATCTATCGTCACCGGGACCAGGGGTTGTCCGCCCGGGAAGCTGCCTTAAAGGGAACCGCTGAAGTAGGCGGAGCCGTTTTGGCAAGCACCTTAACCCTGATCGCGGTATTCCTGCCGATTGGTCTGGCTGGAGGGATAACCGGGGTCTTGTTCAAGCCCCTGGCTCTTACGATCTGTGTAGCTATCGGTTGTTCCTTGATGGTATCCTTAGCGGTGGTTCCGTTTATGTCTTCCCGCATGCTGACGGACAAGGCCATGGTAAAGAAAGGCGCCGGCAAGTTTTTCCTAAGCAGCCTGTTCCATCGCCTGGGAAAATGGCTGGACAATCTGGGCGAAAAATATAAAATATGGCTGCACTGGGCATTGGGTCATAGACGCAGGGTTATACTCAGTGTGGTGGTATTAATCGCTTTATCCCTGGGTATGGTCCCCCAGATTGGCGCTGAGTTTATGCCCCAATCTGATTCGGGTGAGATTGAGGTAACGCTTGAAGCGGATAAGGGAGCGAAACTCGAGGATGTGGATAAGCTGGCCGCGGCGGTGGAGGCGAAACTATTGCAAAACCCGGCCGTTGACATTGTCTATACCACCGTCGGCAGTTCAGGAGAAATGGCCATGATGGGCGCCGCGTCCAATAAAGCCTCATTTAGGGTGCAGCTCATCCCCAAAAGCGAACGGCAAGGCGTGGAACAGGTCGCCGAAGAAATCAGGCAATCACTTAAGGACATCTTCGGCGCCAAAAGTACAGTAAGCGTAAGCAGCGGGTTATTATCAGCGAGCTCGGGAGGCGTCGTCCAAATCAACATCCAGGGTGATGATCTGGATACGCTGCGCAGCCTTTCCAAACAGATTGCAGGCATTGTGGAAAAGGTGCCGGGAACGCGCAACGTGACTTCCTCGCTGGGGGATGGAAATCCGGAAGTACAGCTTCGGCTCAACCGGCAGCGGGCTATGGATTTCGGGTTGACGCCGGCGCAGGTTTCCAGCGAAATCAAAACTGCCATTGACGGGACGGTTGTATCCAGATATCGTCTCGAGGGAGACGAAATCGATATCACAGTTACCAGTACCAACAAAGAAACCAGCGATATGGATACCCTGAAATATCTGCCGATCCTCACCGCCCAGGGGAACAGCATTCCGTTATCTGAAGTTGCCAGTTTTGAGCTGTCAACCGGACCGGTGCAAATAGACCGGGAAAATCAGACCCGCCAAGGGACGATTTCCTGCGATCTGTCAAATAGAGATTTGAGCAGTGTAACGCAAGATATTCAGACAGGAGTAAGTGCAATTAAGCTGCCGGCAGGATACACCATAGACTATGGCGGAGAGAATGAACAGATGACCGAGTCTTTTTCCAGTTTGATTCTGGCGCTTCTAATGGCGATCATGCTCGTCTATGTGGTCATGGTGGTGCAGTACGAATCCTTCCGGGACCCATTCGTCATCCTGTTTTCTCTTCCCGGCGCGATCATCGGGGTCGTTTTGGCGCTGCTGGTGACGGGGAAAAGCTTTAGCGTCAGCGCATTTATCGGGCTCATTATGCTGGTAGGAATCGCCGTAGCCAACGCGATCGTCTATGTTGATTATTTGAAGCAACTGCTTGCTTCGGGAATGGAGCGGACTGCCGCCCTGCTGGAGACCGGACGGGTCAGACTCAGACCGATATTAATGACCGCATTGGCTACCATTTTGGCCATGACGCCCCTGGCCATAGGATTGGGAGAAGGCAGCGAGACCAACGCTCCGCTGGCTATCGTAGTTATCGGAGGCTTACTGGCGGCAACCTTTGTTACTCTGTTCCTGGTCCCGGTTGTTTACAGCATTTTGGATGATTGGAGTCAGAAGAGGCATAAAAAGAAATCAGCGCTGATTCCTGAATTAAGAGCAAACCCATAAATTAAGGCGCCGAAGGGCATACCGCCTTTGGAAATCATCCCGACAATGGAAAAAACCCTGGACATGTATTCGTTGGGCGTTGCTTTTTGGATGAAGGTCTGTACCGGTACATTGACAAACATGAGCGCGGCGCCTAAAAAGCTAAGCACCGCCGCCAGCAGCATAAAGTATAAAACCGTATCGTTTCCGAGCAGCGACAGGCTGCGGGGAAACAGTAAAATTGCAAATGCTGTCGTCGTGACTATTTGCAGGAAGCAGCCGATAAAAAGAGAGGGGGTTGCCTCCTTTTCTTTGCCAAACACCACGCCGACCAAAACACTTCCGAGCAGCGCCCCCAATAAAATTGCCATTTGCAGATAACCATACCAAGTGTCGGTGTAATGCAGGCTGCTTCGGAAAAACAAGGGCAGTACGACGGCAAACACAGGTTGGATCAACGCATAGATGACCAGGAAAAAGATACAGAACCTGCGGATCGCCCGGCTGCCCAGAATAAACCCGGCGCCCGCCGCCAAATCGGTCCAAAACCCCTTTTCCTGCAGCTTGAACTCCCGCCGGGTATGCTGATACCGAATCAGTACAGAGCTGCTTCCTGAGATCAGGAATGAAATACCGTTGATCAGGAACACTGCCGCAATCCCCAGGCCCGTGTACAGCGCGGCGCCGATTACAGGGCTCAGCACGCCGGACAAGGTCCGCAGCGAAGCTAAGATGGCGTTGGCCCGGGTCAGCTCTTCCCCGGATACCAGCTGCGGCAGCATCCCTTTCGTCGCCGGATCAAAAAAACCGTACAAGAGGGATACAATGACCTGCATAGCGAGCAGCAGAAGAAGATTTGTATTGAACCTTTTTTGGTCTTTTTTCATCATCGCACCTGCAGAATTTCTACATAGCCTCTGTTCCGTTGGTCCTTATTCTCTGTCCGTCCTTGATCAGCCTGGTGGCATTTTCCACGCTGACTACCGCGGGCAAACCGTATTCCCTTGCCAAAACGGCGCCATGGGTCATCATCCCGCCAACCTCCGTAACCAGACCCTTAATGGATACAAACACCGGTGTCCAGCCTGGGTCGGTGAATGATGTAACCAAAATATCACCTTCTTCTATATTGGCATCCTCCATTTTCAAGATAACCCGGGCCCTGCCCTCTACAACGCCGGAAGAAACAGCCACCCCGGCCAAAGCCCCCCGGGGGATGCCTCCTGTGTCATATTCGCCGGATATCACCTCACCGTCCGAGGTTATCACCCGCGGCGGCGTCAGCTTGGCAAAAATCGCATATTCTTCTTTTCTCTTCATGATGATCTGGTAATCCGCCTGCTTGGATTTAACGGCTTCCCTGAGCTCATCAAAGGTCAGGGAATAGATATCCTCCCTGTCTTTTTTATTCCCTTTTGCGCCAGCCTGTCGGCTTCCTTCATCAGGGCCTCTTTAATCGTCCAAAGATACCAGACCATGATATACTTGTTGTATTCTGCATTCATCTGCTTTTCCTCCCGTTATTTTCCGATACCTTGCCTGATTATCTTAATCCCATCGCTCAGCCTTTTAATAAATTTCTCTTTATCTGATATGAACAGGCAACCCTGTTTCCAGATGAGTGCGTAAACCATTTCCGCAACCAGATAGGAATCTGTTTCCCGCTTGATCAGACCGCGTTCCTTATCCCGTTCGATAAATTTCACAAATCTTTCAGCGAAAGACGCCCGCAGTTTGGTAACGAATTCACTGTCATCGATTTCCATATACATGCTTATCCTCAGGTACTCAGGGTGATGCTGCGCCCATTCAAATGTAGCTTTTGTCGACTCAAGGCAAATTTCAAAAAAGTCCGCATCCGTATCGATGTTTTCCGAATGCAGGGCGATCTCTCTTTTTTCCTTACCAATCCGCTCAAACATATAGCGATAGATATCCTCTTTATTTTCAAAATATTGATAGAAACTTCCCCGCGGTATCTCCGCCGTCTTGACAATCTGGTTAATCGACGCCTCGCTGAAACGCTTGGCGGAAAACTCTTTCACGGCTGCATCAAAAATTTTTTGTTTCTTGTCGTCGCTTAAATTATTAAAAGTATCCTTTGGCATGTTATCATCTCCCATTGACACTAAAATAACATAAGATCTCGTATATGACAAGGGTGTCATATGACAACATTGTCATATGAACAAAAAAGAAAGCCGTCTGTTCCTCGAATACATCGGATACTGCCTCGCCGCTAATGTTTTCACAATGTATGAGTTTGTCAGATTGGTGTAAACAGTAAAAGCAGCTCTGCATCGTTTGATAAATTGTTATTAAACTTCTGAAAGTCGTTTGATTTTATGTGATTATAATATAAACAACAGAATCACATGAGGTAATGCCATATGTACCGTCATATTTGAAACAGGGAAAAGCTTCTATAAATTATATGCAAAAAGAAATTAAATTGTCAAAATTACGGAGCTTGTCTTTTGAGTGGTATAACATTTCTCTGCTATAATCCCTGAAACAGGATTAAAGCTGTATGGCATTGTCAAGAATGTGATCGATTTTTACTGTAGTCATGTTTTCAGGTCCCTTTTCCGGTAGCAGGTAAAAACCAGGATTCCGGCAGCCAAAATGATAGCGACTGAGAGCACAAACGCCAGCGTCGGAATGCCCTTTTCAAACATGTAATACCGCGGCTCGAAATACGCAGGCGGGGCAAGCATCCACAGCACATTATAATTGTCCGCCATGGCCAGCCCTTTGGCCAGCAGCAGCGTACCGAACATAACCAGCCCGCTTATGGTACCCGCTCTTGCAGGCTGCTTGCAGAGCGACGCGCTCAGCGCTCCGACACTCAGATAGATTAGCTGCAATAGCAGATTTGTCCCGGAGTTGGCGAGTATAAACGGTACCAGTTCACCACCGTTGTCGGCGCCAAGCAGCAGGAGGAAGGTGCCTGCCGTTACCATATTCAGCACGATACACATGGTAAACGCCGCGGTGAGCTTTAACAGGAGCACGCGGTTTCTGCTTACCGGCTTGGCGTAGAGAAACTCGGCCGTCTTTTCCTCCTCCTCGCGGGAGAGAACATGGGCTCCCAGAAAACCGGCGTGGAAAATGAGGATATAGGCCGGATAGGTAAACAATAGGCTGATAAACCCCTTGGCGGTGGAGAAATCCACGTTGTTGCTTATGCCAACCAGCACCGCGAAAATCCGGGGCAGTTCACTCATGATCTGTCCGATCTCCGCGTTGCCCTCGTACATGCTGCGGTATTTCATGACGCTCATGGCTATGAGCGCCACAATGCACACCGCCCACGCAATCAGAGCCTTGCGGTTGGATTTGAGTTCTTTCAGATAGATGTTCATTCTGCTTTCCCCTTTCACCGAAAGTCGCATTTGTTGTAGCGACGAAAGCTGACATACAAAAGCAATGCTATCTGCGCCGTCCATAGCAGCAGGTAAGGCCACTCATACCCGCTGGTCAGGATGATGGTTTCCCGGTCGAAATAGGACACGGGAATAAGCCAGCGGTGGTATGGGTTGTCAGTTCCAAAAGCCACCTGCAGCAGTTCGTAAAGGCTGTGGAAGGCAAACAGGCTGCCAATGGCGACGGCAATGACTCCGCGGAATCTCGGAAAGAATACGCCGATGAATATCCCCCAGGTGTTATAGAGCAGCATCAGAAAAATAACCACCGCCGACACCGCGAAAAACGGTGCAAATCCGATCCGCCCCGGCGCAAAAATTTGCGCCGATACCCATGAGGCAACAATAAACACCAGTCCGATGATTGCGGTCGCAGTCAACACGGAAAGGCACTTGGTGCGCAGTACGGCAGTGCGGTTTACGGGTTTGGAAAAAAGAAAATCGTTGGTCTGTTTCTGTGTCTCGCGGTTGACGGCTTCCGCCCCCATGACCAAAGCCGCAATGACAGCCAGCTCAAGGCAGATCTTCAGAAAAAACGGATAGTAGCCGGTGAGGTCGCGCAGATTGAAGTTGCTGATCCCCACCAGGTCCCTGACGGTCTGTGGAAACCGTGAAAAAAGCTCCCTTATGTCCATGGGGTGGTTTTGGAAAATGGGGAATAGCGACAGGAACAGGACACTGAGCAGCGCAAGGACAAGGCTCCATACAATGATGTCCCCCTGCAGGGCCTTCATCTCATGCCGAAACAGACGCATCAGAATCATGTATATCAAAGGCTGCGATGATAACATTCCGCCAAGTGAATATGTAACCGAAATTTATTTTCCCATCAAAAAGTAACTGTACGGGCTAGTATGAAAGGCAGGGCGAATCTCGGAATCTCCCTGCCTTTCACTTTACAAAAGTTTATCTCGCTTATCGTTCCGGCTCGTACCGTTTTTTTATCTGCTGCTCCGGTTTTTCCCCGGTGTCCCTTTGGGGCTGGAAGGAGCGCAAATACTTGATTTCCTCAAGAGCACGACGGCATAAATCCTCGACGGCGGCCAGCCGGTCGGTAATGATAATAAAAACGCACGTAAGCGTCAAAAAGAATACACCATTAAAACTAAAAAGACGCAAAATTGGTATAGAAAACATGATAGTAAACTAATAAATACTAATTTGCTATCATGTTAGACTACGTTTGATTTAAAATTGATAATACCTCCCAGAGGTGTTGGCCCTAATATCTTATGCATTTAAAAAACGCCAACGTGCAAATGTCGGCGCGCATGGTACAAAGAAATTTCTATCCACAAAAATATACACAATATAAGAATTCTGTTGATAAATAGGTCAATGGACTCATAAATAGGACTTTTGTCCTGTTGACGATAGGAATGGCAAAAAATAGAATAAAAATAAAAACATCAAAGCGAAGTGTTCAAATGATAAATGCTGCAAAGGTTATTGACATTAATGATTACCGTTCGCAAAAAGCTATGCAAGAAAAGACCCGGTACTTGCATAAACTTCTTACTGATTACGAATTTATCCTTGGACAGTTGCTGTGGACATTTCTTGTTTATACTATTGCAGAAATCTATTTAAGAAGGATCGGGTGGTGATAAAATCATAACCACCGGAACTAATAATTCCGATGGCTATAAAACGCATCCTGGGTTTAGAGAGTTTAAATAAAGAAACCGCAACCACAGACGAGCAGGATCAGAATCAAAAAGATAATAAACGCCGGGCTGCCAAAACCCGTGCCGCAGCCTTCAGCAGCCGCACCGGTAGTACCAAATGCCATTTATATCACTCCTTTCATTTTTATGTATAATATGCATGACTCTATTAATGTGTTAACGGCTGAATACAGAACGGCACCTTTGAGGAAATAATAATAACTGCACCGTAAAGGCAATATCTAATATCTAATAGAAAAACGCCGCGAGACTGCGCCCGGGGCGTTATGCAAAAAAAAGAGGAGTAGCTGAGAAGTATATTTATTTACTGGGAAATCCTGTCTTTCTTTAACTCAAGCATCTTTTCGCGGAATTGCTCCATTGTCATATCATGCTCAGTGACAATCTGCTCAATTGTTTTGCCGGACTGCATCTCAGTTTTTATTTCATCGGCAGTCATACCTAACACACTGGCCATATCATCAAAGTTACGGTGTTTTCCAAAACCCTGTCCCTTTAAGCCCTTACCCGCAGAGTCACCTTGCCTGCTTGATTTATCGTTCAAGAAACCAAAACCGCGACAAAAACCTTTGTTCGCATTGGCATATATCTTGTCGGCTTGTTCCTGAGTGATTTTTCCTTGCTGCACGGCCTCGTCAAGCATTTGCTTCTTCGTAGTATCCAAGGCCGTTGTCACCTGGTCTTCAGTCATGCCAAGATTTACCGCCAGTTTTGATACAAAGCTCTGGCATAAGTTGCCACCGGCGGATGTGTCGCTTGACTGGCCGGAACTAGCAAAAGACATACCGGCGACAGCCACGGTAACGATCACCACGGCTAAAAGAACAGCTCCGACACGCCAATTTTTTGGCTTCAAAATATCACCCTCTTTCTTTATTAATTATCCGTCATTAATTATCCGGCGCACCGCTTAGTGTTATATTAACATTATTTCACGGAAAATAATCTTAACATTATGTGTTATTTCTGTGAAGGTTATGTGAACAACTAATCATATTTCCTATTTTCTATCAAATTGCCTAATAGTTGTTAACTTGTACAATTTGTGGTTTGTTTCTTGGGAAGGTTTTTCATTTCAAAGAAAATAAAAATAGCCGTTACCAACACTGAGATGCCGTCAGCTATTGGCGCTGTTCTCCAAACTCCGTTGATCCCCCAGAATTTCGGCAGGATTAGCAGCAAAGGGATAAAAAGCAACACCTGCCTGGATAAACTGAGTATGGCGGATTGCACCGGCTTGCCTGCCGCCTGAAAGTAGTTCGCGCATATTATTTGAAAGCCTACAACCGGAAACAGCGCGAAAAACATCCGCATTGCCTGGGCAGTCATTTCCGTCAGGGCGGTATCACCTTCGCTGAACAGCCCCACAATTTGGGTCGGCCAGATATTGATTGCCACGAATCCGGCTGAAGCGATACAGACGCCGGCGATCACCGCAATTTTCACAGTCTCTTTAACCCGATCATATTGCCGGGCGCCGTAATTGAAGCCAATCAGCGGCTGCGCTCCCTGGCTGAGACCCACTATGGGCATAAACAATAAGGCGGCTATGCTCATCATGATTCCCACGGCCGAAAGAGCTAAATCACCACCGTAGGCCAGCAGGGTTTTGTTTAGTATCGATTGCTGCACACTGTTGGCTATCTGCATGGCAAAAGGGGCGAAGCCGATAGATACAATACTGGTGATGATAGGCAACTGCAGTTTCAGGTTTTTAAATCTGATTTTTACCAGGCTCCGGCCTGACCAGAAATAACTCAAAACCCAGACAGAGGAAATGAATTGGCCGGAAACAGTAGCTAAAGCCGAGCCTTTTATCCCCAGTCCCAATTTAAAAATGAAAACATAGTTTAAAACGCCATTGATCAAGGCGCCGGCGACTTGGGTAAACATGGCCAACCGGGGATTGCCTTCCGCCCGGATAAAGTTGTTCATGCCCATGCTTATGGAACCAAAAGCCGCGCCCAGGATAATAATATGCACAAAGTCACGCGCGTAAGGCAATACTTCTTCACTTGCCCCAAAAGCCTTTAATATCGGCTCGGGGAAGAGCAGATATATCACCGCGATAATTAAAGGCAAGGCAATTAGCATCACCGCGGCATTACCGGCTATTTTCTCAGCTTCTTCTTTTCTCTGCTCCCCCAGCCGTATTGATATTAACGCCGTGGCGCCAATTCCGATCAGGATTGAAACAGCTATTAGAATCAGCATTATGGGAAAAGCCACGGTTGTCGCCGCGATGGCAAGTGAGCCGACGCCACGGCCCACGAATATCCGGTCGATTATATTGTAAAGAGCGTTGATGAGCATCCCCGCTATAGCCGGCAAGGAAAATTTCCATAACAAAACGCTTATTTTTTTATCGCGCATTTCCAGGCTATTTTGCATTTATTACAAGCATTCCTTTCGTTCCGCCCAAAGCATAACATAATAAAGATGCTTTATATACCTGAGGGGGGATAATCAGATTCAACCGGATGTTTTTTTATTTTTCCAAGAATCTTTGAAAAACGTTTACTCATCCCTTTCATCAAGTCGTCAAAAACAGCATACACCACAGGTACCAGAATCAAGGTAATAATAGTTGAAAAAGACAACCCAAAGGCGATGACTATGGCCATTGGCTTCATCATTTCATTGCCGGAGCCGCCGCCGAGAGCCATGGGCATCAGGGCCAGCACGGTGCACAGCGCCGTCATCAGGATAGGCCGCAGCCGGATCGGTCCGGCCTGCTTGATTGCTTCGTCACGTTCAATTCCCCGCTTGCGCAGGGTATTGATATAGTCAACCAGCACGATGGCATTGTTGAGGACGATCCCCACCAGCATGATCGCCCCGATCAGGCTCATCACGCTCAAAGTGGTCCCGGTGAGCCCCAGCCCGATCACCACGCCGATAAAGGTAGGAGGCAGGGAGAACATGATAATAAACGGCTGGAACAAGGATTCAAACTGTGCCGCCATCACCATGAAAACAAGAATAATCGCCAGTATGAGCGCCAGGCCCAGCGCGCTGAAGGACTCATTCATATTTTCCTGCTCACCGCTAAAGTCGATGATATAGCCCTGAGGCAACGACATCTTCGCCAGCTTTTCCTGAACCTCACTATTCACACTGCCGGAAGGCCTGCCGGAAATATCGGCGGTAATTTCTACCTCCCGGTTTTGATTGGAGCGGCTGATTTCTTTGGGCGCATTATTAATGGAAATATCGGCGACATCGCCCACCGACAGCTTTGCCCCGGAAGAGGACACCAGCATCAGGCTCGCCAGACTGTTTTCCGTTTGAACAAATTTATCGGAGTATTTCAGAGTGATATCCACCGTGTTGTCCCCGGTATGCAGACTGCCTACCGTCGACCCGCCGAAGGCGGTTTTTACCACCGAAAGAACCTGGGACGCGGAAAGCCCGTAACGCGCCGCTTTTTCACGATCAACCACCACTTGCACCTGAACATTGCTGGACAGTGAATTTGACACGTTTCTGGTGCCTGAAACCCCTTTGACAAGATCCACCGCTTCATTCCCCAGCTCTGTCAGCACATCCAGATCGTCGCCCCGAATGATCACATCGACCGCGCTGCCGGACATGCCCATGGCGCCGCTTTCAACAGTCACCGTGATGGTGCCTCCGGCAGTGTCGTTTAAGGACCGGCGCACTTTTTCCGCCGCCTCGCTTGCCGTTGGTTTATATTCATCCGTGGATTTCAGCTTATACCTGATACTCGCGTTATTGTTTTCGGAAATACCCAAGAATGACATCTGTCCGCCGCCGACCGTGATATAACCCTTTTGCACACCGCCCTCCAGCGCCTTTTGAGCCAGCGTGTCGACTTCCATGGCCTTTTTGCGGGTTGCCTCCAAGCTTGTTCCCGCGGGCATTTCAATTTGAACGTTCACTCCTCTTTCGTCCATCGCAGATATAAACTCCATCCCAATCAGCGGGATGCATCCCAAACTGGCTACTAACAGGAGCAAGGCGCCGGCCACCACTTTTTTACGGTTGCCCAAAGCCCAGTTGAGACTGGTTTTATAAAATGAAGTAAGCTTTTGCAGTCCGAAACCGAAAATAGCAACCGGGTTCTTGGTTCCTTTCACGTAACCGATATCCTCCGGCGCCGGGACATTCTTCAGCATTCTGGAGGCCATCATGGGAACCAGCGTCATAGCGGAAAAAAGGGCGCAGGCGTGGGAAAAGCTGACTGTAAGCGCCAGGGGTTTGAAAATCATGCTGGCGATGCCGCTGACGAAGACGACAGGCATAAAGACCACGATCTGCGAAGCCGCCGAAGCCATCACGGCGGTACCCACTTCGGCCGTTCCCAGTTTGGCCGCGCTAATCACGTCAAATCCTTCCTGTCTCTTCCTGTAGATGCTTTCCAGCACCACGATGGCAAAGTCGACGAGCGAGCCAAGGCCCAGCATCAATCCCCCTAAGGACAGCATATTAATCGTCACGCCGGAAAAATACATCACAGAAAAAGTGCCAATTAAAGCCACCGGCAGGGTGATTGCCACCACCGCCGTGCTGCGGGCGTTGCGCAGAAACAGATAAAGAATGATTACCGCCAGGACTCCTCCCAGGAGGCCGTGTTTTTCAACACTTCTGATGGTGTCGTTGATGGTGGTGGAGGTGTCGCTGACCAGGTTAATCTGCACACCGGCGGGAAGATTTTCACTTAAAGCGGCGACTTCCTCACGCACCTTCTTCGCCACCTGCACCGTGTTTCCATCCGAAGTTTTCATAACATCAAGAGTGAGTGACGCACTCCCGTCCACGTAGGTAAGGGTGCTGTCTTTCTTGAAGTCGTCCCGCACGTCTGCGATATCCGACAGCAGGACATGGTTTTTCGATGAGCCGGGCACGCTGATCTGCACGTTCTTGACGGCATCCAAATTGTTGAATTCGTTCATGACCCTGATGCTGATTTCCCTTGATCCTTTCACCAGCGTTCCCGCCGTGCCGGTGATATCATCACCCGAGATCGCCTGTGACACCTGCTGTACGGTCAGTCCGTAGGCATCCATTTTGGTTTGATCCAGCCTGACCTGAATTTCCCGCTCCTTGCCGCCGCTGACTGAAACGGAACTTACCCCTTCAATCCGCTCCAGGACGGGCTGGATGGTATCTTCGGCGATTTCTTTCATCTTGGTAAGACTGGCTCCGGCAAGAGAATAGGTCATGATGGACTGGGAGTTCAGGTCGATTTTCATAATCCTGGGACTGCCGGCTTCATCCGGCAAATAATTCCGCACCGCGTCCACTTTGTCCCGCAAATCGTTTACCTTGTCATCAATCTTAACCCCGTAGTCAAATTGCACCGCCACCAATGAGTTTCCGCTGGAAGAGATGGAGCTGATTTCTTTGACGCCGCTAACCGAACTTACGGCGGACTCAATCGGTTTCGTGACTATTTTTTCCACCTCGGCCGGGTCTGCTCCTTGATAACTGGTGGTGATAATCGCCACCGGTATATTCATATCCGGCATCAGCGCGACCTTCAGGCTCGGCAGGGCGAAAAGGCCTATGAATACCACCGCGAGGATGAGCATCGAGATGGCAACCGGCCGTTCCACGGAGAAATCTGCTATTTTCACTGGGAACCACCTTCCTGCCCGGTGACTACTTTTACTTGCTGACCGTCAGAAAGAAGGCGGTTTCCCTGGACTACGACAATCTGTCCTTCCTCCAGGCCTTCGGTGATTTCAGTCTGGGAGTCATTGGACACTCCTATTTCCACATACACTTCCCTGGCTTTGTCATCTTCCACCACATATACAATATGCTGCCCATCCTTTTCAATAACCGCGTCCACCGGAACAGCAACAACATTTGGCAAAGTCCCTGTAAAAAGGTCGATTTTCACCGTCATCCCCGGCTTAATTTCGCCAGTTGGATTGGCTATGGTGATTTCCACCGGATAACCCATGGTGGTCGAGTCCGCTTTTGGAGCTATCGCGGTCACCGTTCCTGCCACGGACTTGTTCAAGGAGTCGATGGTCACCGGGACATTGCTTCCCGTTTGAACAGCGTTCACCACACTTTCCGGCACCGAAGCCTCCACCTTGACGGTGTCGATGTTGACGATGACGGCGGCATCCGTCTGACTGCTGACCATTTCTCCAGTCTCTACCTTTATCGCGCCGATGAAGCCGTCAATCGGCGCCGCAACCGTATAATCGTTTAAATTGTCCTGCGCGGTGCTTATGGTCACTTGCAGCTTGTCAATCTGCTGCCGGGACTGCTCCAGGCTGAGCTGGGCATTGACCAGTTTGGTTGTCGCCTGCTCTAAATCGGTCTTTGACACTGCGCCGCTTTCATAAAGGATATTGGTGCGGTCGTAATTGGACTGGGCATCCTTCAAAGCCTGAACCGCGGTATCGTAACTTACTTGGGAGATGCCCAGGTCGGCTTGCAGCTGGGCCAGTTGGCTGCGTGCTTCCTTAGCGTCAATTTGGAAAAGCGTTTGCCCCTTTCCCACCCGGTCGCCCAATTTTACGTTGACTTGGGTGACCCGGCCCGCAACTTTAGGAGCGATGGTTGCTTCCGCCGACGCTTTAATCTGCCCGGAGGCATCGTAAATCTTATTCATGTCTGTCCTGCCCGCACTCACCACCTCAACCGCGATGGCAGGTATTTCATCGCCGGCAGGCTGTTTGCTTCCACATCCGTTTAAAAAAGACAATAACAACAATGCCAATACTAAAATTGCTAATCGCTTCAAATTTATATCCTCTCCCTTCAACCTCTCTAAAAAAACGCACTTTTTCAGCCTTACACATTATAAGAAAAGTAAATAAACTGGACCTAAACCAAATTGAAAAATTTCCTTAAAAAACTTGAAAATCCAGATAAAAATTTGAATTTTATTTTTATAAAAATTTTAAGAAACAGTTTTAAAGTAATTAATAATTAAGCTTTATAATAAATAGAGAAATGAATTTTGTAAACACTGTTCTGGGAGTAAAACATGTCCTTAAAGTTTAAGATTTGGGCTTCCTACATAATAATGGTCACAGCCCCCCTTCTCCTGGCGGTATTGTCGGCCAAGCTAATCCTGACCAATTATGAAGAGGATCACCAAATTCAGATCATAGAAACCGCCCAGGAGGAATCATTACAAGAAAAAATAGCTTTTATGGGAGAATTAGAGCATGACCTGGCCAATAAACCGGATTATTTCAAAGATCCGTTTTACCTGGCGCAGCTCAACGAAAAGATTTCTTCTGTTAATATGGGGGTTTTGATTCAGCGCAATGGAGAGTTTATATCTAATTCCGTACCGTTTAACGTTGAAAAACTCAAACCAAATTTATTAAAGCTTAATGTGCAAGATGTTACAGAGAAATGGACTTCAGCAATCATAAAAGATTACATTGTAAGATGCCGGGCTTTCTCTTTCAGTGACGGGACAACAGGCCAAATCTATCTCTTCCTCAACAGAGTACCTCCTTGGGAAGCGTCACCTGCCGACCATATCGCTTATGTGAAGTGGATTTTTTTAATCTTTATCATTTGCATATTTCTGACAAACAGTTTTTTAACCTACCAGTTTTACAAAAGCTTAATCGAGCCTTTAAATTCGGTAAAAAAAGCTGCCCGGGAAATTCAGCACGGAAACCTGGACTACCCCATCAGCTATCCGGTTAACAACGAAATAGGAGAATTATATCAGGCCTTTGAAGAGATGCGGCTAAGACTGAAGCAATCACAAGAACTCAATGAACAATACGAAAAAAGCCGAAAAGAATTAATCTCAAATATATCCCATGACCTTAAAACACCGATTACCGCGATTAAAGGCTACGCCCAAGGCATTATTGAAGGCGTGGCCAATAACCCGGAGAAAGTGGAAAAATATCTCCGGACCATTATTGCCCACGCCGGGGAAATGGAGCGGTTAACAAACGATTTGACCCTTTTTTCCAAGCTGGACATAAAACAAATCCCTTTTTCATTTGAATGTATAGAAATTAACAGATACCTTGAAGATGCCAGAGAAGAATTGAATTTTGACTTATCCGAAAATAATATTATTCTTAAATTTGAGTCCCATTATAAAAGCAGTGATTTAATAATGGCCGACCGGCGGAGACTAATCAGAGTCATTCACAACATCATAGAAAACGCCAAAAAGCATTTAAACAAGCGAGAAAAGGAAATTAAAATAATTTTGAAAGAAGAAGAAAGCTTAGCTTTAATTGAAATAAGGGATAACGGTTCCGGTATTCCGGCAGATAAACTCCCTTTAATCTTTGACCGGTTCTACCGGGTAGATAGTTCAAGAAACCGGACAACCGGGGGCAGCGGGATCGGGCTATCCATCGCCAGGGAAATAATAGAGGCCCACCAGGGGAGAATTTGGGCGGAAAGCGCTGAAGGTTTGGGAACAAGTATATTCTTTACCTTAAAAAAAGCTGCCTATTTTAAAAAATGAAGAAAGCCACAGTCTTTTTTAAAAGAGGAGTTTAAGTATGAAAAAGGTTTTAATTATTGAAGACGAACTAAGTATTGCGGAGCTGGAGAGAGACTACCTGGAAATAGACGGCTTTGAAGCGGACATTGAACTTAACGGCCGCTCAGGCCTGCAGCGCGCCCTGCAAGGAAACTACGCCATCATCATTCTCGATGTCATGCTGCCCGAGGTAGACGGTTTTGAAATCTGCCGGACAATCCGCGACAGGATCAATATACCCATAATTATTGTCTCAGCCAAGAAAGAAGATATCGATAAAATCAGAGGACTGGGGCTAGGGGCAGACGATTATATGACCAAGCCCTTCAGTCCCGCCGAACTGGTGGCCAGAGTCAAATCCCACCTGGCCCGTTATAATCGTCTGGTTAACCAAACAGTTGCTGATCGTCCCGAGGAGCTAAAAATCAAAGGGCTGGCCATCAATAAAAGCTCCCGGCGTGTTTACCTTGACGGCCTGGAAATTCAATTCACCACTAAGGAATTTGATTTGTTGGTATTTTTGGCTGAGAATCCCGACCGGGTACTTAGCAAGGAACAGATTTTCGAAAAGATCTGGGGGTTCGATAATTTGGGAGAGATTGCCACAGTAGCCGTTCATATCCGCAGAGTCCGTGAAAAGATAGAAAAAGACCCGTCTAATCCAGAATATATTGAAACTATATGGGGTACGGGATATCGTTTTAATATCTCCTGAAAACGAATATTTACATTTTTTATAGTCATGGCGTATAATATATGCGTATATTCGGTTATGCAAATATAATAATGCCAGCCGGGAAAAATAATTTGAGAGAGAGGGCTATGATCAATATAGTGGAAATGTTGAAGGCGCTGGCTGACGAGACCCGCCTGCGGATCATCAATCTGCTTTACGATGGGGAGCTATGTGTCTGTGATATTATGGAAACGCTGGCTATAACCCAGACAAAGGCCTCGCGACATCTGGGGGTGCTGCGCCGGGCCGGGCTGGTTACAGACCGCAAGAGTGCGCAGTGGGTTTATTACACCATTTGCCGCAGTGACGGGAGCAAATTTCTGGACAGCATAATTTTTAATCAACTCAGGCAAAATGAGCCATACGCAGATGATATGAAAAATCTTGCCGAATGGCTGGCCGTAAAGAAATCCGGCTGCAATAAATATGCAAACGGCCCTTTAAGCTGCGGCGGCGGTACCGGGCGGCATCGGCGGTCAACCCGTTGCGGCAGTGACCGGGCTGCCTGCGGCAGTCCCGGTAGTGACTGCGCTTAAGAAAAGAGGTATACTCTTTTGTTCATATTTTCCTGGCTAAACGACCAGCTGCTCAGAATGGAATGGCTTCACTATCTGGTCACTTTGCTTGTAAGAGATGTATTCGGCCTGGATGTAAATAAGCAAGTGGGCGGAAGCATCCACTTTTTTATCTATGATGTGAGCAAAATATTCATCCTGCTCTCCGTACTAATATTTACTATTTCATATATCCAAAGTTTTTTTTCACCTGAGCGGACCCGCAAAGCCCTGGGCAATTTCGCCGGCATTAAAGCGAATACAATGGGGGCGCTGTTCGGCACGGTAACCCCGTTCTGTTCCTGCTCCTCCATTCCTTTATTTATCGGCTTTACCAATGCCGGCCTGCCTATTGGCATTACCTTTTCCTTTTTGATATCGTCACCCCTGGTAGACCTGGCTTCGGTTATATTAATTGCCAGCATATTCAACTGGAAAATTGCCATTGCCTATGTGCTTGTGGGTATTTTTCTGGCTGTTATCGGCGGCTCAATCATCAATAATTTAAAGCTTGAAAAGTATGTAGAGCCGTTTGTATATGAAAATAAACTCATCGATGCCGCCCCGGAAGAACTGACTGCCCGTGACAGAATAGTTTTTGCCAGGGAGCAGGTGCGGGACATTGTCAGAAAGGTCTGGCTGTTTATTCTAATCGGCGTCGGGATCGGCGCCGCCATCCACAATTGGATTCCGGAGTCAATCATCAGCGCGCTGCTCGGTCAGGACAAATGGTATTCTGTGCTGCTGGCGACATTAGTCGGTGTGCCGATGTACGCGGATATTTTCGGTACGCTGCCTATCGCCGAAGCCCTGGTGGCAAAAGGGGTGGGGCTCGGTACGGCGCTGTCCCTGATGATGGCCGTAACCGCGCTTTCAGTCCCTTCCTTGATTTTGTTGAATCAAGTGGTAAAGGTGAAGCTATTGGCAATATTCGTCGGGCTTGTTACCCTGGGCATCATCATCATCGGCTACACCTTTAATGCCTTCGGCCATCTCTTGATGTAAGAGTTCGTTAAATATGAAAGGACGGCTAAAATAATGGATATCAAAATTTTAGGCACAGGCTGTGCAAACTGCAGGAGGCTTCATCAACTTGCCGAGGAAGCAGTTGCGGAAATGGGCCTCCAGGTGCCGGTGGAAAAGGTGGAGGACCTTAGAAAGATCATGGGTTATGGGATTATGAAAACTCCTGCCATTGTAATCAACGAAAAGGTTAAAGCTTCCGGCAGGGTACCCGGAAAGGATGAGATTAAAAAGTTCATCCAGGATGAGGCTTAATATATATGGAACTGCTTAATTATACCCTCAGCCATTACGTCAGCCATTCCCAAAGTGTGTATCTCATTTTCATCATACGCTGTGATGCTTGCCTCATACTGTCCGGTAAGCATGTAAACTGCTTCTGCTTTAACCAATTCCAGGTGGCGGTACATCATCCTTCTCCAATGCTCCTGAGACCAATAAGGATTGATATTCCCCAAGAAAACAGCGATTGCATCAGCATTAGCATACCATTTTCTTTCTGCTTCTGCTGCTGCCTTATTATCTCCGGCTTTTGCTGCTTTGACAAGATCTGCAGCTATAACAAGATGCTCCTTTAACAAATCCCGAAATTTCGCAGCAATTCTTTCTCCGTAATAAGGCTGCAGCGCATGCTCAAAATCCACGGGATTACGAAGTAATCTAGCGACAACGGAGTCTACATTCGGCAAACCAAATACCAGGCTTGTTATGGTTGACCATGTCCAAACATCATGCTGTTCCCATAGCATACGCATATAATTCCTTACATCCACTTGTGCTTTAGTAAACATGATGGGTATATGATAAAAGTTCGGATTGTAATACAACATTGATCACCTCTTAAAATCAGTCATTTTTAAGTATATAATATGAATGGACTGACAGGATAGTTCCGTTGGTTAGAGGATTGCCAACACCCATAGGCGTCTTAAGCCAGCCACTATGCCGCTTGTAAATTCAAGTACTATATTAAGACCGGGGGCGAAAAAATGATCAAGGTCGAGATTACTCCTGATGCCAGAAAATATATTCTCCAAAAGACTGATACGATCACAATAATTATTAGAACGACAGGAAGTTGAGCCAGCTGCTCCAGTGAGCTTGCCGTGCTCGCAGGCTCACCGCCCGAACCCCGGAGTTTTAACAAAGTGACCGCCGGCGGGATTAAGATTTTCATTTTTAAAGGAGTTGTTGCCGCACCGGAAGGGATCAATATTTCCCTAAGTGGTTTTTGGATATGGAAAAAGCTAGTGGTTAATGAGTTGAGCTAAACAACAGCCCAAATTGATAAAAAGATCATCACCGAATATGGTGGTGTTGCCCTGGGGCCGGAAGGTGTTGTCGTCGTATCCCTTCATGATCCCGTTCTTGACTGCCGTGGCGACAGCCGCTTGGCCCAGTCGGAGATGCCCCATTAACAATGATTTGTTAGTTTTTTTAAGGATTTTGTTTGATACTAGTTCACTGCAAATATATAATATGATTATAAGTCATTATTGGTATGAGTGGACGTGTTTGTTAAACGGATGCAATTGTTCCATGCGGGAGGTATTTTTGTGAATGGCTATGCCCATAAACTAGAGCGTCGGATCGATTGGTTTGAAGTTGATTTTCGTGGACATGTGAATAATGTGTCGTTCATATACTATATCCAGGAAGCAAGGGTCGAACTTTTACATATAATCGGTTTGATGCAATCTCAGGCAAAAGAAAAAGAAGGCCCGGTGCTGGCTTCGATTACCTGTCAGTATTACCGTCCACTATTTTATCCGGGCAAAATTTATGTCTATTCCAAGGTATCGGAGATTAAAAATACAAGTTTTGTTATCAAGCACGCTATTTACAATGAGCGCAATCAAATGGCCGCTGAGGCGCAAGATATTCTCGTTTACTATGATTTTGTTAAAGAGACTAAACTAACAATTACTGATGAGCCCAGAAAAAAACTGGAAAAGATCAGCAGCGGGAATATAGTTCCCCCGGAACCTCTTTAAACAGTGCGATAAAGCAGTAGCAACCCGGGACTAGCACGTTTGTTTTAACCTCGAATATAACCATTGACTTCCTCCATTATTATATCCTTATAGTCATCCAATATATTTCCTTCATTATCGTTTACCGTAATCCGAGCATCGCTCTTAATTGGTATGCCACTCCTATCTGACAAAAACTTCATTTGCTTACCGCTGCCTTTGTCAATGATATGCAGGGATGCTATCCCGACATTTTTAATTTTTATTTTCCCTTCCTCCAATAATTCCACCGTTTTTAGCTTTCCCATTGCTATAGTTTCATTTAAATCCAAATCTTTTAATACATATCCAACTAGTTTTGGAAATGGTTTCGCCAGATTCAGTGTTCTCCCCCTATCGTCCTTTATCTTGGTACATATTAGTAAGGATGAAACTTCGTATTCCCGGCACATGTTTATTATCCTCTCTAATAGTTAAGTTTTTCTTTAGATATCCCCCGATATCGCAGTACTTGACATATTTCCAAAGAGCCGCATGCGGATAAAATCGGCATCAAGTGCCGGATTTAGAGACCCTGTTAGATAACTCTTGACAGTGGACCCCTTTGTCATATTCATCATTGAAATCGCTCTCCCAAAATATAACTACGCCAAACAAAGAAATAATCCTTTAATAACGGGAGTAATAAAAAATTAAAACCATTAATTTAATCTCTTATAGTTCTTATCATCATTCCAAAAAGGAAGCATAAGCTTGCCGCGAGCCTTCGTACTTAAGTTTGGCACCCACCCCGTAAATTATCAAGAAGCATAAGTCTGCCAAATGGCAAACTTATGCTTCCAGTCACATACACCCAAAACGCCCTGCTCAAAAAGAATGGAGCGGGTGATGGGAATCGAACCCACGTACTCGGCTTGGAAGGCCGATGCTCTACCATTGAGCTACACCCGCTTGTGGAAATCATATTTTGATAATGCAATTAATATTATAACCAATAATTTACCCGGAGTCAAAATTATTTTGGTGGGCTGAAAATATCACCGGGTGCGTGTAGGCTAAATACGGCAGATATAAGGAATGATGCCTTCCCCGGTGATTTCCAGAATCCCGTAGCTGGGACGCTCCTGATCCAGCGGCCTGGCAATGCTGCCGGGGTTAAAAAGCAGCACGCCCCCCTCGTGCTCGGCAACAGCAACGTGAGTGTGTCCGAAGACCACTGCCTCCACCCCGTTTTCCCGGGCCGCCGCCAATAAGTTCCCGCGCGACGACGGCTGCTTGACCCCGGCGAGATGGCCGTGCGTGAGCAGGATTCGCCGGCCGGACAACTCGACAATTTCCTCCGCCAACCCGTCAAGGCCATAGTCGCAATTTCCTCTAACCGCCTTTACCGCTATACCGGTTTCAGCGCCTAACTTCAAGCCGTCGCTACAGTGATCGCCGGCGTGCAATATTAAATCAACCGGCCCGGCGCTCCGGAGAGCCTGGAAGGCAAATGTCAGCCGTCCGTGGCTGTCGCTGAATACTGCCACCCGCAACAGTCATCACCCCCTGTCAATCTCTTTCTTGCTCAACTCGGACAAGTATTCCAGGACCTGGGCCAGGGCCTTGCCGCGGTGGCTGATTTTGTTTTTAACAGACAGGTCAAGTTCGGCGAAAGTTTTATCGTAATCAGGCAGGTAGAACAATGGATCGTAGCCGAAACCCATATCGCCCCGCGGCTCACCGGCGATCACTCCCTCGCAGGTCCCCTGCACGGTATGGACGAAACCGCCGGGCCGGGCAATGGCCATAACACATTGGAACCGCGCGGCGCGCTTGTCCGGCGGCAGCCCGGCTAAAAGTCTCAGCAGCTTTTCATTGTTGGCCCGGTCGCTCTTCTCCTCCCCGGCGAAGCGGGCCGAATAGACTCCCGGGGCTCCGCCAAGGTAATCCACCTCCAGGCCGGAATCGTCGGCCAGGGCTGTCAGCCCGGTCAGTTCGGCTGTTATTGCGGCTTTTTTCACAGCGTTTGCTTGAAATGTATCGCCGTCCTCCTCAATATCCCCAACCTGGGGAAAATCGGCCAGGGATAACACCTCGATGCCGCAAGACGCCAGCATTTCGGACATTTCCCTGACCTTGCCCTTGTTATTCGTCGCCAGGACCAGTTTCATTCCCATCTTCCTCCCCGCTACCATATGCACCCAGCGCTTCTTTTTGAAAGGCGACCAACTGCTGAATCCCCTGCGCCGCCAACTCAATCATATCGTTCATCTCCTGCCTGGTAAAGGTGGCTTCCTCCCCGGTGCCCTGCACTTCCACGAAACGTCCGGCGCCGGTCATGACAATGTTCATGTCCACCTCCGCCGCAGAGTCTTCCTCGTAGCAAAGGTCGAGCAAGATCTCGCCGCCCAGCCTGCCGACACTTATGGCGGCGATATAGTCGGTCAAGGGTACGCGACGGATTAGCCCCTCCGCTTTCAATTTGCTCAAAGCTTCCGCCAGCGCCACGAAAGCTCCGGTGATTGAAGCTGTTCGCGTGCCGCCGTCCGCCTGGATGACGTCGCAGTCCAGCAGCACTGTTCGCTCACCAAGCGCAGAAAGATCAATCACCGAGCGCAGGGAACGGCCGATCAGACGCTGGATTTCATGAGTCCGGCCGCCGATTTTACCCCTGGCCGCCTCCCTGGAATTCCTCATTCCGGTGGCGCGCGGCAGCATGCCGTATTCGGCCGTAACCCAGCCCTTCCCTACTCCTTTTAAAAAAGGCGGCACTCTCTCCTCTACGGTAGCCGTGCAAATGACCCTGGTATCACCTGCTTCGATCAAAACCGAACCCTCGGCGTGCTTGATATAATTCTTCGTTATCCGCACCGGCCTTAATTGCCCGGGCTTCCTGCCGTCAACTCTGACCATGTTTATCCCTCGTTTGCTATTGGTATGCATGTATATGTCTCGTCTTCCCGCACCGCCGTCACCGGCCCCCCGAACCCCGCCGCGGCCTGGGCGCTCAATTCCGCCAGGTCGTACTCCGGCCAGAAATGGGTGAGCAGCAGCCGCTTAACGCCGGCCGCCCGCCCTACTTCACCAGCCTGGCGGGCGGTCAGGTGCGCTCCCTCCATATGGCCGGCGTCGCTGTCCAGGCCGCTCGCCTCGCAAAGGAACAGGTCCGCACCGGCGGCCAGCGCGATTAGCCCGTCGGTGCGGGCGGTGTCGCTGGAAAAAACAAACTTGCCTGACCTCTCAAATGATACGGAATAGCCCGGCAGGAGGTGTCTCGCTGGTATAAAGCGGACTGCCAGGCCGCCGATCTCCAGCCTCCGCCCTGCAAAACCGCCGGTTATCTCTTCCTCGGCTAACGAATCTATCGCTTTTACCGCAAAAGCCTCCTTATAACTGTTAAGCAAGCTGAATTCACCATCCGGCCTGGACGGGATGTAAAGCTTTAACGGCTTGTCGCGGCTGCCGGCCCGCCTGGCCCCTTCCACCGCGTGGCGCAGCTGAAAAAGGTCCAGGTAATGGTCGTGGTGCAGGTGCGTCACGACAACGGCGTCCAGCGCGCGAAAATCAATGTGACCCATCAACCTGCTTAAAGTCCCGCTGCCCGCTTCCAGCATCACGTTTACCCCGCCGCCGCTGACCAGGTAGCCCGAGCAGGCGCCGCCGGCCCGGGGATACGGCCCCCAGCAGCCCAGAACGGTTATCCGCATCATTTCATTCCTCCCCGCAATTTTTACTGAAGAACAGCGCGCTGCTCTTCAGCGGATACGCAGCACCCGATGGCGCCGGCGTATTCCGGTTGTTCCGGCACAACCACCCGCGCTCCGGTCTCCCGCCTGATAATCTCCGCCAGCGCGCCGCTGCGGGCCACCCCGCCGGTAAATACGACAATGTCGCTGGCCAATTTGGCCAGCATGGGGTGAATTCGCTTGAATATACTGTAATTTACCCCGGCAGCCAGAGCGGAAACGGGATGCCCCTCAACGATTTTGTCAATAAGCTCGCTTTCGCCAAAAATGGCGCAGGTGGAGGTCAATTCCACCGGGTCCCGGTAATGAAGGCCGAGCTCTTCCAGGCCGATATTCAAAACCGCGGCCATGTTTTCCAGGTACCTCCCCGTGCTGGCGGCGCACTTGTCATTGGTCAAAAAGTCCGCCAACCGCCCCCGGCGCACCAGGGCTACTTTGCTGTCCTGTCCGCCCAGATCGAGCAGGGTGAAGCCGGTCAGCCCGGTCAAGTGAACGGCGCCGTGGACATGCGCTTTTATTTCCGGGATGATCCGGGCGTCACGCACATTTACAGCCTGGCGGCCGTACCCTGTCGCGGTAATCACCGCGCCGGCTGCGTCAAGTCCGAGCGCGGCAAAATCAACCATGAGCCTGCCGCCGGTTTTTCGCCCGTATTCCCGGTAAAAATTAACCGTGTCAAACTCCAGCAAGCGGACAGTCCGGCCTTTTTCCATCAAGGCTATCTTCACGTTGCGGCTGCCCAGGTCCAGGCCGATATACATGCAATCACCTCAGCATATCTAAAAAAACATCCAGGCGCATCCGGGTGCGCGCGTCCAGGCGGTTGGGCTTGTCGCCCTCCAGGGTCAGCAGCGGCAGGTCAAGCTTCTGCCTGATAATCAGGTCCTCTATCTGCCGGAAACAAAAGCTCTGGGCATAGTGGATAATCCCGTCCAGCTTGCGCCGGGCGGCTTCCCGCCGGATGTCCGCCAGGCGGAAAAAGATACCGTACGGGTAAGTGTACTGCCGGTATTGCTCGACCAGGCCGTCTGCCGCGCAGGGCATGGTAAACTGCCGCTGGGTTTCGTTAAAAACCACCCGCGCCCCGCGCTCCTCAAGATACTGGTACAAGTCGCCGACAATCGGCGGCACCCCGATATACCCCAGCCGCAGCACCTTTTCCGCCGGGAGCCGGGAACGGGCTTCTTCCAATAACATGTCCGCATCCGCAGCGAATTTATCCGGATCACCGTTAAAATCACTGCAGCTGACCTGGTAAAGATGGTTTTCCCACCCGCTGATACGGCTTTCCTGCCAGGTCAGCCGGTCCAGCTCCCATACCCTGCCCCGCACCCGGTCCAGTTTTTCTTTGGCTTCCTCCACCTGCCGCCAGGACACGTCGAAGTAAAACATCATCTTCTCAATCTGCAGCCGCAAGAGGTCGGCGTCACGGTCGTACGGGAAGGCAAAGGGCACAATTTCCACCCCGGCCAACTCCAGCGTTTCCATCAGGGCGTGCGTGTTGCTGCAGTCACCCTGGGTCACCGCGATCACTGTCTGAATATCCCGCTGCTTCAACACCGTGCTGTAAATTCCCTTAATCCAGGCGCATAGATTCCGGGGGTACCCGGCCAGTTCGGCTTCCTCCACCAGCGCCTGGGGATTCTCTCCGGTGATAAAAAGATTATTCAGGTCCACCGGCACCCATCCGGCGGCAATGATTACTTCCACCGGCACTGTTGTGGTCAGGCCAACTTTAGGCACGGCTTATAATCATCCTCCTCTCACGCTTTCACAATGCTACGCGGGCAACCGGCCCGATGTCACTTCCCATAAAAAGCCGCGCCTTCTCGCGAAAGGCTTCCGGATCGCCGCTTACAACAAAACGGTGCGCCGGAACGGCGCCGCCCGCGGCCAGCAGCCCCAAGCCGGCCATTTCCTTTGCCGCCGACCGCACAGTCGCTCCGGCCGGGTCTACCAGCCGCACCTCCGGTCCCATCTCGGAGGCAATTAATCCCTTCAAAAAAGGGTAGTGCGTACAACCGAGAATCAGGGTGTCGATGCCGGCGCCGCGCAATGGAGCCAAGCTCTCCCGCACCACAGCGGCGGCTGGTTGCGTATTAGGGTCCCCTGTCTCAACCAGGGGGACAAGAAGCGGCGCAGCCAGGCTGACGACCTCAACATTACCGTCAAGCGCTTTTAGGGCTTTTTCATAAGCTCTGGTCTTGATTGTGACCTCAGTGGCAATGACACCGGCCTTCCGGTTACGGGTAAGCCGCAGCGCTTCAGCGGCGCCGGGTTGGACCAGACCCATCATCGGCAGAGAGTAAATCTTTTTTAAAACAGGCAAAGACAAGGCCGAACTGGTATTGCAGGCAAAAATGACATACTTGATCTTTTGTTCCACTAAATAGGCCACAATCCTGCCGGCAAAATATATTAATTCCTCAAAGCTGCGTGAACCATACGGCACGTGCGCCGTATCGCCATAGTAAACGACTGATTCATTAGGGAGAATTCTGTTAACTTCCCTGAAGACCGTCAGGCCGCCGATTCCCGAATCAAACAGACCGATAGCTCCGCCATTATTCAATATTTTCCCTCCTCACTTAACAGTACGGCCCTTCTATTAAGTTTAAGAGGAGTTTCCTTAAATATGACAACTCCTTATTACTATTCACTAGGCTGGCGAGGGTTCCTCTTTTTTATCCAAAAAAAATAGCAATGAATGCTTTATAAGTTACAATGTCAAAAAGAGATTTTGCTTGGTTTGCGTAGACAAGCCTCGGGCTGGTTCGAAGGTAATACTTTTTAAACTAAAGGGGGTGTCATATGTTTTAAAGGATTTAATCACTTTATTTGCATAATTATCCATTGGTAAATCATTATTGTCGAGTAGCCAGTTTGTTAAATTCCAGGAGGGGGAGAAAAATGATGAAACGTATGAAGATGGTTTTATTGGTTTTAATATTATCAGCATTTTTATTTACGGGCGGAACATGCTGGGCTGTCTCAACTACTACTATAGGGCAGTTACCGGCAACTTTATCAAATGAAGAACTTGGTTTTCGCTTCGAGGCGCCACCTAAAGCCAGTGATAAAACTTACGAAGTTAAAGTAGAAGCAACAGATAGCAAAAAAATACTTCCCACAGAAGAATATTTTGTGACAAAAGCAGTGGACATAAAAATAGTCAACAGTTCTGGCAAGACGGCCGGTAATCTGACGAAACCCGTTCGGCTGATATTTACTTTTAATGATATTGATCACAAAAGAGCAAGCAACATGAATACTAAATAGGCTCTCGGCATTAGATGGGAGGAATCATTAAATCTGGAATAAAGCAACTGGAAATTCTGGCATGCCAGGCTAAAAAGACTGTCCTTTTCACGACATTCCTAAAAATGGGCATGGCAAAGA